>NZ_JAMYLM010000042.1:0-23568 GCF_040317995.1 Mesorhizobium sp. M1334
CGCTCATGAGGATCAATCCCATTCTGCCGTCTCCCTCGCTCGACAGCGAGCAGGGCGACATTCCTACTTTGCAGAATCAAGACATTTTAACTTTGCGCCAATAGCCCCTGGTCGCATAAGATAGATTATGGAACTGAAATGGCAGATAAGGATGTGGCGTGGAAGTAGCACCAGCGAGCCGCTGGGCCGAGAAATTGGTTTCACGCACCTTGCGAGATCCCACTCAGAAACCCAGCCGTAAAAACTTGGTCCTTCACGCTGATTCGTAAGGGATTTCGATCGTCATGCCATCATAAGCAGGCTCGACGTTGGCCGGCGTCTCGGCCATTACCGTGGCGTAGTCGAGTGGCACATGCATATGCGTCAGCACCGCGTTCTTCGGCGCCAGCCTTTCGATCCAGCCAAGCGCCTGGCCAAGCGACAGATGGCTCGGATGGACGGTGTATTGCAGCGCGTCGATGACCAGCACGTCCAACCCGCGCAAGCGCTCGGCGGTCGCGTCCGGAAAGTCGCTGACATCAGGGCAATAAGCCAGCCCGCCGATGCGGAAACCCAGCGAGGTGATGTCGCCATGAAGCTGCACCAGCGGTTCGAGGGTGAGGGCGCCGCCCTCGCCCTCGATCACCACCGGCCTGTCGTGGTCGATGATATGGGCGTTCACGATCGGCGGATACGAACTGCCTTTCGGTGTTTCGAAACAGTAGCGGAACGCCTCGCGTAAGCGCAGCATGGTGGCCTGATCGGCATGGATGTCGATCCGGTGGCGCTGCTCCAGTACGAAGCCGCGCAAATCGTCGATGCCGTGGATATGGTCGGCATGCGGATGTGTATAGACCACCGCATCGATGCGCCTGACCGATGCCAGCAGCATCTGCTCGCGGAAATCCGGGCCGGTGTCGATGACGACCGTGGTCCGGACGCCATTCGCCGCGATCCGCTCGACGAGCGCTGCGGTGCGCGTGCGCCGGTTTCGGGGGTTCGCGGGATCGCAACTGCCCCAGTCGCCGGTGATGCGTGGCGTGCCCGGCGATGAGCCGCAGCCGAGGACGGTAAGACGTAACCGGTCGCTCATGCGTCAGGCGCCCGGCGCGCTCGGGCGCGGCATTTTCCTGAACAGCCGGAAGAAATTATCCGTGGTGATATCAGCGATCTCGGCCTCGCTGAAGCCGATCGTCTCGGCCAGCACCTTGGCTGTATGCGCGACATAGGCGGGCTCATTGCGCTTGCCGCGAAACGGGATCGGCGCAAGGTATGGCGCGTCGGTCTCGACCAGCAGACGGTCGCGCGGCACATCGGCGGCGACGGCGCGCAGCTCGGCGGAGTTCTTGAAGGTCAGGATACCGGAAAACGAAACGTAGCCGCCGAGCGCGACACCGATCTCGGCTAGCCTGCGCCCAGACGAAAAACAGTGCAGGATGAAGGGGAAGGCGCCCTTCCCTGTTTCTTCTTCGAGGATGTCAGCCATGTCGTCGTCGGCGTCGCGCGAATGGATGACCAGCGGCAGACCGGTCACGCGCGCCGCGGCGATGTGGGTGCGAAAGCCCTGAGCCTGTGCGTCGCGCGGCGCATGATCGTAGAAATAGTCGAGCCCCGCCTCGCCGATCGCCACCACTTTGCGATGAGCAGAGAGCCGCACCAGATCATCGACAGTGACGTCAAGCTCTTCCGCCGCATTGTGCGGATGGGTGCCCACCGAGCAATAGACCTCATCGAAAGTCTCTGCAATCTCAAGCACTTGGCTAAATCGCTTCACCCTCGTCGAGATCGTCACCATACGGCCGACGCCGGCCGCGAGGGCGCGGGCGACGATGGTCGCCCGCTCTTCGGCGAAATCCGGAAAGTCGAGATGGCAGTGACTGTCGACCAGCATCAGGCGCTTGTATCCGTTTGCTCGACATAGCGTGGAAATACTGGTTCCGGCGCCGGCAGTGCCGTACCGGACACCAGCGCATGAGCTTCGGCGACATGCGCGAAGTCGCGGCTGTCCGCCGGCACCGCCAAAAGATCGAGCAGCTTTGCCGCCGAGCCTGGAATGAAGGGCTGGCACAGCAATCCGACACGCCGGATCACCTCAGCCGTCGTCCACAGCACCGTTTCCATGCGTGCCGGATCGGTCTTCTTCAGCGCCCATGGCTCCTGCCCGGCGAAATAGCGGTTGGCTTCGGCCACCACGCCAAAGATCGCCGCCAGCGCCAAATGGATGCCCTGGTCGGCCATCGTCCTGCGCGCCGTGACAAGGGCGGCATCTGCCTGATCGAGGATCGCCTTGTCGGCGTCGCTCAATTCGCCACGCTTCGGCACCACGCCGCCGCAGTTCTTGGCGATCATCGACAGCGAGCGCTGCGCCAGATTGCCGAGATCGTTGGCAAGGTCGGCATTGGTGCGGTTGACGATCGCATCATGGCTGTAGCTACCGTCCTGACCGAACGGCACTTCTCGCAGGAAGAAATAGCGCACCTGGTCGAGACCGTAGTGCTCGATCATGGCGAACGGGTCGATGACGTTGCCGACCGACTTCGACATTTTCTCGCCGCGGTTGAACAAAAAACCATGCGCGAACACGCGCTTCGGCAATTCGATGCCAGCCGACATCAGGAAAGCCGGCCAGTAGACCGCGTGAAAGCGCACGATATCCTTGCCGATGACATGAACGTTTGCAGGCCAGAAAGACCATCTCTCGCTGGCCGGATCCGGATAACCGGCAGCGGTGATGTAGTTGGTCAGTGCATCGACCCAGACATACATCACATGCTTGTCGTCGCCCGGGACCGGCACGCCCCAGTTAAACGTGGTGCGCGAGATGGACAGATCCCTGAGGCCGGATTTGACGAAGCTGACGATTTCATTGCGCCGCTCCGCCGGCCCGACGAATTCGGGGCTGTTCTCGTATAGTGCGAGCAGCCTGTCCTGATAGGCGGAAAGCCGAAAGAAGTAGCTTTCTTCTTCGGTCCATTCGACAGGCGAGCCGAGCGGTTCGCGGCGCACGCCGTCGTCGCCGACCTTGGTTTCGGCCTCATCGAAATAGGCTTCCTGCCGAACCGAATACCAGCCGCTGTAGCGGTCGAGGTAAATGTCGCCATTCTCAGCCATGCGTGTCCAGATCGCCTGGCAAGCCTTGTAGTGCCGCTCCTCGGTAGTTCGGATAAAAACGTCGTTCGAGCAGCCGGTCGCTTCGAGCATCGAACGGAAGATCGCCGAATTGCGATCAGCAAGCGCCTTCGGCGTCAGGCCTTCGGCGTCCGCCGTCTGCTGCATCTTCAAGCCGTGCTCGTCGGTCCCCGAGACGAAGAAGACGTCCTTGCCGTCGAGCCGCTGGAAGCGGGCAAGCGTGTCGCTGGCGATCACATTGTAGGCATGGCCGATATGCGGCTTTCCGTTCGGATAGAAGATCGGCGTCGTGACGTAGTATTTTTCGCGTGACATGGATGAGCCGTCATGAATGTCTGAATGAAAGATGTCGCGGTGAGATATCGCATCGAAACGGCAATTGCCATCCGACGCCAATGTGGTGGCTTCGAAGTTCCTGCGATTGATTGGGATCAATGCTCAGGGGCTTCCAAAGCCACGCCAGCGGCCGTCACATTCGCATTGCAGAATTCAGGCGGTCGATCATGGTCAGGGCGTGCTGCTTTTTGTCGAGATTGTAGGTCTCCGTTTCAGATATAGCGTTCAAAGCCTCGTGCCAAGTATCCGACAGCGTTTTGGCCCGCGCGAGATCGCCGGCGAGCGCGGCCTGGCTGGCGCCGGCCGACAGCAGGTCGAGCGCGCGGCGATTGAATATCTCGAACGGGATTGCCTGGTCGCGGCCGGCGACCGCCTCGGCAAGACGGTAGGCGCCTGCGACATCCATCTTTTTGGACATCACCAGGGCATCGAGGGTGGCGGCGATTTCAAGCCCGCCATACTGCGTCAACAGGATCGCGTTGCGCGCGCTGCCCCCTGCCCGCTCCGCCAGCGCCGCGCGCGCCGCAGGATCCTCCGGTGGCGGCGGCTCGATGCCCTCCAGAACCGCCATCAAGCTCTTGGCATCGAGCGGGGCCAATCGCACCATCTGGCAGCGCGACCGGATCGTCGGCAGCAAACTGCCCGGCGCATGGACGATGAGGATGAACAAGGTCCGCGCCGGTGGCTCTTCAAGATTCTTCAGCAAGGCATTGGCAGCATTGGTGTTCATGTCGTCGGCGGGATCGACGATAACCACCCGGTAGCTGCCGTCGTGCGACGTCAGCGACAGAAAACGGCTGACCTTGCGGATTTCGTCGACCGTGACCACTGTCTTGAAGCTCTTGGTCTTGTCATTCGCGGGGCGTGTAAGATGCAGCACCGAAGGATGTGCCCCGGTGGCGATCTGGCGAAACAGCGACGAAGCCGGATCTGGAACGGCAAGGCTTTCCGGCGCCTGCTCGAAGGCCGGGTGCTTCAACAGATGATGCGCCAGATGAAAGGCCAGCGTCGCCTTGCCTATGCCCACCGGTCCGGCAAAGATCAGTGCGTGCGGCAGTTTTCCCGAGCGGTAAGCGGTGGCGAGCATGTTGGCCGTCTGCGGGTGACCGACAAGACGCGGCGTCTCGGATGGCTCGGGCACCCCGTCCAGCGTGTCGTGCTGTTCGGGCGCGATGCGTTCGAAAATCATGCCGGCGCCGCCTGCCTTCTTTGCGCCGGCATCATCCTCTCAAGAGCCGCGAAGACGATGGCGGTAACGACATCCTCCACGGTGTCGAGGTCGGCTGACGCATCGACGACGACGCAGCGTTCGGGTTCAGCTGCGGCGATCGCGAGAAACGCCTCGCGCCGGCGTTGGTGGATGGCTAATGTTTCCTTCTCGAAGCGGTCCGGTCCGTCACTGCTCCCCCGCCGGGCGGTAGCGCGCCTCAGGCCCTCGGCGGGATCGATATCGAAGATCAGCGTCATGTCCGGCACCATGCCGTTGATGGCGACCTTCTCCAATGCGTCCATGAATGCCGGGTCCAGGCCGCCGGTGACGCCCTGGTAGACGCGGGAAGAATCCATGAAACGATCGCAAAGCACGACCGAACCGCGCTCGACCGCCGGCCGGATGACCTGTTCGACATGGTCGGATCGCGCAGCGGCGAAAAGCAACGCTTCCATCTTGGGGCCGAACGGCTCGGCTGCGCCTGAAAGCAGGACATGCCTGACCGCCTCCGCGCCCGGCGAGCCACCCGGCTCACGCGTTACCAGCACATCGTATTTCTTGGCGCGCATCTTCTTTGCCAGCCGCTCGATCTGCGTCGACTTGCCTGCTCCTTCGCCGCCTTCAAAAGTGATGAAAAATCCGCGCGCCAAAGCCTTTGTCCATACTTCGGGGACCGTATAGTCCCGGCGGGAAAAAAGGTCCACCGCGACGGTGCTAACGCAGCCAGCCGACGGCCAGTTCCTTGGCGGCGTCGAGCGCGCGCTGCGGCAGCGAACCGACACCGATCGACTCGGCGGCAAACAGCGGCGTCTCCTGGCTCAGAGTATCGCCGATCCAGACGCGCAGCGTACCGACCGGCTGCCCCTCCTCCACCGGCGCGGCAACCGGTCCGTCATAGACGATCTTGGCGGTGAGCTTGTCGCGGTTGGTGATCGGCAGGAAGATCTGCACCGGTCCTTTTGCCTTTAACGCGACTCCGGACTTGGCGCCGCCAAAGACCTGGGCTTCGCCAACCACTTCGTCCTTGGCGAATACTTCAGTCTTCTCGAAGGAGCGAACGCCCCAGTCGAGCAGCTTTCGCGCTTCCTCAGCACGCTCGCGGTCGTTTGCCAGGCCGCTCATCGCCGCGATCACCCTTGTGCCGTTGTGGCTGGCCGAGCCGACAATGCCGAACCCGGATTGCTCGCTGGCGCCGACCGCGAGCCCGTCTGCGCCTATATCCATGGCCAGCAGCGGATTGCGGTTTCTCTGGGAAATCTTGTTCCAGGTAAAATCCTTCTGGCCGTAATAGCGATAGAGATCCGGGTAGTTGCGCCAGATATGCAGCGCCAGAAGCGCGAGTTCGCGAACGCTCGTTTGCTGCCCATCTGCCGGCAGACCGGTGGAGTTGACGAAGGTCGATTTCTGCAAGCCGATCTGGCGGGCACGCTCGGTCATCTGCGCCGCGAAGTTTGCCTCGGACCCCGCGATTCCTTCAGCGATGACGATGCAGCCGTCATTGGCCGCCTGCACGGTCACGCCCTGGATCAGGTCTTCAAGCCGGATCGTCGACTTGAGTTTCGCGAACATAGTCGATGTCCCCGAAGGAGCGCCGCCCTTGCGCCAGGCGTTTTCGCTCACCACGAAGGTATCGTCGAGCGTCATGCGCCCCGATTTGATGGCGTTGAAGACCACTTCCATCGTCATCAGCTTGGCCAACGAGGCCGGCGGGATCAACCTGTCGGCGTCCTTGGAAAACAGCACGGTTCCGGTTTCGGCATCGATCATGAAGGCCTGCGCGGCCTTGGTCTCGAAAAGCTGTGCCGAGGCCGGCGCAAGCGAGAGCAGCAGCAGGCCGAGCGCTATAAGCCCAGTGAAAGGGCGAAAAAATTTCATCAGATTCGACCAGTGAGCCGGCGCTCTTGCACGTTGGCAGAACCTATCAGGCTTTTGCCTGGCGGATCAATCGCGCACGAAAAACCAGGCAACCCCGAGCTCAGTCGCGTACAGCAAGCGCATCGGGCGCACCATGCGACCACGATGCCTGCAGCATCTCGTCCAGGCTGCCACGGCCGTCGGCATAGAGGTTGACCGAGTACCAGTCCTTGCCTTCAAGTTCCGAGCGCTGGATTTCGGTCTTGCCGAAGCTGGAAAGCTGGGCAGCCACACGCTCGGCCTCGGCGGCATCCTCGAACGAACCCGCCGCGACATAGTCCGTGGGCGACCGGGTTGGAGGAGCTTGCCGCTTCCACGATTGAAGAAGCTCGGCGGGCGACATGCCGGTGTCGTCCAGCTCGGCAAACGCGTTGGAGGCGCGCTGCACGCGCTCGTCGGCGTAAGACAGCGACGCCATGGTGAATGGAGATTGCGCCGGCAGGTTGATCTCCGGACGCTCCGGCACGATCGGGCCGAAATCGGGCAGTACAATGTCTCCCGAAGCAGACGCTTGCACCGCTATGACAGGCCCTGCATCGGATCCCTGCCCGGTATTCGTCAGCTGACCGGGGAACGGCACGGCTGCAGCGCTCACCGCCAGGCTTGGCGACGGCCCATTCATGGCGACCATGACACCGCTGGGCAGACCGTCCGACGGATCCGGCGCCCTGTTGCCTGGACGATACGAAGCCATAAGATACTGCCCGTCATTGCCTTCGAGCGGCGCACGGCCGACATATTCGACCTTCACCTCGGCCGTACCGATATTGGCATAATCGAGCATTTCAGCAGCGCGCTTCGACACATCGATGATGCGTCCATCATGATAGGGTCCGCGATCGTTGACGCGCACGATCACCGAGCTGCCGGTCTTCATGTTTGTGACCCGCGCATAGCTCGGGAGCGGCATAGTCGGATGCGCCGCCGTCAGATCTGCCATGTCGTAGACTTCGCCATTGGCGGTCAACCGGCCGTGGAACGCCTCACCATACCAGGACGCTAGGCCAACCTTGGCGTAACGTTTGTCTTCCCTCGGATAATACCACTTGCCGCGCACCTGATAGGGCTTGCCGAGCTGGTTGCGCCCCCGAGACGTCTTGAACATCACGCGCGGGCTGGCTTTCACGCCATATTCGGCTTCGGAAAAATATTCCTTGGAGCGAGGTTTCTTGTTGACCATCGCCTTCTGCTGCGGCGCGGCACATGCCGCAAGAAACGCTGCCGACAAGGCAAACAGCGCGAAAGCGAAAGCGCGACGAAGACGCGGGCGCGCCGTGGTCTGCATATTTTGATTGTCCCCTATAGCATCGACGAAGGCACCGCAGCATAAACGTCAGCGATGCCAAAGCACCCACTCCAGAAACGCCGGCAACGCCCTACCCCAATGCTTTTGTGCGCAGGAATTGTTTATCACCGTATTAACCGATTGTGGTCGGAACCGGGCGAGATTGTGGCGCGGACCGTCTCGCCGGTCGGGATGAAGTCATCGCTTAGATCAGCAAAACGCCGTTCGTGGCGGGCTTTGAACCTCGCCTGGCGTGTCTGCGAGCGCAGACTCAGGGACCGAAGATCACGAGCTCGGTGAACGTCAGATCTCCAGGTGCGGGTGGTCTGGGACCCTTGAAGTATTTCAGCCCCTTGTTGGGGCGGTACCATCCCACCAAACCTGGAATCGGCTCCTTGGCGTCGACAAAGCAAACCAGGATTCCGCTTCGCAAGAGAAAGCGCCCCATGGCACCGGCGCAGCGGCTCAAATCCGCGAGCGAGCGGCAATAGATGACCTGATGGCACCGGATAAGACCGTGCAACATTCGGCGCGGCATCAACACCAGGGGGAACGCTGCTCCATCGCAGATGCAGATCAACGACAGGCACCCCAGCGCGGCGTGTTCCGAGAGTATGTATCTCTCACTCTCGGACAGCATCGCCAGTTCCGGAAGATCGGGACGCACTTCGACCACGCGACATGACCGCGGCGCCGAACTTAAAGCCGGCAAGAAGGTAAATTGTCCGCTGGAGAAGAGCCGAAAGCCGAGCGCCCGGTTGGCTTTCAATGTCGCTTGCGCCGGCGAAATGTTCGTGTAGGTCACGTCCTTCCGCTTGAGAACCGCCGCAACCAACATGGCGCCATAGGAACGGAATTCTGCGTCGACTGACCAGCTCGAAAGATTGCAGCGGATTTCCTCGCTCTCCGACCCCTGGTAGCGCGCATAAAGGGTGAGCACAACGCCGACGATCCGATCGGCATGCTCCAAAGCAAAGCCATATTGTGGGAACTCGGCAACCGCAGGCCGCTTCGACAAACGGGTCAGAGCCCGGATCCAGTAACTTCGGTTACGCGCCGGAAAGCCCCTGCACAGACAATCAACCACTCCCTCCCAGTCGGTTTCGCGAATTGGTCTACAGCGAAGACCGGGCGGGAGAGCGCCAAGTACGGCCAAAATTCAACTCCAGAAGACGATTTTACTTACATGTGCCTAATGCGCCCAACATATCAGCGCGCAACGATTAATAGTCCGTGCGGGTTTTAAAAACGATTTTCCACACTCGGCACAAACAGCTCGCCATGACGCTGCTCACCGTCCTGGATCGCGCCGAAAGGTGCGGCCGCCACGGTTGACTTGGCGTCGAATGCAGCTTTACAGGAATGGAGCGCGAACCGATCGGGGAACGTCCTGGTGCCAATCCGGTACCGACAGCTCGAACCCGCTCCTCTCGCGATATCCTAAGTGATTGAAAAATCACCCTGGAGGGATGGCCGAGCGGTTTAAGGCACCGGTCTTGAAAACCGGCGTGGGTGCAAGCCCACCGTGGGTTCGAATCCCACTCCCTCCGCCAGTGACGCTCTTTGTCCCGAACGCAATCTCCCGGGCTTGCATCGAGATGACCGGGACATGAGCGAGCCCCCGATCGGATTGATTTTTGCGACGAAAGATGGTGCTTCTCCCGCCCATGAATAGGTTATTTTTTGCGGTCCTCGCATGGATGGCGCTGCCTTGGCCGGCCAGCGCAATGGACAGCGCATTGCGCGCCGGCCTGCTGAAACTCGATCCGCAAACCCGGCTGGAGCAGCGATGCGACGCCGAAATTCTCGACCGGATTACCCGCGACGACCACAAATACAAAGCCGATCGTGTCGTCGCCTACGCTTTTGCGACGCCCGAAATGGGCGCCGATGCGATCAGGAGCCCGGGTGCTGCGTTTCGCAGCAAGGGACAATGGTACCGGCTGAAATTCAAACGCGAGACAGCGCCGGACCATATGGAAGTCCTGCAGCTCCGCTACCGGATCGGTGATGAAATTCCGGAAAGCGACTGGCCCAAATACAATCTCTATAACTAGGCATTCGCGACCTGTGGCCGCATTTTGCAGGTGTTTCGGGCCGATAGTCGCAAACTCTGTATATTGCCGACCTTGTTCTAACCAGTCCCTTGACGTGCGGGAACCATACACGTTAGGCCCTCCAGGCATTCGACGCAAACGGTCGGCCAACCAGCAAGGGACTTCCAGTCGATGGAAATTTTCACTGCCGCGGGCTTCTCTGCCCTGCTCCAGGTCATCGCCATCGATCTCGTGCTTGCAGGCGATAACGCCATCGTCATCGGCCTGGCCGCAGCGGGCTTGCCGGTCGAGCAGCGCAAGAGAGCGATTCTCATCGGCGTGGTGGCGGCAACGGTGCTGCGCATCGGTTTTGCCGCGATCACCGTCACCCTGCTGCAGATTGTCGGCCTGCTGCTGGCCGGCGGCATCTTGCTGCTGTGGGTGTGCTGGAAGATGTATCGCGAGCTGCGCACGTCGCATGCCGACGAGGTGGAGGCGACGGAAGCGCTGTCCAATTCCGATATCAACAGCGATGATATGGTGGCCGGCAAGGCGCGTAAGAAGACCTTGGGTCAGGCGGCATTGCAGATCGTCATCGCCGACGTGTCGATGTCGCTCGACAACGTGCTGGCGGTCGCCGGCGCAGCGCGCGATCACTTCCAGGTGCTGGTGATCGGCCTCGTCCTGTCGATCGCGCTGATGGGCCTTGCCGCGAGCTTCATCGCCAAGCTGCTGCACCGCCATCGCTGGATCGCCTATATCGGCCTTTTGATCATCTTCTATGTCGCACTCGATATGATCTATCGAGGCGCGGTGGAAGTCTTGCCGCATGTCAGCAGTGCGGTGAGCTGACGCATCGACTCGAATTCGCATCGGCCGCGACTTCGATTTCGGCGAGCCTTCGGCGATGCCGGCGGTTGCGTTTCGCCGCAGCCGCTGCCCATACCAATGCGGCAACAACTGTGGTACTGCGCCGCCAATCCTGAATCCGGAAAAGCTTGATGTCCGCCCCTCGCGTCAGTTTCGTCAGCCTTGGATGCCCGAAAGCCCTTGTGGATTCGGAGCGCATTATCACCCGCCTGCGCGCTGAAGGCTACGAGATCGCCCGCAAGCACGACGGCGCCGACCTGGTCGTCGTCAACACCTGTGGCTTCCTCGATTCGGCTCGCGATGAATCGCTCAATGCCATCGGCTCGGCACTTTCAGAGAACGGCAGGGTTATCGTTACCGGGTGCCTCGGCGCCGAGCCGGACGTCATTCGTGAAAGACACCCCAACGTCCTCGCCATCACTGGTCCACAAGCCTATGAAAGCGTTATGGCGGCTGTGCATGAGGCAGCACCGCCGAGCCACGATCCCTACATCGACCTTTTGCCGCCGCAAGGGGTCAAGCTTACGCCGCGCCACTATGCGTATCTCAAGATTTCGGAAGGCTGCAATAACCGCTGCACCTTCTGCATCATCCCGGCGCTGCGTGGCGACCTCGTATCGCGGCCGGCCGCCGACGTGTTGCGCGAAGCCGAGAAGCTGGCCAAGGCCGGGGTCAAGGAGATCCTCGTCATCTCGCAGGATACCAGCGCCTACGGCATCGACATCAAATATCGGACCAGCATGTTCGGCGACCGCGAAGTGCGGGCGAAGTTCCTCGATCTATCGGAAGAACTGGGCAAGCTCGGTGTCTGGGTGCGCATGCACTATGTCTATCCCTACCCGCATGTCGCAGACGTCATCCCCCTGATGGCCGAAGGCAAGATTCTTCCCTATCTCGACATTCCGTTCCAGCATGCCTCGCCGCAGGTGCTGAAGAACATGCGCCGGCCCGCTCATGGCGAAAAGACGCTCGAGCGCATTCGCAGCTGGCGCGACGTCTGCCCGGACCTTGCCATCCGCTCCACCTTCATCGTCGGTTTCCCCGGCGAGACGGACGACGATTTCGAGATGCTGCTCGACTGGCTGGACGAGGCGAAGATCGACCGCGCCGGCTGTTTCAAATACGAGCCGGTCAGAGGCGCCCGCTCCAACGAGCTCGGCCTCGAGCAGGTGCCGCAGGAGATCAAGGAAGCCCGCTGGCACCGCTTCATGCAGCGCCAGCAGAAGATTTCGGCAACGCAGCTCACCAGGAAAATTGGCAAGCGACTGCCGGTCCTGATCGACGAGGCGCATGGCAATTCGGCCAAGGGCCGGACCAAATACGACGCGCCCGAAATCGACGGCTCGGTCCATATCCAGTCGCGGCGGCCCTTGCGCGCGGGCGACATCGTCACGGTCAAGATCGATCGCGCCGACGCTTACGACCTCTACGGCTCGGCGGTCTGAGATCACTCAGTCCGAAATGAAAGGGCGCCTCGCGGCGCTCTTTCGTTCGGTGTGCTTCCCGGTTGCCTACTGCGGCAGCTTGTCGTCGACGCCTTTCACGTAGAAATTCATGCCGAGCAACGTGGCGTCGTCGGCGACCTCGCCCTCCTTCAGCCAAGGTGTGCCGTCCTGCTTGGCGATCGGCCCGGTAAAGGGGTTCCAGCCGTCGGCGATCTTCTTGGTGGTGGCTTCGGCCATCGCCTTGACGTCGTCGGGCATGTTGGTGAACGGCGCCAGCTTGACGGCGCCGTCCTTGATGCCGAGCCATACATTGTCGGGCTTCCAGGTGCCGTCGAGTGCCGCTTGGACCCGGCTGATGTAGTACGGGCCCCATTCGTCGGTCAGTGCGGTCAGCTGCGCGTGCGGTGCGAACTTGATCATATCGGAGGACTGGCCGAAGCCGTGCAGCTTGCGCTCCTCCGCCACCTGCAACGCAGCGGTCGAGTCGGTGTGCTGGACGATGATGTCGGCACCTTGGTCGAACAATGCCTTGGCGGCGTCAGCTTCTTTGCCCGGATCGAACCAGGAGTTCACCCAGACGATTTTGGCTTTGAAGTTCGGATTGATCGACTGTGCGCCTAGCATGAAGGAATTAATACCCATCACAACTTCCGGGATCGGGAAGGAAACGATGTAGCCGGCGACACCCGACTTCGATTGCTTGGCCGCGATCTGGCCAAGTACGTAGCGGCCTTCATAGAAACGCGCATTGTAGATGCCGAGATTTTTGGCGGTCTTGTAGCCAGTGGCGTGCTCGAACATCACCTTGGGGAATTTTTTTGCGATCTTCACTTCCGGGTCCATGAAGCCGAAGGATGTGCCGAAAATGATCTTGCATCCCTCGCGCGCCAGGCGCTCGAAGGCGCGGTCGGCATCGGGGCCTTCGGAGACGTTTTCGAGATAGGCGGTCTCGACCTTGTCGCCGAGTGCCTTTTCCACCTCGAGGCGGCCCTGGTCGTGCTGGTAGGAGTAGCCGAAATCGCCGATCGGGCCGGTATAGACCCAGCATGCCTTCAGCTTGTCCGCCGCCTCGGCTGAGACCGCCAGGGTCAATGCGGCCGTCGTCGCCAGCAGGGCAATAAGCAGTTTTTTCATTTTGTTACCTCTCTGAGTTAAGCCTTGGAGCTTCCGTCTTTTTGTTGTCAACGATCCGGAACGAATGGCTGGCCCAAGGAGGCCGGCGTGTTCATCATCGTCAAACGTTTGTTGCGCGAGATTAGAACGAGAACCACGACAGTTGCCAGATAGGGCAGCGAAGAAAGCAGTTGCGAGGGAAACGATTTTAAGAACGCAATTAACTTGTAGAGCAACCAGGGCGCGTCGACGAAGTCCTGCAGATTTATAGCTTGGACGTGAAGCTGGCCAACCCAGATCGCGCCGAAAATATAGGCGCCGGCCAGCACCCGCCACGGCCGCCAGGAAGCGAAGACGACCAGAGCCAGCGCGATCCAGCCGCGGCCGGCGGTCATGTTCTCCACCCATTGCGGCGTGTAGACCAGCGATAGGTGGCCGCCGGCGAGGCCGGCACAAGCGCCGCCGAAAATCACTGAGAGATAACGGTAGCGGATGACATGGATACCAAGCGCATGGGCGGATGCGTGGCTGTCGCCGATCGAGCGCAGCGTGAGCCCGGTGCGGGTCTTGAACAGGAACCACATCACGGCAGCGGTAAGCGCGATCGAGATGTAGAAGATTGGATCCTGGCCGAACAGCAGCCTGCCGACGACCGGGATTGCGGTCAGGCCGGGAATGTCGAGGTTTGGCAGCCTCTCGCCAGGCTGGCCGACAAAATTCGTCCCCATCATGCCGGAAAGCCCGAGGCCGAGCAGTGTCAGCGACAGGCCGGTTGCCACCTGATTGGTGGCCAGCGACAGCGTCATGACGGCGAACAGAAGCGAGAACACTGCCCCCATGGTGATTGCCGCCAACAGCCCTATCCAAGGCGAGCCGGTGAGATAGCCGGCGCCGAAACCACCGACGGCACCCATGATCATCATTCCTTCGACGCCGAGATTGAGCACACCCGAACGTTCGACCACCAGTTCGCCGATCGCCGCGATCAGCAGCGGCGTCGCCGCCGTCGCGATCGTCAAGAGGATGTTGACAGTGACGTCCATCAGCGGGCTCCCTCCAGCTTCGGCGCTGCCTCGAGCTTCGGCGCGGAAAAGCCGATCAGGCGAATGCGGTAATGGATGAGCGTGTCGCAGCCGAGCACGAAGAACAAAAGCATGCCCTGGAACACGCGCGCCACCTTGTCGGAGATGCCGAGCGCGCTTTGCACTGCCTCGCCGCCCAGATAAGTCAGCGCCAGCACAAGGCCTGCGGCGACGATGCCGAGCGGATTGAGCCGGCCGAGGAATGCCACGATGATAGCGGTAAATCCGTAGCCGGGCGAAATCACCGGCTGCAATTGTCCGATGGCTCCCGAGACCTCCGAAATCCCGGCAAGTCCGGCCAGTGCGCCCGACAGCAGGAAGGCAAAGAAGACCATACGGTTAAGGCCAAACCCGGCGAAGCGCCCTGCCCTCGGGCTTGAGCCGAGCACGCGGACCTCGAAGCCTTTCAGCATACGGCTCATCAGGATCCAGATCAGTATCGCCGCGACCAACGCGAAGACAAATCCCCAGTTTGCCCGGCCGGATTCCGGGAGGAGTTCCGGCAGTATGGCCGAGTCGTTGAACTGGATGGTTTGCGGGAAACCGTGGCCCTGCGGATCGCGCCACGGCCCGCGTACGAGCCAATCGAGGAAGAGCTGGGCGACATAGACCAGCATCAGGCTGGTCAGGATCTCGTTGGTGTTGAAGCGCGTCTTCAGCAGTGCCGGGATTGCAGCATAGGCAGCCCCACCGACCATGCCGAAAAGAAGCATCAGCGGCAGCACCAATGGGCCTTCGAACTGCGGAAACAGCACAGGGAAGATCGAGCCGACAATGCCGCCCAGGATGAACTGGCCTTCGGCGCCGATGTTCCAGATGTTGGCTTTGTAGCAGACCGACAGTCCGACCGCGATCAGGATCAGGGGGGCAGCCTTGATCGCCAGCTCATGCAACTGCCAGACCTGGCTGATCGGTTCGATGAAGTAGATGCGGAACGCAGTCAACGGGTTGACGCCGAGCAGCGCGAACATGATGGCACCGGCTATGATCGTCAAAACGAAAGCGATGAAAGGCGAGAGTGCCGAAAACAGCATCGAGCGCTGCGGGCGTTTTACAAGTTCGAGGCGCATCAAGCCGTCTCCAGCGTATGTTCGGCATGACCGGGTTCGGCGCCGCCCATCAGCAGCCCGATTTTCTCGAATGTCGCTTCAGCTATCGGCAGCGGCTTCGACAGTTCGCCATTGTGCATGACCGTGATCGCATCGGAAATCTCGAACAGCTCGTCGAGGTCCTGGCTGATCACCAGCACCGCCGAGCCGCTGCGCGCCAGTTCGATCAGCGCCTGGCGGATGTGGGCCGCCGCACCCGCGTCGACCCCCCAGGTCGGCTGATTGACCACCAAGACGCTTGGCCGGCGATCGAGTTCGCGGCCGACGATGAATTTCTGCAGATTGCCGCCCGAAAGGGCCGCAGCCTCCGGATCCGGCGCGCTCTTGCGCACGTCCATTGCCTGTATGATGCGCTGGGCAGCGGTATAGATCGCATCGCTCTTGACCATTCCACCGGCGCCGACAAACATCTTGCCGTCGGTGGCGTGGCGCGACAGAAGCAGGTTTTCCGAAAGCCTCATGCGCGGTGCTGCGCCGTGGCCGAGCCGCTCTTCCGGAACGAAGGCAGCGCCCATCAGGCGCCTGCCGGTGATGGCGAGGCCGCCGGCATCCTTGCCGCGGATGCGGACCGAGCCGGTATCCTCCTGCAGCACCTCGCCGGAAACGGATTCGAAGAATTCACCCTGGCCGTTGCCGGCCACACCGGCAATGCCGATCACCTCGCCGGCCCGGACTTCAAGATTGATGTTCCTGAGCGGGATCGAGAACGGGGTCGCCGGCTTGCGGGTGAGTTCGCGGATTTGAAGCAGCACCGGCGCGGTCTCGATACCCTCGGCCGGCGCCCGCACCACGGCCTGGACCTCGTTGCCGACCATCATCCGCGCCAACGAAGACGCGGTTTCCTGGCGCGGATTGCAATGGCCGACCACCTTGCCGTGACGCAGCACGGTGGCGCGGTCGCAGATGCGTTTGACTTCTTCCAGCCGGTGCGAAATGTAGAGGATGGACTTTCCTTCCGAACGCAGCCGTTCGAGCGTCTCGAACAACTTATCGGCCTCCTGCGGCGTCAGCACCGAAGTTGGCTCGTCGAGGATGATTAGTTGCGGCGTCTGGAGAAGGCAGCGGATGATTTCGATACGCTGGCGCTCGCCGACCGACAGATCACCGACCAGCGATAGCGGATCGAGAGGCAGGCCGTAACTGTAGGAGAGCGCCCTCGCCTTGGCCGCGATCGTGCTGATCGGCGAGCCGTCATCCAGCGACAGCGCGATGTTCTCCGCCGCCGTCAGCGCTTCGAACAGGGAAAAATGCTGGAAAACCATGCCGATGCCGAGCTTTTTTGCGGTGCCTGGGCTGGTGATCCTGACCGCCTGGCCATTCCAGAAAATCTCGCCAGAATTCGGTTCCAGCGATCCAAAAAGCATTTTCACCAGCGTCGACTTGCCGGCGCCGTTCTCGCCAAGCAATGCATGGATCTCGCCCTTGGCGATGTTGAGATCGACATGGTCGCAGGCTGTCAGCGTGCCGAATATCTTTGTGAGGCCGCGAACCTCAAGCAGGTTTGCGCCGTCCTGATCTGCACTCACGGTGCCTCCATCTGGTTTGCCAGACATGTTCTGTGTTCCCGCAAGCATCGTATGCGCGCCCTGCTCTCTACGGTAAGCGCCTCACGACTTGAAAGAGCTTCAAGAATTTCAGCGGAAACTCAAGCGGTAAAGAGCAGTTCGCAAGAACGGCGGCGTCGGCGGGCCGAAACTGCGGGCGCTCAAGGGATAAGTATCGTTGTCCCGGTGGTCCTGCGCCCTTCGAGATCGGAATGCGCCTTGCCGGCCTCGCTGAGCGCGTAACGCTGGTTAATCTTGATCTTGACGGCGCCGCTGAGCACCACGTCGAACAATGCGGCGGCGGAAGCCTCGAGGTCTTCGCGCCTGGCATTGTAGACGAACAGCGTCGGCCGCGTTGCGAACAGCGAGCCCTTCTGCGCCAGCAACGAGATGCTGAAGGGCGGGATCGGCCCAGACGATTGACCGAAGCTGACGAACGTGCCGAGCGGCCGCAGGCAATCGAGCGAGGCTGGAAACGTGTCGTTGCCGACCGAATCATAGACGACGTCGCATTTCTTGCCACTGGTGATAGCCGCGACGCCGGCAACGAAATCCTGTTCGCGATAGTTGATCACGTGGTCGAAGCCATGCGCCTTGGCGAGTTCGATCTTGTCGGTCGAGCTCGCGGTGCCGATCACCGTCGCGCCGAGATGCTTGGCCCATTGGCCGAGGATCAGGCCGACACCGCCGGCCGCCGCATGAAACAGGATCGTGTCGCCGGCTTTCACCTTGAATGTACGGCGCAACAGATATTCGGCCGTCATGCCCTTTAGCATCATCGCCGCGGCCTGTTCGTCGCTGATGCCGTCCGGCACCTTCACCACGCGGTCGGCAGCGATCACGCGCTGCTCGGCATAGGCGCCGGTGGTCACGGCATAGGCGACGCGATCGCCGGGTTTGAGCCAGTCGACATCCGAGCCGACCTTCAAGACCACGCCGGCCGCCTCGCCGCCGGGGATCAGCGGAAATCCGCCCTGCGGCGGATAGAGGCCCGAGCGATAATAGACGTCGATGAAATTGAGACCGATCGCGCTGTGCTTGACCAGGATCTGTCCCGAGCCTGGCTGCCCGGGATCGGCATCCTCATAGGTCAGGACCTCCGGACCGCCATGGGCATGGATGCGGATCGCTTTGGACATTTTCAGACTCTCTTGGGATCAGGCTTTCTTGTCCGGCTTGGCGCCGAGATTTGGAAAGAACTGCATGATAGCGCCGATGCAGGCGAGGTAAAGCCCGGTGACCGTGATCCCGATCTTGATGAAGTCGCTGACCTGCTCGCCCAGCACGCCGATCTGGTCGTAGAAGGAGGCAAGTGCGGCCTGCGCCAGCGCCAGCGCGCCGAAAGCGCACCAAAGCAGCGTCATGCCGAGATTAACGCGCCGCAGCCGCTTCACCCGCACCGGATGGATGAAATTGATCGGCACGAAGGTGAGAATGCCGGCCACCACGACCACGGCGAAGGAAACCCATTGTCCTGGTTCGATGACGAACAGCGTGAACACCACCATGTTCCAGACGACCGGAAAGCCTTTGAAGAAATTCTCCTTCGTCTTCATGCCGGTATCGGCATAGTAGATCGCGCTCGACACCACGATTATCGCCGCAGACAGGAACGACAGGCGCTCGCCCATGAAGCCGCGCTGATAGAGCGCGAAGGCCGGAATCAACACGTAGGTCACGTAGTCGATGATGTTGTCGAGCAGTTCGCCCGACCATGTCGGCAGGATTTCCTTGACGTCGAGCTTCCTGGCGATCGGCCCGTCGATGCCGTCGACGAAAAGCGCCAGCCCCAGCCACCAGAACATCGCCGTCCAGCGCTGCTCGCTTGCTGCCACTAGCGACAGAAACGCCAGGAATGAGCCCGACGCGGTCAAGAGATGGACCGAGAACGCCCGCGCCTGCGGCCAGGTGACTTTCTTCTTCGGCCGCGGAATCCGGTCGGCGATTTTCCTGGCCGTCGTCTTCTTGCTCACGGGCCCCGCCAATCCAGCTTGCAGATTTCGGCCGAGCGGCCAGCAAAGTTCCAGTTGCGGCCAAAGGCCCGCATTTTGCTCTTGTCGGATTTGGCGACGATGATTTCCGGCGCAATCCAGTATTCCGAATTGCTGATGACTGTATCCTTGTCGCGATCCTTGCCGGTGATCGGCGTCACCGCACCATCGATGATCTTCGGTATCTGGAAGATGCGTGTTTTCTCACGCGTCTCGTAGGTGATCGGCACCTGCTCGACGCCGAGGAACTGTCCGACCAGGATGGAGAGCAGCGATGTGGTTCCACCCGCCTTGCCGGTGAATATCTTCGTCAGTCCCTTCACAGCGTAAACCGAGGCGCGCTTGTCGATGAAAAGGCCGGCCGTCCAGTTGCCGCGGCTCATATAGCCGGGGATTTCCATGATCAGCCCAAGATTGAGACCGGACAGGTCGACGTCGCCGAAATGGCCGGCATCAATGCGGAACCCCGCCCAGGTTTGGCAATAGCCTTCCGTAGGCGGATGGTTGCCGAGCGACAGAACGCAAGGGCAAAAAACCGTGCAATTGCAGGAGAGGACGAGTTCTCCCTTCATTGCCCAGTTTTGGTCTGTCATCGAATTGTCCCCCTCATGTCGAGACTACTAGTAGCGCTGCTGCCCAGACAAGCAGTATCGCACCGGCCAGCCGCGTCGGCAGATTGCCTGCCGTCCGTTTTTCGACCAGGCTGAACAAGCCGATCATCGCCATCCAGAACACGTTCATCACACCGACGGCAAACATTACCAGCATTAGAGCCCAGCAGCATCCAAGGCACCACAGGCCCTGCTTCATGCCGAGCCGCAAAATACGAATGGGCCTGGCGCTCCAGTTGGCGAACAGGACCGAGAACGGATTTCTGCACTTGTCCAGACAGACTTCCTTCAGCCGGCTGAACTGATAGAGACCAGCGATCGACAGCGCGGCTGCCCCGGCAATTCCAACCAGCGGATCGAGCATCTGCCCGGATGAGGCGAATGCATGGATTGCGAGCGTCAGGGCAGCGAACATTGCCGAGGCGACAAGCCAGACGCTCAAATATCCAGCGACCAGGATCAGCGGATGGACGGCCGGCTCCCTCTTGATCCGGGCGGTATCCGCGATCTCGCAATAGGTGCGGATCATCGGCGCCGCGGAGGGCAGCATGGTCGCGATGACCATCAACAGCCACATCGCGGTGAGTGCCCCGCCTTGCGCGCCTAGGCTTGCGCGAAGCGGCGCCGGCGCAAGGCAGAGGGCGAAGAAACGCGCAAGGAAATCCGGCAACGGCAGTAGCGGCAGGTATTCCAGCACGGCGTCGCCCGGTACATCGGCGCCCGGGAGCCGGCTTGCCGCCCCCCGAACTGCCATTACGCCGAGAAGGAGCCAGGCAAGGGCGATGCCCATGCCGGCAACAACGCTCACGGTCAGTCGAGGGTTGCGCGCAACGCTCGCCATCGCGCGGCCGGTACCGTCGAGGTGGCTGAAATAGTCTTGTTGGCCGGTCATGGCAACCGAATGGGCCGAATCGCCGCGTTGATCAAGCGGCATCACCTGACCTATATGGACCAGCAGGTCGGATAGGCCTCACCTCGCAATCCGGAAGCCGAATTTGAACCATCGGGAAACAGCACGGATACTGGTCGCCGGCAGCGGCCCTGCGGGGCTGATCGCGGCGCTTGGCTTTGCCAAGGCGGGCTTTCCCGTGACGCTCGTCGGACCCGACGCAGCCGGCCCCGACGGCCGGACGACAGCCTTGATGAACCCTGCCCTAGAGATGTTCGAACGGCTAGGGATCTTCGACGGAATCAGGCCGCACGCAGCGCCGCTCAAGGTGATGCGTATCGTTGACGCAACCAACCGGCTGATCCGCAGCCCGACAGTGACCTTTCGCGCCAGCGAGATCAACGAAGAACAATTCGGGCTGAACTTGCCCAACAGCGTTCTCAACCGCACGCTAGCCGAGGCTGTCGCGCATTCGGGCATCGAATGGCGAAAGTCGATGGTGGAGGCATGGCGCCTCGATGCCGACCATGCCCATGCCGTTCTCGCCGACGGTAGCGAGATCGAGGCATCGTTGGCAGTTGCCGCCGATGGCCGTCAATCGCCGGCCCGCGAGGCAGCCGGCATCCGGACCTCGGTCCGATCCTTTCCGCAGGCGGCGCTGGTGCTCAATTTCGGTCACCGCAGCGACCACGCATTCACCTCGACCGAAATCCACACCGAGACCGGTCCGTTCACACAGGTTCCCCTGCCCGGCAACCGGTCCAGCCTTGTCTGGGTGCTCGAACCCGAAATCGCCAAGGATCTTGCAGCACTCGACGAGGCCGAGCTTTCGACGCGGGTCGAACAGCGGATGCAATCGATGCTGGGCCGCGTGTCGGTTGAGCCCGGCCGGCAGGTCTACCCACTTTCAGCGGTGAGCCCGTGGCGGTTTGCGCATCGCCGCGTGGCACTTGTCGGTGAAGCCGCCCACGTGTTTCCCCCAATCGGCGCGCAAGGGCTTAATCTCGGCATCCGGGACATTGACGACCTGATTGGTACCGCAAGCAGAAACCGCTCGGACCCGGGCGCCGCCCAGGCGCTTGCAGCCTATGATTTCAAGCGGCGGCCGGACATTCTGGCGCGCAGCAGCGCGGTCAACCTACTGAACATGTCGTTGCTTTCCGACATGCTGCCGGCCCAGCTGATGCGCAGCGCTGGTCTTGGCGCGCTTGAGGGGTTTGCGCCGTTGCGGGCGTTTTTCATGCGCGAGGGTCTTCGACCCGGCAGCGGTTTTGCGACTTTTTTTGGCGGATTGCGAAAACCGGCTGAGCGATAGCGATCTTGGCCACCGCCCTTGATCCGCATCTTGGGATGCTCAACCCGGCATCAAGCTGATCGGGATTGAATTGACGCGGCGTCTGCGCCAAATAATGACGATGTCGACCGTAAGGCCTGGGCCGATCTTTGCCTGACCGGTGTGTAAGAATCTAAAATCCTGGAGCGTTTCCTTGCGTGTTCCAGGATGCGTGGCGTTCAAGAAGTTCAAGTGGTGAGTGCGATGAAAACAGCCAAATTCTCGATCGGACAGGTGGTTCGCCACCGGCTGTTTCCGTTCCGCGGCGTCATTTTCGACGTCGATCCGCAATTCGCCAATACCGACGAATGGTACGAGGCGATCCCCGCTGACGTGCGGCCGCGCAAGGACCAGCCCTTCTATCATCTGCTCGCCGAGAATTCGGAGACGGAATACATCGCCTATGTGTCCGAGCAGAATTTACTCGAGGACCGGTCGGGCGAACCGGTCCGGCATCCGCAGATTGGTGAAATGTTCGACAAGAAGCCCGACGGGCGCTACGAGCCGAAGCACCAATTGAGACATTGACTTAGTCGGGATCTGGCTGGGCTCGGACAGGCTTGAGACAAGTCTGGACCCGATAATCAGCCGATTCAATAAAAAAGCGGGGCATGAACCCCGCTTTTTGTTTTGTTCGAAAACCCGTCGATCAGTTGGCGGCCTTCGCCTTTTCCTGTTCTTCCTTGAGCTTCTTGGCAAAATCCTGATTGTTCTTGGCGACGAACTCCTGGAGCTTCTTCTGTCGGTCCTCGATGTCCGACTGCTGCAGCGGCGGGCCGTCGAAGGCGCCGCTGAAGCCGGTCAGCGCGATCTTGATCGGGTTCGGCTGGTTCTGGAAATTGACCGAGGTCAGCGTCAGGTTCGAACCTTTCTTGAAGGACGCGACGAGCTGATCGGTCAGCGGCACTTCCGCCACGCAGCGATCCGGGAAACAGATCACGTACTCGAGCTTCTGCGCCTTGCCGGCGTCGATCTGGAGGCCGATGCCGGGAGGAACCAAACGGCCGGTCGGAACCGTCACCTGGAACACCTTGCGGTTCACCTTGCCCTTCAATTCGATCAGGCTGACGCCGGTGATGAGCTGACCATTGCCGGCGGTGGTGATGTTCTGGACATTGCAAATGTCGACATCTTCCTGCTTGGTGCAGGCCTTGAACCAGCCTTGCGGAATCTGCTGTTGCTGCTGCGCGACAGCAGCGGGAATCCCGGCGCCCAGAATGCCGACCACGCCAGCGGCCATGACCGACAGGCGGTACGCGTTGCTGTTCAGGCTCGTCATGTCGTGCATTCCTCTCAAATGATCCCGGGACCGGCTTTTTTCATGCCGTGTGGTCCAGCTACCTGTTGCCGAAATGAGGCAACAGAATGACTTCGGACGGCGTGTTACACTGCAAGCGACGCCGAATCCAGCCCGGGCCACGCGAATCTTGGCCGAGGGACTGGGTTGAGGGATTGGCCGGTGCACGACCGGCTCATGTATGCTGCGCATCGAATCGGGAAGGAGACGGTCATGGGCCGCGTTGTCGTTTGGCTGATCGCCACAATCTTGTTTGTCGGCCTTTCCCTGCAGCCGGCCCTGTCGGAACCGAAGCACGCGCTTGCCATGCAGGGCGAGCCGGCGCTGCCGGCCGACTATGATCATTTCAACTACGTCAATCCCGACGCGCCGAAAGGCGGCAGCATTACCTATTG
>NZ_JAMYLM010000043.1:0-19495 GCF_040317995.1 Mesorhizobium sp. M1334
CGTCACTGTCGCATTTCTACTTTGCTGGACCCTGCCCCTCGCAAACGCAGGATGCGACATTTCTACTTTGCAGAGCGAGCGACATTTCTACATCACCGCCACAAAGGAATTGAATACGCTAGGCAATTTGCCGATTTTGTCAGCGGACAACGAACCTCGCTTTTGAGGTTGCCCTTTGGCACCAGCAGAAGGCTTCAAGTTCGGCCGAGGCCCACGTGCTGGGCATCGCCTAGCAATAGACGTCAGCAAGGCCGGGCGGTGAGTGAAGGCCCGTTTCAATGACATACGCGTAGTGGTCGGCCCGAACTTGTCAGCCACGATGAGCAGTAGTAATTCGACCTCGGCGATTGTCCTGGACGATCGAGGTCATGGGACACGACAAGACTGCAGTAACCGGCGCGGCCATCTCACACCGGGCAATCAGATCAACAGCAAAAGCGGCTCTCTCAGAAATCCGCGGAGCGGGCCTGAAACGAGTAATGTCTGGGCGGACTAATGCTCATCGCAGTGTTTCGGGCGAGGGTCGAGGCAGGCTAGCTGCGACTAACGCTTTGAGAAGACCTCAGCGGGTCAGCGACGGAGTGAAATGCTATAAAGGCGCTGTGTGCCGGATGGGGCGGGTCGTAAGGGGACAGAGAGGCGGGCGAGGATCCTGTCAGCCAAGTTGGACCAGCGTTTTCGCAAGGATATGAAGTGGCACTGCCTCGACGTCATGTTTCAACGGAAAGCGCTCTGCTCCCGGATAGACAACGAGGCGACGGATAGGATCTATGTCCTCGCACGCTAGATGAAAGCCCTTCTCCACTTTTGGCGTCAGGCTGCGCTTGATTTCGATCGCCCAAGGGCGGCTGCCTGGAGGGGTCAAGAGGAGGTCGATCTCGGCGCCGGCGGATGTGCGATAGAAGTTGGCTTCTGTGCCGGACGGTGCGACCGCAATCAACGTCTCAATGACAAATCCTTCCCAGCTGGCGCCGGCCACGGGATGAGCGAGAACATCTTCAAGGGTTGTCAGTCCAAGCAGCGTATGTGCAATGCCGCTGTCGCGGACGTAAACCCGCGGCGACTTGACTAGACGTTTTCCGATATTTGCATGCCACGGCTCGAGCCTTCGCACCAGCAGCAGATCGACTAGCAGGTCGAGGTACGACGCAATTGTCTTGCCATCGACTCCGAGGGCTCGGGCAAAGTCGGCCGCGTTGAGGAGGCCGGATTGATGATGTGCCAGCATGGTCCAGAAGCGGCGCAGCGTTTCGGCCGGAATGCGAGGCCCGAGCAGCGGGATATCGCGCTCAAGGTAGGTGCGGATGAAGTCCTGCCGCCACCGCTGACTGGCGCGGTCGCTCGTAGCCAGAAAGCTGTCGGGAAAGCCGCCGCGCACCCACAAGGGGTTCAACTGTTCGGCCGGCACCTCCAATCCGTCAATCGGATGCATTTCAAGATAGGCGATGCGGCCGGCGAGCGTCTCGCCAGTCTGCCTGAGGAGATCGATGGAAGCGGACCCCAGCAGCAGAAAGCGCCCGGTCTTCTTGCCGCTGCGGCGACCGCGGTCGATCAAGCCACGAAGATTCTGGAACAGGTTTGGAAGCCGATGGACCTCATCGAGGATCACCAACTCGCCCTCATGTTCGGCAAGGTAGAGCTCCGGCTCCGCAAGCTTGGCTCTGTCCGCATCGGACTCGAGATCGAGATAGATCGACGGCCGTGTCTGGGCTATCTCGAGCGCGAGCGTAGTCTTGCCGACTTGGCGCGGCCCAATCAGTGCCACCGCAGGGGTAGTGTCTATCAGTTCGGCGAGTTGCGTTTCGATGCGGCGCTTGATCATCCTCGCAATTATGGAGTGCAATTCCTGATTTGCAAGGACGGAACCGAATTGGTCAGCGTAATTGAGCTATCGGCACGCAACGCCGGAATTTGGGAGAGGTATGCCAGAATTGCAGGGGAAGGACCTCGTCCTCTATAATCCTGACGCTTTGGTGAGATTGACGCGGAAGCGATCGCGCCGGCGCTGGTATCTGCGGGTCATCTCTGCCGAGGCGTGGCCAAGCTGCTTCTGCACATAGCGTTCGTCGACCTCGGCCGAGGAGGCGAGGCCAGCGCGCAGCGAATGGCCGGAAAACTTTTGGCCGCGCTCGCCCTCGGAAAGATCACCGCGCACGCCGGCAGCGAGCGCCGCGCGCTTGACCAGCCGCGCCACCTCCTGGTCGTTCAATCGCTGGGCTCCGACAGCCTTGCCCTGGCCGGTGACCCGTCGAAATAGCGGTCCGTGCCCAATCCGTGCCAGTTTCAGCCAGGTCTGCAGGGCGACCATGGGGCAGGTCGCGTCGGAGGAGCCACGACCGATCTCGACCTCGCGCCAGCCCGTCTTGCCGCGCAAGGTCACCAAAATACCTTTGTCGAAAATCTCGACCCAACCGCGGCCGTCCTCCGTCTGATCCCTGGCAACGTCGAGCCCGACGATTTCCGAACGCCGCAGTCCGCCGGCAAAGCCTAAAAGCAACATGGCGCGATCACGCAGGCCGCGCAGCGTGCCGCGATCGAGTGTTTCCAGCATGGCCATCAAATCCTCGGGCAGAATGGCTTCCTTCTGCAGGGGAGGGGAGGCGTGGGTGTTGCGGATACCGGCCAGCACGGTGGCAATGTGGCGGTCTTTCCTGTCCAGCGGCTGGCCACGCTGCGTATAGTTCCAGGTCAGCGATGAAAGACGGCGCTCGATGGTCGCCACCGATCTTTTGTCCCGACCAGATCCCGAGGCTTGCGCGGTGATGTAAAGGCCGACGGTCTGAGGATCGGGCGGCAACACCTCGATGTTCTGGCGGCGCGCCCAGGCGCAGAAATGCTTCCAGTCGGCGGCGTAGGCGCGGCGGGTGTTGGTCGAACTCGCCGCCTCGACATAGTCGCGAGCACGGTCGGCAAGCAGATCCAGATGGGCCGGCAGGCGATTTGGCGCGGTCGCCGGCAGGGGAGGGGGTGAGGAGTGGTCGGCGTCGCCGGCGGGAAGCCAACGGTTTGGCTTCCCGAACGAACGATCGCCCGGAGCCATAGCGGAGGGCGTTCCGTCCGAAGCACCGTCGACCGGCGGGCCCATCGCCATGACGAGATCGATGATGTCCGGCAACTCGTTGTCGGGACCGCCGCTGTCGAGACAGTCGCCGGCAATCGGCGCTGACGGCTCGGCCGAGGCCAGTGCGGCCGAAACCGCCTCATCCGGCCCCGTGCTGTGGGACGCTCCGGAGTACTTTCGGGGCGGTTTTTTGGGCTTCTGCTCGACGTTTTGGGCCATTCTTCCTATAAGGACCAAAACGAACGATAATGCAACATTATCGTTCGTTATAGATGCGCGACAGGTACAGCGCTTTTTGCCTGTTTCCGTTGCCAAAAGCGCCGCCATGATTCATCCTGCTTGCGATGATTCTGCGTCCCAAATCCTCTCCGCGCCACCACGCCACGTTTGCCGGCGCCCCTTCGACCGCGCCGATCGCAACGGTGCCGGCCTGGCTGCGCCGCGCCATCCCGGATGCGCAAAGCCTTGCGGGAAAAGATGTTGAGGACATTGCCATCACAGCCGGCGCCGCCATCGGCGCGCTCGACGCGCTGGTCCGCCGACAGGAGCGATGGGCCGGCGCCTGGAGGCAGCGGCTGGCGCTTTCGGCGTCCGCGGTAACGGCGAAGCAGGCCGGCCGCGTCGAGGATGAAAGCGCGCTGCGCGACGCCGTGCTGCTCACACGGCCGGGCGATTTTTTGTCCGTCGGTCCCGCCGGGCTTTTGCTGATTGCCTGGCGCCGGCTGGCAGCCCGGCCCGCAGACGAATTGCTGACGGAGAAAAACCTCGCTGCGGTGTTGGAAGAGTTCGGCTACGCCCCGGATGATGAGGTGGTCAGCGGTCTGGCGGACGATCTCCGGCAACTCGCCGCCAGTGACGGGACGGTGGGAATGATGACCGGCGCCATCGCGATCGCCGAACGCCACGGCTTTGCGCGCGCCGTCGGGGCATGGCTCGCCGACGCCCTGCTGGCGCAACGGCTGGGTTGGGCATACGCCATGCCGCTGCTGGGCGCCGAGGCAGCCTTGGGCACAGGCGCCCGCCCGCGTCGATCGGCGGCCAGCTCTCTGGTGACAGGCATTGAGACAGATCCTGAGCGTGCCAAAAGTCTGCTTGCCGCCCAGGCGCGCGCCGCGTTGCGCGCCATTGATCTTTCCGCCGAGCTCGGGCGCCGCGCGGACCGGCTGCTTGCGGTAGCACCGAAACTACGCGCCCGGGCGTCGGATCTTGTCGTCGAAAGGCTCTTGTCCGACGATGCGATCGTTGCCTCGGCAAACATCGCCGGTATGAGCGACCGGGGGTTGCGTCGCCTGATCGACCGGTTGGTCGAACTCGGCGCGGTGCGTGAACTGTCCGGCCGCCCCACCTTCCGCATCTACGGGCTGTGAAGACGATGGCGGAGAGTGCACGTAGGAGAAGGGGAGGAGCGCAAGGAGGCGACGGGCGGCCAAATGACCATTTGTTTGATCGCGAACTGGATCACCTGTCGCCGGAGGCGCGCTGGCGCGAATGGATGAACCGCGTCGAGGCAACGATCTTCGCCGCCAGCGAACCGGTCAGCCGCGAAACGCTGGCCCGCATTGTCGGAAAAAGCTGCAGCATCGATCTGCTCATCGACGACATCCGGGAAGAATTGCGCGGCCGGCCTTACGACCTGGTTGCCGTCGCCGGCGGCTGGAAGCATCTGACCAGACCGGCCTATGCCGACGCCATTCGTGCGGCGGTCGGTGCAAGCGAAAAGGCAGCCGACCTGACGCAATCCGAGGTGCTGGTGCTGATGTGCATCGCCTATTTCCAGCCGATCACCCGCGCCCAGCTGTCATCTTTCTTTGGCAAAGAGATCAGTCGAGACCTGATCGGGCATCTGCGCGGCGCCGGTCTGATCGCGTCTGGTCCGCGCAGCCCGACACCGGGCGCGCCCTACACCTATGTGACGACAAAAGAATTCCTGCTGGAGTTCGGGCTCGACACGTTGCGCGACCTGCCGGATTTCGAGGCGCTCGAGGATGCCGGATTGCTGTCGAAGGAGAAGCTGCTGGCTGGAGATATTCCGACCGGGCTGAGCAGCGGGGAGGGCGACGGCGAAGAGGAGGATGCAAGCGTTAATAGGGTATCGAGTTTGGTACCTGAGAGAGGGGATGCTTGATGGAGTCTGGGCAACCACCACTTGAGTTCATGTGCCCCGAATGTGGGCTACGATCAGCGAGACCATTGAAGAAGTTCCAAGCTATGACGTCTTGGCAGACCGGGAGTCCGACGCGCAGGAATATTCTGAGCAGACCGTAGCTTGTCCGGCTGCGCGCACGAATTTATTGTCGCCGTCCGAAACACCGGCGCCTCCCTCGTGGCCGAACTCGCGGATCACAAGGCGCATGTGACTGTGATCGATGATCCGGTCCACACTCCCGAGACCCATGGGAGGTGGAAGCGTATCAGCGCGAGAACCTACCGAGCGACCCGGCACAGATCTTCAAATTTGCGACCTACGACATCGGTCATATCGCCGCCGAGATGGAGGGGCGGGGCCTCATCGGCGCACTGAACCGCATGCTGCTCGTCCAGTACTTTTCCGCCATCGAAGCATATCTCAGCGATCGTCTCATCAGACTGGTGCTCGATGATCCGAAAGCAATGTCAGCATTGGTGAAGGGCAACAAGGAGTGGATTGTGTTGAAGAAGTCGGTGATTAAGCCAGGCGTTCTTTTCGCCGCGACGAGTTGCGATTGGGTCGAGGCGGCCTCCTTGCCCTAAGTGGCTGGGATTGGTGTCCGGATAGTGCAGATCTTGGCCAATTTCCTGAGGTTCTGGGCGATGGCTGCGAGGTGGAACTCATCGCGGGCACCACAGGGGCCGCGCAATCGCAGTCTGTCGAGCTTCAGGATGCGCTTGAGGTGCGCGAACAGCATCTCCACCTTCTTCCGTTGATAGCGTGAGGTTTGGTAGGCCTCGGTCTTGGCGATGTCGCGGGCCATGTCGCGCGCGCCCTCATAGATCGAGCGCAGCACTTTGCGCGCCGGCTCCTTCGGGCAACAGCGGGGCTTCAGGGCACAGGCGTCGCAATCCAGCTTGCTGGCGCGATAGCGCATCATGCCATTCTCGTCGACGAGAGGGTGTGGCACCCGATAGGTCTTCTGGCGCTGCCTGAGCGTCTTTCCGCCCGGGCAAATATAGGCATCGGCCTTATGGTCGTAGGTGAAGTCGTCGCGCGAGAAGGTGCCATCCTTGCGCCTAGACTTGTCGAACACCGGGATATGCGGCTCGATCCCACGCTCATGCACCAACCAGTTCAGCATTTCGGCCGAGCCGTAGCCGGTGTCGGCAATCAGCCGCTCCGGCCACAGGCCGAGCTCGTCGTGCGCCCGCTCGATCATGGTCTTGGCGGCCGTCACCTCGGCTTGGCGCACCGCGGTCGAGGGCTCCACATCGACGATGACGGCGTGCTCCACGTCGATCAGATAGTTGGTGCAATAGGCGTAGACGGCCGGGCCGCCCCAAGAGGCGGTCCAGCGTGCTGCAGGATCGACAGGCGATACGAACTTTGGCTCTACCGGCGTGGCGGCCCCGAAGGCGGCGTCATCCAGAGTGGCGAGATACTCAGCCACGGCCCGCTTGGCTTTGGGATTGAGGTCCTCGGCCGTTTCGATCCCGCGCTGACGATGGGCGTCGGCGACGATCATGCTGGCATCGACCGCAAAGCCTTCGCCGCCGACGAGCCCTTCAGCTATGCAGCGCCGGACGACGGTTTCGAACAGTTCGCGCAGCAGGTCGGCATCGCGGAAGCGGCCGTGGCGGGTCTTGGAGAAGGTTGAGTGGTCAGGCACATCACCCTCGAGACCAAGCCGGCAGAACCACCGATAGGCCAGGTTCAGATGTACCTCCTCGCACAGCCGGCGCTCCGAGCGGATGCCGAAGCAATAGCCGACGATCAGCATGCGGATCAGCAGCTCAGGGTCGATCGAGGGACGGCCGATCGAGCTGTAGAAGGGCGCCAGATGCTGGCGGATGGCGGACAGGTCGACGAAGTGGTCGATCGCTCTGAGCAGGTGATCCGCCGGCACATGCCGCTCCAGGCTGAAGCCGTAGAACAGCTCCTCCTGCATCACACTTTGCTCGCCCATCATCGACTCAATCTCCTCTTACGACGAAGATTGAATCAGATGGGATATTCGGCTTGAGCCCCATCTTTGACGGTGATGGACGGAGGTGCTGCGCTCCGAGCTGATGATAGAACGTGGTCTGCAGCTACAGCCACAAGCATCAGGAAAGGAAACGCAGCATGAAGCATTATGCCGGATTGGATATCTCGGTAAAAGAGACCGCCGTTTGCATTGTCGATGAAACTGGCAAGATCTGCCGCGAGGTCAAGGTGGTCAGCCACCCCGACGACCTCACCGCGGTTCTGAAAGATCCCGCCTTGCGCATCGAGCGGATCGGGCTCGAGGCCGGACCGTTGTCGCAATGGCTGTTCGAAGGCCTGGCCAGGGCCGGTTTGCCGGCAATCTGCATCGAGACCCGACACACCAAGGCATTCCTCAAGGCGCGGCCGAACAAGACGGATCGCAATGATGCGCGCGGCATCGCACAGATGATGCGCGTCAACCTGTTCCGCCCGGTGCATGTCAAGACGCTGACGAGCCAGAAGCGCCGCGCGCTGCTGACGGCGCGCAAGCTGCTGCAGGAAAAGGCCCTCGCCATCGAGAACGACCTGCGCGGCCTGTTGCGCAATTTTGGGCTCAAGGTTGGCGTCGTCGGGACCGTCAAGTTTGAGGATCGGATTCGCGAGCTCGTCGAAGACATGCCTGATGTAGCGCAGATCATGGCGCCGCTGCTCGCCGCCAGGCGGAGGCTGCGCGAGGAATTCTTTCGCCTGCATCGCAAGGTACTGACGATCGCCAGGGACGATACGATCTGCAATCGCTTGATGACCATCTCTGGCATCGGTCCTGTGGTGGCGCTGGCCTATACCGCGACGATCGACATTCCACAGCGGTTCAGAAACTCCAAAACGGTGGGGTCCATCCTGGGACTGACGCCGGTGCTCAACCAATCAGGTGAAAGTCACCGTGTCGGTCGCGTCTCGCTGTGCGGCGACGGGATGATGCGCACCTTGCTCTACGAAGCCGCCCAAGTGATGATAACGCGCGTGAAGAAATGGTCGTGGCTGAAGGCATGGGCGATGAATGTCGCCAAGCGATCCGGCCTGCGAAAAGCGGTCGTCGCGCTCGCCCGCCGGCTGGCGGTCATCATGCACCGCATGTGGGTGGACGGCACCGAATTCCGCTGGACGCGGGAGGCCTGGCCAGCCGCTATCTGACCGGGAAGGCCGTAAAGGAGAGAGACAAGTTCCGCCACCGGCGGAAGCACGTCCTTCGCGGGACGATGGATGAGGCGAGTTCGTTGAAGCACTCGGACCGGTCGCTCACTGCAGCCGATCAGGCCGCGAATCAGATTGTGCCGCTTCATTCTCCTGATCCCATGCTGGGAGGGCTAAAGCCGATCCCGTAGAGAAGCGAGGCCCCGCGAAAGACGTCAAACGCCGAAGAAGCGGTAAGCTCGAACGCGCTTGACTTCGACACGCCGAATAGAGAAGTGCTTCAGGACTGCTGCAACCCGGACTTTTTCAACACAATCAGTGGGTCGCGGACAAGATCGAAGTCGTTGAACTCGCGTCCAATCCGAACGCTTTTCGCGATTGGGTACACATGCGGCTGCGCGAGCTGATGTACCATAAAAGATCGATCACTACTACCAGAGCGCCCTCGGCTCGACAATTTTTCCAGATGAGGCGACCAAGAAAACGCTTATGGAGTGCGTGCCGGTGCGGCACGATTGCGTCCATCGCTACGGCCGCGATCACGAGGGTCGGGAGCGATCCATAAGCAAGCCTGACCTTGAGAGGCTGAGCGAAGCCCTTGAAGGCATGGTCATTCATATCGAGGCCGCATCCGCTCGGCGGGGAGAGGCTGGCTGAGGCGGGCACCATGTCTATTCATTCTGTGGTTGTCGACGGGCCGCTGGCGTTGCGGATGGAACGGCTTGATGCCGCTCGTGAAGGAGATCTTGTATCCCGCAATAAGACAGTCTCTCGACGCTGGCGGCTACGAAGACATCGGCAAGGTTTCCGGCTTGCCCGGAATGCCATCGGCCGTGCTCTCCGCTCTCCGGAGCTGGTGGGACGTCGGTATGGCGTCCAAAAGGACAGCAAGTTCACATACGATCTTGGGAAGGATTGCATGAACTTTCTGGGTGCCCGATACGGCCCGACGCGTCCGTTGCTGGTGGACGAATATCAGAATTTCACACCCACTGTTTTGCGGGAGCTGCTGCACCTTCAGGAGCACTGCGGTTTCGCCTTGCTGCTTGCCGGCAACACTCACCGGTTAGCTGGCACGAGGCGTGATACCCACGCCATGGATCAGATCGAAAGCCGTATCGGCATGCGTTTCGAGATCGGGCAGCCGACGCGGGAGGACTGCGTGAGGATAGGCGCCGAACACAACGTTGAGGGAGCCGACGCCTTGCGGGTTGGATTTCACAAGTCGTCCAAACATGCCCTCGCCATTCAAGCCAAGCTGCCACACTTGCGCATTCGCTAACCCAGAAACGGGCTTCATCATGGCTGGCTGGATGGGCTGTCTCGCAGCGCGAATGTTTGAACGCGAGGATCGAGCGCCACGAGGGTCCTCTTCGCGCATATATTTCAGACCAAGCCTGCTTGTGCGGTCCACGTTTCAGCAGTCGATGCACTTTGGTACAAATCATACTCCACTATGCATCTATACTCGTAGTTGCACAACAACCCCACCATTAATTCAGAAAGGGGGATTCGCCTCGCGAATGTATTCCACCAGGAGAAAGATTCCGACGACCGACGCTGACACTGGCAGGAAGCTATGGGCGTTATCTGATCGAGCCCAGTCACTTGAAGTGTCCAAACCGTGGCCCCCTGCGGCTCGCCTCTTCGACGCGAGAAAAAGCTATTTTTGGAGCGTCTACAGAAGCTTGCGAAGACTTTTGGGACCGAGAACGACATCGGTGTCGTCAGACTGACGCGGTTCGGATGTGTGACTAGCGACTTTGAACCAGCGGGTTCGATCTGGAAAGCACGTTCCAATGCTACGTCGTGGTCCGAAGGGCGATCGATGTCACGACACGATGCCGTAGGTTAGGCGAGAGATCTGGAACTGATGCGCGAGTAATTGACTTATTGCCTCCTCCCAAGGCAGTACCGGCCCGGCAGCGAGCGTAGTCTCCTGCCGGGCTTCCAGTTCGCTGAGTGCCTGCACACCTTTGCCACAGCCACAACCGAACGTGCCTCCCCGGTTCAAGCCCAACCGCCTCTCCTGCGCGCCGCCTGACCCAAAGAAATTACCGGGCTCGATCCCGCGCCGATTACTGGCCGTGCCGAGGTGGCGAGCAGTTGTGCTTGGACTTCGTTCAGCCGACGAGAGGATGCTCAGCACTGCCGCACTGACATAAACGGTCTTGGTGGTTCGGGCGCCTCAAATGTGCTGCATGACGTTTTCGAATGTCCCACAGGTTGCGGAAGAAGGGGGCATCCTTGGTTCACGCGTTTCAGCTTGCCGGCGAAAATGATGGGTCTGCATCAATATTGAGGCGCAACCAGTGCTGTAACTATCGTTGAACAGAGCTATACACGGACCGTTCAATAGGCAGCGCGGGAGAGATCGGCACGTGGTCGACACCGACGGAGCAACCCCCCAAGGAAACTCTCAGGTACAAGCGACCGTCCTGCCGAACAATCTGGAGAGAGACGCCGGAGCGTCCACCGAAGGGGAAAGCCGGGCCTCCCGGTTAAGCTCTCAGGTACCGTGACAGATTTGGGGGTTAGCCGCGGGCCGACTGGCCCGAACCCATTGTCCTGTCTGGAGAGCGAAATGCCCAAGATTGTTGTGATTGGTGCCGGCATTACCGGCGTGTCGACAGCCTATGCCCTTTTGGAACACGGCTATGACGTCACCGTGCTGGAGCGTCAGCGCTATGCGGCAATGGAGACCTCATTTGCAAATGGCGGCCAGCTCTCGGCGAGCAATGCGGAAGTCTGGAACCACTGGTCGACGATCTTAAAGGGCATCAAGTGGATGGTGAGACGCGACGCGCCACTCCTCATGAACCCGGCGCCGACATGGCACAAGTACAGCTGGCTTGCGGAATTCGTCTCCCATATCGGAAAGTACCGCGAGAATACTGTTGCCCCCACCCGTCTGGCGATCGCTGCGCGCAGGCACATGTTCGACATCGCTGAGCGGGAAGGCATCGATTTCGACCACGTTCGCCGCGGAATCCTGCATGTCTATTGGGACAAGCCTGGTTTCGACCACGCTACGAAAGTCAATCAACTCCTCGTCGAAGGAGGCCTTGACAGGCGGCCGGTCACAGCTGGCGAGATCGCCTCTCTTGAGCCGGCCTTGCAGGGCGCTTTTTATGGTGGGTTCTACACACCTTCGGACTCAACCGGTGACATCCACAAGTATACCACCGGATTAGCCCGTACATGCGAAGGACGCGGTGGAAGTTTTCTCTATGACGCGTCGGTGACAAAGATTGAGCGACGCGGCCGGTTCAGGCTGACGTACTCTACCCATACTTCTCAGGCGCAGGTTATCGAGGCCGACGCAATTGTCGTATGCGCGGGCTCGAACAGCCGTGACTTCGCGGCGATGTTGGGCGATCGCCTCAACATCTATCCTGTCAAGGGATACTCGATCACGGTCCACCTGGAGGACAATGCGGCAGAGGAAGCCGCTCCGTGGGTGAGCATCCTCGACGACCGGGCTAAAATCGTGACCAGCCGGCTTGGCGCAGAGCGCTTCCGAGTGGCTGGCACCGCCGAGTTCAACGGCCAAAACTGGGACATAAGGGATGGCAGAGTAAGACCTCTGGTAGACTGGACGCGGCAACTCTTCCCGGGCGTCAATACGAACCGCGTTGTGCCGTGGGCTGGCCTCCGTCCTATGATGCCTAACATGATGCCGCGTGTCGGCAAAGGGAAGGCGCTAGGCGTCTACTATAACACGGGCCACGGGCACCTTGGCTGGACACTGTCTGCCGCGACATCAGCCATGTTGGCTGAGGCCGTCGCAAAGGATCTTCCTGTTCACAATCGTCTGGTGGCATAGGGAGGATAAGGTGGATAGCCAGCAGCTAAACGCCCGTATCGAGATTGCCGGACTGAAGATCGCTCGGGAGCTGCACGACTTCATGCGTGATGAGGCGCTACCGAGCACAGGCATCGGCAATTCGGCCTTTCGGGGCTCTTTCTCGCCGGTCGTGCATGATCTCAGCCCCTCCAACCGCGATCTGCTGGCGTTCGCGACGAGATCTAGGAGCAGATCCCGCCGGCCGATACTAGCCCGTCTTATGCATGACGGCGTGTTGGAGAGGCTGGCGGATGTAGCTTAAGCGGTTGATTTGGCGTAGGATTCAGTTGCTTAGGCCAACCCTTCCACCAGATCTCGCGAGCCACACCCGCCATGACCGACGATACGTTGCCGCCGTTGTGTTTTCCAGCCGTCGGACGCAAGAAGATCACAGCTGCGTTGATGGCGGACGCATCACATCGGATGGCGGCGTTATGCTTCTGGCCGCCGCCGAGCGGCGTTTGCGACTGGCCGACCGGCTTGCGGCTGCGATCCACGATCCGCGTCACCCGCAGCGGGTGAGGCACGCCATGGCCGACATTCTGCGCGCCCGCATCTTTGCGATCGCGTGCGGCTACGAGGATGGCAACGATCTCGACCGGCTGCGCACCGACCCGGCCTTCAAGCTCGCCTGCGGACGGTTGCCCGACAGCGGGCTCGACCTGTGCTCGCAGCCGACATGCTCGCGCCTGGAGAACCTGCCCGACCTCAAGACCGTCATCCGGCTCGGCGATGTGCTGGTCGACCTGTGGCTGTCGAGCTATGCCGCGCCGCCCAAGATGGTGACGCTCGACATCGACGATACGCTCGATGTCGTTCACGGCCATCAGCAGCTGTCGCTCTTCAACGCCCACTACGACGAGCGCTGCTTCCTGCCGATCCATGTCTATGACGCCGCGACAGGACGCCCGGTCGCCATGATCCTGCGCCCCGGCAAGACGCCGACGGGCAAGGAGATCCGCGGCCATCTGCGCCGTCTCGTGCGGCGCATCCGCGCCCGCTGGCCGACCACCCGTATCCTGGTGCGCGGCGATGGCCATTACGGCCGGGCGCAAGTCATGGCATGGTGCGAGGACAACGGCATCGACTATATCTTCGGACTGCCCGGCAACACGGTTCTCCAGCGGCTCGTCGACGAGAGCGCCGACGACGGCCGCACCCGCCGCGCGCTCGAGCGCAAGCCTGTGCTGCGCGGCTATGCCGAGACCCGCTACAAGGCGAAGTCCTGGAAGCTTGAGCGCGCGTCTGCGCCCGCATCGAGGCGACTGCGATGGGCCTCGACATCCGCTTCGTCGTCACCAATCTCGACAGCGGCTCGGCCGAGCACCTCTACGACGTGATCTACTGCGCCCGCGGCCAGGCCGAAAACCTGATCAAGATGCACAAGAGCCAACTCGCCTCCGACCGCACCAGCTGCCGTTCGCCGATCGCCAACCAGGTCCGCCTCGTCCTGCACACCGCCGCATACTGGCTGATGATCACCCTGCGCGACGCGGTGCCCACATCCCATCATCTGTGCAAAGCCGAGTTCGCCACGTTGCGGCTCAGGCTCCTCAAGCTCGGCGCCCGCGTCATCGAAACCGTCTCGCGCGTCCGCCTGGCCTTCGCCGCCGCCTGTCCCGAGGCCAGCCTGTTCCGGACGCTCGCCAGCAATCTGCAGCCGGCTGGACCATGACCGCCGGGGCAGCAGCCCCGTCGAACCAGGCAGCTTCCACCTCCAGCGCGTACACAAGTCCAGACACAGCCGCGGTGAAAAAGACGCCGCGCTGCCACCCGTCCGCCGCTCAGCGCCAAACAAACCCAGATGCGTCATGAATAAGACGGGCTAATCCCTGCGAAGGGACCACAATCTCTTAACAGAAGCCTAAAATTGACTACTGATATTGGCAAACAACTTCGAATCAGTCGACGGTCTCTAATCTAAGGATTGACAGAAATGACTCCCGTCCAGAAGACCAATGTTCCGCTCCGCATCCTTATTTTGGGCGGTACCGGCTTCATCGGATCTCACGAGGTGCGCTACGCCGTCCAGCGAGGACACACCGTGACCGTCTTCAACCGCGGGCTCGGGCAGGCAGATCTCCCTCCAGGCGTCCGGTACCTGCGCGGCGACAGGAGCAACAACCTTGACTCGCTGAAAACTGCGTCATGGGACGCCGTCATTGACAACTCCGCCACCGACCCGGCTTGGGTCCGCATGTCTGCAGAGTTGCTGCGGGACCGTGCAAAGCTTTACATGTATGTGTCCTCCACCGGCGTCTATTTCCCATACCTCACGACGGACATTAGCGAGGCTGTGAAGCCGGTTTGGATAGAGAGCCCGTCCAATGGGTGGAGTAGCTTCGGCGTAAGCAAGGCGCTCTCGGAGATCGAGGCCGAAAAGGCGTTCCTCGGGAGAACCATCATTGTGCGGCCTCACTACATCGTCGGCCCGGGGGATACTACGTACCGCTTCCCCTATTGGCCGCAACGCGTCGAGCGCGGCGGCGAAATAATCGCGCCCGGTCGTCGGACGGACGCCGTACAATTTGTGGACGTGCGCGACCTGACCGAGTGGATGATCCGGATGGTGGAACTGGAGGCGACCGGCACTTACAACGTGGCGGGTCCGCGCACGCCGCTGTGGATGACCGATTTCCTCACCGGGGTGCGCGCATCCCTTGGTGCCTCTGAGAACGACGTACGCTTTACCTGGATCGACGACTATGACTTCCTGGAGGAGAATGGTGTGGACGAGGTCGTGCCCTGGGTGCCGCTATGCGGCGACGCTCTGGGCTCCGCGAGCATCAACTTCGACAAGGCCCTAAGGTCTGGACTCACCCAGGAATTCCAGCGCGGTGCCTCCAGGGCGCAGGGCCAAGCCCGATTTCGCGCTTACGCCGGAGAAGGAGGAGGTAATGCTCGCAGCGTGGAAGGCGCGAAAGGTGGCTGACACGGAAGATAAAAGGAATGTGCAGACGATCGCTGCTCCGAAGCCGGTGCCCATCTGCATCAGAACAGAAGTGTTCGCCACATACGCGGCGTTTATCTATCAAGAGAGCAGCGGTTCTTTGAAGTTTATGACATCAGGAGCAATTCTTCGATCCTAATTCAAACGAGGTGAGCATTTCTGAAAGAGCCAGGTCGCGTTTCCAGTGATCTTGTCGATGAGTTCAAGCGCGCGATGCGCGCGGCCAAAGAGGCGACCCAATGTTACCTGGTTACGGGCGTCGCCGATTTCGTGTTGCTCGTCTCAGTCGAGGACGAGGACACCTTTGTCTTCGTCAAGACAAGGCTCTATACTAATCCTATTGTCAGAAAATTCCGAAGCATGATTTCACTCGATCGTGTCAAGTTTGACCCCGCTCAGCGTATAGGCGTTGGCCGGTTGCGCTGAACCCATCAATCCGGGCTGGTTTTCGAAATCGCCATTCGAATTCCAGCATCAGATTGATCTTTTTCGCCAAGCCAACTGTGCGATCTAAGAACTCAGTTGACTGCCTCACCCGTGAATTCACGCCCAGTGTCGGGCCTGCGCGCCGCCGAGACAACCTGCCGTAGATTAAAAAGAGATCAGTCCAATGAAAGACATCCATGTGGTCACCGATTTCCCGCGCAAGGTCCGCGAGATTGAGAACCTGTGGATCCCGATGCCAGATGGCGTGAAACTAGCTGCCCGCATCTGGGTCCCGGAAGACGCCGAAGCCGATCCGGTCCCGGCCATCCTCGAATACCTGCCTTACCGCAAACGCGACGAAACGGCGGAACGTGATGCGCTCACTCATCCCTACTTTGCCGGTCATGGCTACGCTGGCGTACGTGTCGATATTCGTGGCACCGGCGACAGTGAAGGTGTTTGCAAGGGCGAGTATCTGAAGCAAGAGCAGGATGACTGTTTGGCCGTCATCGAATGGTTGGCCAAACAGCCTTGGTGCTCGGGCGCGGTCGGCATGATCGGCATTAGCTGGGGCGGCTTCAACGGGCTCCAGGTCGCCGCGCGCCGCCCGCCGGCGCTTAAAACGGTGATCTCACTGTGCTCAACCGACGACCGCTATAATGACGACATCCATTATCTCGGCGGCGCGCAGATGTGCGACAATCTGGACTGGGGCACTACCGCGTGGGCGATCGCCATGACGCCGCCCGATCCACTGATCGTCGGCGACCGCTGGCGCGAGCTTTGGGAAGGCCGCCTTAACGGCAACGGCATCTGGATGCAGGAATGGTTTGAGCATCAGCGCCGCGACGAGTTCTACAAGCACGGCTCGATCTGCGAGGGTTACTCCGATGTCGAGATCCCCGTTTACCTCGTGGGTGGCTGGGCCGACAGCTATCCGAACCCGATCTTCCGCATGCTCGAAAGACTGCCTGGGATCCGGAAGGGCCTGATTGGTCCGTGGGGTCATAAATATCCGCATTTCGCCATGCCCGGACCGCGCATCGGTTTTCTCAAGGAATGCCTGCGCTGGTGGGATCAGTATCTCAAGGGGATCGATACTGGCATTGCCCATGAACCGATGTTACGGGCTTGGATGCAAGACCCCTGTCCCCCGGCTGCCATTTATGATGAGCGGCCCGGCCGTTGGGTCGCGGAGCCCTCCTGGCCGGGACCAGGCGTCGGTGCACGATCACTGGCCCTTTCGCCGGGACGCCTTGCAGAGGGCGCCAGCAGCGATGACGTGCTGACAATTTGCTCACCGTTGACGGCGGGCCTCTCCTCGGGGGCGTGGTGCGCTTTTGGCGTCGTTCCAACCTTGCCGGTAGACCAGCGCATGGAAGCCGGCAATGCGCTTGTCTTCGAAACGACCCCTTTGGAAGAAACCGTGGAAATTCTCGGCTTTCCGGAATTCGAGGTAAAGCTCGCCTCGGACAAGCCAGTTGCGGTGATCTCAGCGACGCTATCGCTGGTATTCGAAGACGGCGCAGCATCGCGCGTTAGCTATGGCATTCTCAATCTCACGCATCGGCATGACGAGCTCGAGCTCCAGCCAATGCAGCCAGGCAATCCCGAAACGGTGCGCTTCAAATTGCGCTGCTGTGGCCAGCGCTTCGAGAAGGGTCAGCGCATCCGGCTTGCCATCGCCACCGGGCATTGGCCGATCGTTTTTCCAGGGCCGGAGAAGGCGACGCTGTCGATTCATTGCGCTGGCAGCAGGCTGACCCTGCCGGTGCGCAAGCCGCAGCCACTGGATGCAACGCTTGCGGCGTTTGAAGGGCCGGAGAGCGCAATGCCTATGGCGCAGGAAGTGATTAAGTCCGGCGAGCCCTTCCGGCGCGAGGTGACGACCAACCAGATCACCGGCGAAACCACCTACACTGTCGTGAGCGACGCCGGGACAGTGTGCCACCCACACACCGGCATCACTCTATCGGATAGGCAGACAAACGTCTTCGTCGTACATCGGGACGAACCGAATTCGGCACGCGGAACCGTGACTTGGGAGAAATCCTACGCCCGAGGCGACTGGGACGCCAGGGTTAGGGTTTCGGCGACGGTGCACGCGCTACGTGATGTCTGGCGCGTGGAGGCCCATCTTGTTGCGCGTGCTGGCGACGAAGTCGTCGTTGATCGCGAAGAGGTCAAGGAGTTTCCACGCGATCTGAACTGAGGAGATCAGTGGCGGCAGCGTCCCAGATCGAATTCTGCGGCAGCGAGCGTCGCGTGGCCGCGACCCTCGCCGAATCGGCGGTCAATTCCGTGATCACCAAACGCATGGTCAAGAAGCAGCAGATGCGCTGGTCGATGCAGGTTCGGACAGCTGAGATGAATATACAAGCCCAAACCGCCCCTACTGTGCGCCGCGTAACACCCCTGGCAGCGCTGCCACTTCACCAGGAACGTGCTGGCGCACGTCGGCAAGAACGGCCGCCGCGTCGTCTCGGCCTTCATCGCCACCGCCTTCGCGCAGGAGACGGCCGAGCGCCAGGTGAACAATTGCTGCGGGGAAAGTCCATACCGGCGTGCCACAGCACAAACCGTCTCGCCCGCCTCGTAGCTCTCCGCCACTATCCGGGCCTTCTCCTCCGGCGGCCACTCACGCCGCCGACCCGAACCAGTGAAGATCTCCAGCCGACGGACCGGCTCTCCGTCCCTGGACTTAAGCGTAAACTCTGAAACCGTCATATGTCGAAGCCCTCAAAGGCGTCGAACATCGCCCCTTACATCCACGCGCGAAAGGTGCCGCCGGAACAGCCCTTACGAATCTCCGATCAAGGATTTGAGAATTTGGACAAGCCGGTAGCGCCGGCGACCATTTGAGGATGTCGGCGAGCGCTGCTCATTCGAGAGATCGTTCTCCTGCGTTTCCATTGTTTTGCCCATCGTGTCGCGTCTGCTGTAGCAGGCTGTTTGTCTTCGATGCCTATGTTTTTTACCAACTGGTTCACGTGCTTCCGGTGATAAGGCGCTCCTGACCGAGCGGGACGATCAGCAGAGTCGCGCAAATTCACCCGCACCCACTATTGCGTCAGGCGGGTCCGAACGGTTTAGAATAGTTCCGCGTGGATAGCGGCAGTGCTCGATGCCGAAGACGACCGGCCACAGGTTAAGGCGAGCGAGCGCCTGCTGCTCGGCGGGCGCAACGTTGGTATCAGTGACGGCCCGGCACGGCACGGGTGACGATCCCTCCGATCAGTCGCCCATGGCCGTGGCCTTTTCCAACTCTTTCACTGGCGTGGCATCCAGACGCCGTCGGCGGAATTGTTCCTAGGAGGAGACCAACAATCCGTCCTCGATCCGCTTGCCGCCGCAACTACACACGGCAGGAAACGTCCCTCACCAGTTGCCAATTCTTGATGGCAATATTCCCACTAGTCAAGGTCACAGTGCGACCACCAAGCTGGGTTTAAACGGCTGCACATTCCTCGAACGCGAGTTGATACAGATATTCGATAAAGCCAATCGTAGCTTCGTCAAATCCAGCTACCTTTGCATCAATGCTTTCAATAACCATGAACTCATCCGGTGCGTGAAGATTCCCGCCCCTACCGAGGCCGAAGCCGCAGGCTGGCACATTCAGCGGTTGGCCGGTGAAAATCACCCCCGGCCAAGAGCCAGCATCTCTCGGCACCAGCGTATGTTCGATGCGCGAGCGTGTGAGTACGGCGCGCTGCGCCCTCACAATCACACTGTCCTCATCTATCTCGGTGGGATCGTAGCCGCCTGTAACGTTCACCTCGATATCACCGAAGCCGTGCCGCTGGAGATGCGTGTTTAGATCCCATGAGGAGTGAACAGCGGCCGGCGCTCTGTCAGGGTGAGGCTGCATCGAACCACTCACTCAACAGGAGATCGCCGTGGAGAATGTGTCTGCCC
>NZ_JAMYLM010000044.1:0-19377 GCF_040317995.1 Mesorhizobium sp. M1334
CCCAATGGACCCCGGAGCCAAAGCAGGAACAAATGGGCGCACACGGCTGAACAAGGAGACGGAACGACTGAAAGATCACCTTGACAAAGATTAGCCCATACAACCGAGCGAGCGGCGTAGCGGTGAGGATCGGCGTTCTTCGATGTCGGGGCCGCTTTCGGACCGCTTCTGAAGCGTCTCGACCAAATTCTGCCCGAATGAGGATCAGGTGACCTGCCACTGAGAATTTCCTCCATCTGAGATTAGAGTCCGGACCTTGATTGAAGGACGGACTGATGAGGAGAAAGCGGTTTACGGAAGAGCAGATCATCGCGGTTCTGTGCGAGCATGAAGCGGGTGCGAAGGCGGGCGATCTTGCCCGCAAGCACGGGATCTCCGACGCGACGCTGTATAACTGGAAGGCCAAGTATGGCGGCCTCGACCACGCCATTGCCGAATGGCGGGAGGACTTAAATCCTGTTGCATAACACCCATCTGTCTATGTCGTTGAAGTGACTAGATTTTGCTGATCTGGACGGTCCCGTGGGGTACTTTGGGTTTGCCGCGCGCGATGGACGATGCGCTGAGCCGCCGGTCCGCGAAGCGTTGATCGGCTGAAGACCCGTGGACCATCCGACAGAGGATGAACGCCTTCGATCTCGCCCGCCTCGGCGGCGAGCCCGAGGGTCTTCGGTGCAACGCCGAGGAGCGCGCCGCCTTGTTCAGGTTAAGCCATGGCTCTTTGCCGTCCGGCCATGCCCGCAGTTTCCTATCCTTGCAGGGAAACTGTCCGCGATTTTTTGTGTCTCAGTCCAGGGGTGCACTCCATCACTGTCCGCCAATTAGCGGAATGGGTGTCCGCGAATTTCTGAAACACGCAGCTTGTTCACGCGCCATGGATTCGCTTCTGGCGATCCGCTCCGTATCGGCGGCTTTCGCTTTATCGCCGGTGCTCCAGCTGCCGCTGAGCACTTTCGGCAAAATCTCATCGAGTTGCCCCGGATGACCAATAAAGGCGATGTGGCCGTCCCGGTCCACCACGAACAAAGTCGGAATCCCGGCGGAAAAGGGTCCTTCCAAAGCTTGTTCATTTCGCCTGTGTAGTCGAACGCGATTCGATAGTTCAGATTCGAGCACTTTTCGGTCAACCACGCGTCCAACTTGGTGCGAGCCTCAAGGGCCGTTGGCGATGATCGCGCGACACCCTCCCGTCATGAACGACGACATCAGCAGGCGGTGGGCCCGTAGCGTCACCGAAAGCGGGGCACCTCATGATTGCGGCACCATGGCAAAAGCTCCGCGCAAACCGACGGTACTGCTCTATGGGCATACGATGCGCAGAAAATAGGGCGCGTTCGGAAAATAAAGGCGTAAAGGCCGGCGCAGCGGATTTGGCGCCCGCCGGCCAGACCCGCCCGGGAGGACGCGATGTTTGACTAGATGCCGGCCATGAGCATGAGCTTCAGTTCCGTGTACTCTTCGATGCCGTGGCGGGATCCTTCCCGACCGATGCCCGACTCCTTGACACCCCCGAAAGGAGCGAACTCGGTCGAGAGACGCCCGCTGTTGATTGCGACCATGCCGTACTCAAGGGCCTCTGCGACACGCCAGATGCGGCCGATGTCGCGCGCATATAAGTAGGCGGCGAGGCCGAATTCGGTGTCGTTCGCCATCGTGATCACGTCCTTGTCATCGCTGAATCGGAACAGCGGGGCAAGCGGTCCGAACGTCTCTTCTCGGGCGACCTTCATCGACTGGGTGACGTCGGAAAGCACCGTCGGCTTGTAGAAGGTGCCACCTAGCTCATGACGAGCGCCCCCTGTAAGTATGCGCGCACCCTTCGCCACTGCGTCGGCAATATGCTGCTCCACCTTCGCAACCGCGGCCGCGCTTATCAACGGTCCCTGGCCAATGCCTTCGGCCATGCCATCGCCGACCTTGAGCCGCGCAACTTCGGTCGCAAGCTTTTCGGCAAACGCATCGTAGATGGAATCTTGAACATAGATGCGGTTCGCGCACACACAGGTCTGGCCCATGTTACGGAATTTCGATACCATGGCCCCCGCGACGGCCGCATCCATGTCGGCATCCTCAAAGACGATGAAGGGAGCGTTGCCACCCAATTCGAGCGCGAGTTTCTTCACGGTGGTCGCGCACTGCGCCATCAGGAGCTTCCCGACCGCCGTGGAACCGGTGAAACTCAGCACGCGGACATCCGGGCTGTCGCAGAGTTCCTTACCGATGACGTGAGCGTTTCCCGTGATGACATTGAGGACGCCGGGCGGCAGACCCGCCTTCTGACCGAGGGCAGCAATGGCGAATGCCGTGAGCGGTGTTTCCAGCGCAGGTTTGACGATGGCCGTGCAGCCAGCCGCAAGGGCCGGGCCAACTTTGCGGGTTATCATCGCTGCCGGAAAGTTCCAGGGCGTGATCGCCGCAACGACCCCCGCTGGTTGACGGATCACGACAATGCGGCCGTCCTGGATGTGGCTTGGAATTGTCTCGCCATAGATCCGCTTTGCTTCTTCGGCGTAGAATTCCAAAAAGGAGGCCGCGTAGAGGATCTCGGCCTTGGCTTCAGACAACGGCTTGCCCTGTTCGCTGGTTAGTATCCGAGCCAACTCGTCGGCATGTTCCACCACGAGATCGTGCCATTGGCGCAGAGTCGTCGATCGCTGCTTGGCTAGGAGCCCTGCCCAGGACGGGAACGCGCGCTTGGCCGCTGAGATCGCCTTTTCAGTCTCTGCGGCGCCGAAATCGGGAACCTTCGCAATTTCTTCGTTGGTGGAGGGATTGAGCACCGGCAATGCAGGCTCACCCACCCATTCGCCATTCACGAGGCATTGCGCCGGCCAGCGCTCTCGCGATTCGGACCTCTTGGTTGTCTTGGTGCGTTCAGCGATTTCGCCAGCAGCACGCTTCGCCAGTTCAATGTCAGGTATACTCATGGGATTCAAACCTTAGTCAGGGTGATGGTGACTGGGCGCTCATGCGGGAACGAGCTCCCCTCCGTTCACGTCGATCATCGCTCCATTGATGAAGTCGGAGTCCTCGCGCATGAGGGAAAACAACCACACGAGCGATATCGGCTGGACGACCAGCCATCAGAATTGGGATGCGCTCAAAGCGGAGAGATTCGTGGGCGCGTCCGGTGCTCCGGTTAGTCAGGACTCGGCCCGCGCAAGTATTCGCCGTGATGCTTCGGTGGGAATATTCGCCGACGATCGACCTAGCCAGGCCGACCAAAGCGCGGTTGGAGGCCACGTAGCTCGCCCGCGCAATGCGTGGCACTGATCGGCCGGCAAGCGATCCAATATAGGCGACCCGCCCGCTTCCCGTCGTCACCATGTCGGGTAGCGATAGCTGGCGGCGGCGCGCATGGAATCCGCGTACTGGCTGAAAAAGGCTACGTCCCAATCGGCGACGCGCAGTGGGCGAACACAGGCCAAACCATTTCCGGACGACCCTCCTGAGACAACGGCAACCTTTGTGAAAGGCGCCGTCATCATACCAGTTCCGATGGTTCGAGGGTCAGGGGGCCAAGGGTGCCGGTGAAAAGCGAGATCGGCGGGTGCGCATCAGGATCGCTGATGACTTCGATGAGCACCGGCGTTTTCGAGCACAGAGCGCGGTCGAGGGCAGGCTCGATGTCGCCCGGATTTTCGACCGTGACCGCTTCACAGCCGCAGGCCTTGGCGAGAGCGGCGTGGTCGACGGGAGCGAAGTGACAGGCTGTCGTATAGCCGCCGAATTTCACGGTCTCGGCATCTTTTTGGTAGCCGAGCACGCCGTTGTTGAGAACGATAACCGTGAGGTTGATCTCGGACCGCACGAGCGTTTCAAGTTCCGCCCAGCTATGGGCGAACCCGCCGTCGCCGACGAGTACGACAACAGGACTGTCGGGCCTTGCAAGCTTGGCGCCCATGCCGAGCGGCAAACCCCATCCTAGTCCTGCCAGGCCGCGCGGGGTGATGAACCGCTGGCCCGGGCAAAGTGCGCGAAGCTGCCCGACGATCCACATTGAAGAGTAACTGGCGTCGGCCACGACAATGGTTTCCGGCGTCATACGCGATTGCAGGTCACGCATGATGCGTTCCGGCCTCAACGGCGTCTGATTGCTTCCGCTGAAGATGCTGCGATCCTGCTCAAATTGCGCCCAGGCTTCGGCGATGCGACGTTCAAGCGACACTTTCTTGGCCGAGCGATTGGAGAGATCCTCCGATCGAAGCGCTGCAGTCAGGGCTTGAATTGTAGTGGAGATGTCCCCGACGAGGCGCACAGACTCGTAGTTTCTGCCGATCTCGCAAGGATCGATGTCAAGGTGTACGACCGCCGACGTAGAAGGGATCGAACGCCAACTATCGGTTCCGTTCTGGTTGGTCCTGGTGCCGACGAGGAAGACGAGATCTGCCTCGTCCATGATGGCGCGCGTGCGGTAGCCGAGAGACCTGGGGCCATTCAGAGCCCCAAGGACGCCGCAAGTAAGGGGCGCGCGCTCATCAACAGCGCCTTTGCCCATATTTGTTGTGAAGACGGGTAGATGGGCCATGGTTTGCAGCTCCGCGAGCGCCTTGCTCGCCGCCGACGAAACCGCACCGCCTCCGGCCAGCACCACGGGCGACTCGGCGCGAGCGAGCAACTTGGCCACCGCCGCGAGTGCCTCGTCGCTCGGGCGGATGGGATCAAGGGGCCACGTGCCGTATTTCCCTGTCCGACCGCGTACGCTAGCCGTAACATTCTCGCGGAGAAGGTCGGCCGGAAGGATGAGCACGGCTGGACCAGGTCGACCACTGGTGGCCGCGATAAACGCGGAGTCGACGTGGTCCTCGATCCGATCAGCCGTCATCACGCGTCGCGTCCATTTGGAACAGGCCGAGAAAAGGGCGATGTGGTCCAGGTCTTGGAATGCGTTCCGATCGAGCTGGTGGCGCTCGACCTCTTGCACCAAGGCCACCACCGGAATGCTGGCCTTGAACGCTTCGGAGAGCGGCGGTACGAGCAGCGTTGCGGCAGGCCCGTTTTGGGCGCACACGACGCCGACTCTGCCAGAGATGCGAGAGTAACCATCAGCCATGGCCCCGCCCATGTTTTCCTGGCGGTAGGCGATTTGCCGGATACCGACCTTTTCGCATGCCAGAACCACCGCCGAGGGCAGGCTCTGGGCAAAAATCATCTCGACGCTGTTGCGTTGCAGTGCTGCTGCAATCCGTTCGGCTACAGTTTCTACGGACATTACTCCGGTTTCTCCATATTGTTGATGTCTGCTGCGTGTTCTTGGAGGAAGAGACGAAACGGGTCGGATATTGTGTCGACCTCGGTCTCTCTCATCGGTGTTGACAGGCACGCGGCAGCCCCATTCGGCAAAATGAGACCGTGCCGGGAAAAGAAGCGGGAGAGCGTCCTTAGGACGGCGTTCTGGGCTGGATTAGTTGCCGTATCCCTGAACTCACGCGGTTTCCGCCGCGTCGGATGAATTCGAAACAGGGAGCCGGCTCCGGTCACTGCAAACGGAGCGTCGTGTTGGGCAATGATCTCGGTGAGGTTGGCACGCAGACGGTCGCCCAGCCCGTCGAGGCGAGCGAACGCTGCTTTGTCTAAAGCGCGCATTGCGGCGATGCCGGCTACAATCGATAGTGGATTGGCCGAGAACGTTCCGCCCTGTGGCAGGAGGGGGCGCCCGTACTTGGCGCTGAAGACCTGCATAACCTCCTCGCGTCCGCCGATAGCACCAATGGGCAGCCCACCGCCGATTATCTTGCCCAAGGTGATCAGGTCGGGCTTTAGCCCGTATCGCGCCGAGGCGCCGTGGTAGCCTTGACGCAGGTTCAGCACTTCGTCAGCGATGATGAGCACACCGTGATGGCGGCAGAGCCGATGCAGCGCCTCCAGGAAGCCAGGGTCCGGCGCTATCAGGCCAGCGCGGCTCGGCATCGGATCGATTACGACCGCTGCGATCCAATGCGCATGGGCCTGGAGCTTCTTCTCGAGCAGTTCAGTGTCATTGAAGCGCAGCACAAGCGTCTCTTGGAGAACGCTTTCCGGCATACCCTTGTATAACGGCACCGAGACAGGATCGTCGGCAGGTCCCCAGTTCTCCGGGCTTGCCGACTGGCTGACTTCAACCCAGTCATAGGCACCGTGGTAGGCTCCCTCGAACTTGGCGATTCCTGCCCTGCCGGTAAAAGCTCGTGCCGCCTTGATAGCGAACATTACGGCTTCAGTGCCGGTGTTTACAAATCGAACGCGATCGACATTCGGAATCCGCTCGCAAAGGATACTCGCCAGCTCGATTTCCATCTTCGTCGGATTGGCAAAGCAGCTGCCGCTCGCCAGCTGCCGGTAGACCGCATCGACGACCGGTTTGAACGCATGTCCGTGGATGAGGGTCGTAAAATTCCCGTTCAAATCAAGATAGCGGTTTCCATCGACGTCGAAGAGGTAAGCGCCCTCGCCTCGCTCTATGTACTTCGGAATTGGATCGCGTTCGATCGTTACCCGGCTCGTACCGTCGGGAAATACCGACATCGCGCGTGCGTACGCTTCCTCCGACCGAGTCGAGGCAGGTGTTTCGTGCCGACCTTCTGCGTTTGATTGCGTAGTCATTGACATCCCCCTCGCACCTCGTGCCATATCGACAAGGCCGCCGATGCGAGCGCTGACGCGACGGCGCTTTTCACCGTTTGCTCGATCACTCCCATGGAGATTGTTTCCAAGTTTCATGAATGGCATCCACGAGGGCGGAGACTAAATCTTGGACATCGGTCTTGCTCATCGGTGTCGAGAGCGCGCCGGAGCAATTCGGCGTCATCAGAAAACCCCGTTCCAGCATTGCAAGGTGAACCTTTGCCAGCGCAGTCTTCTGCACGGGTCTCGGGAACGAAGTCCGGTAGTTTCGGATAACTTCAGTCATCAGATGGAGCCGAAAGAGGGAACTCATGCCCGTAACTTGCGCGGGGAGTTCGCGCCTTCTTAGTTGCTCAGTGATTTCGCTACGAAGCATATCGCCCATCCGGTTAAGACGGGCCACGGCATCCATAGTGTATGATTGCAGGGCCGCCAGCCCAGCTGTCATGCTGAGCGGGTTGGCGCTGAACGTGCCGCCGTGGGAGACGGCTGGCTTGCCCTTGGTGTGATCGAAGACCGCCATGTGTGACGCAGGCCCTGCCACGGCCCCAACAGGCAAGCCGCCGCCGATGATCTTTCCCAAAGCCACCAAATCCGGCTCAAAACCGAACGTGGCATGGGCGCCATGATAACCGATGCGGTATGAAACGACCTCGTCGATCACAAGCAGGATGCCGTAGCGGTTACAGCAATCCTGGATGACCTCCCGCATATCCGCGTTCATCGGAACCATGCCGACGCGAGAGGCGAGCGGATCGACGAGTATCGCGGCGAGACGTTCATGGTGTGCACGGATGAGCTCTCTGCATGTCTCGGGCTCGTTGTAGGGGAGGACCAGAACCTCGGCGGCGGTGGAGACGGGAGTTCCCTTGGCGTAGAGCACACTCTTGGGGGATGAATCGCCCCAGTTCATTGGAGTAGAATCAAGGCTGACTTCCACATGGTCGTAAGCGCCATGATATGCGCCCTCAAACTTCGCGATCATCGGGCGCCCTGTGATCGCGCGCGCGGCCTTGACGGCGTACATGACAGCCTCGGTACCGGAGCTCGTGAAGCGGACCTGCTCAAGCCTCGGCGAGCGCGCGCTGATCGCTTCCGCAAGGCTGGTCTCACTTGTGGTCGGAAGCCCGAATGCGGTGCCGTCGTCCAGGACCTTGTGCAGCGCCTCAATTACCGGCGGAAAGGCATGGCCATGAACGAGCGAGAAGAAGTTGTTTGCGCAGTCGAAGACCTTCCTGCCGTCCGCGTCGGTGATCCAACAGCCGGCTGCAGACATAGCATAAGGCGGCTGGGGAGCGAAAAAAGGGGCAGCACGCATGCTTCCGCCTGGCGTGATCCTTAGTGCTCGTTGAAACTCGTCGCGAGACTTCGGCCCAACGACCTCTCTCCGGTTATGGCCTAGGCTTGAAATGGGCTGCACGTCCGAACTCCTTGACCACCTTTGTTGAGATAACGACTGGATCACATGAACCACTTAATGTCAATAAGGATCAAATGCTTCATTTCTATACACGCATATTCTCCGCCGAAAGGCGCGACTTTTCGAATTGCGCGGCCGGGCTTTAAGGCGTGGGGCAGCGTACCCGCAAAAGCTCTTGCCTTCGCGCTTCGGTGGCCAAAACATCGACTGCAAGCAAATTGGAGCTGAGGACGACGCCGTAGACATCCCTGGCCATCTCAGGGCTCACAATCTCGTCTACCGCGTCGCGCTGAACGGCGAGGGGATCCCGCCTGAGCGGATCTCCGAAGCCGCCACCACCTGGGGAGCTGACGTCCACCCTTGCGGATCCCAATTGCATGATTCCATATTGTGGAACGGCAATCGCTTCGCCGCCGTCCAACAGCGTCACGGCGATTGTGCCTTTCACCCCTGGCTCGCCGCCTACGATGCCATAGCCGGTTGGTTTGCGGCTGCCTTCACTGCGAAACGAGTACTCTGCGGGCTGATATGTCGAGGCGGAGTATTCAAGGCCGGTTCCGCCGCGAAATTCGCCTGCCCCCCCGCTGTCCTTTCGCATCTCGGAGCGATGAATCTTTACGGGATAGATCTGCTCGTAGGTCTCGACATTGGGCAGGTTCATCCCGCCGAGGGTGCAGAGCTGTCCGGCCGCAGGGAAGCCATCGCGCCCCCGGACGGCTCCTGCCCCGGATGACCCGTTCCAGTGATACATCACGTACGTTCTGCCGTCGTCTTTCCGTCCCGACGAAATGCAGTAGCAAGTCTTTCCCCAGCCGGCATAGCCTTCCAAAGGCATGGCAGTCGCAAGGGCGCGCCAGACGGCGTGGACTATCTCGCTCGTCGGATGCACGGTGTTCATCGTCATTGGCGCCGGCGGAAGGGCATTTACGACAGTGCCGGGCGGTGCCTCAATCGTCATCTGCCGCATGGCGCCCTGGTTCTGCGGTACGCGCCCGTTGAAGAACGACATCACCGCGAGGAAGACCGCCGAACTCGTATTGGCAATCGAGCTGTTCTTGAAGCCGCGGATTTGCGGCGCGCTGCCAGAGAAGTCGACATGCAGATGCTCATTCTTTACCGTAAGGGTGACGCGAACGGGCACGTCCATCGCCTCAAAGCAGTCAGTGTCGGAAACATCCTCGCCATAGTACACCCCCTCGGGAATTGTACGGATCATCTCCTTCATCAGCGTCTGTGCATGATCAAGGATCGCGCTGAAAACCCCCTCAGTTTCAGAGAGACCATATTCGCGAGCGAGCGCGACAACCCTGTCGCGCCCGGTGCGCGTCGAGCCGACCATCGCGGCAAGATCACCGTCAAGAAGATCCGAGGTGCGGCTGTTGAGCAGAAGGAGGCGCCAAAGGTCTTCGCGCACACGGCCGCGCTCGAAGAGGCGGAGGACGGGAAGCCGGATGCCTTCATGAAAAATCTCGGTCGCCGCAGCATTGTAGGTTCCCGCTGCACCCCCACCGATGTCGGATTGATGCGCCCTGTTGCTCGCAAACCCAAGAAACCTGTCCTCGACGATGATCGGGCGGATTATCGTCCAGTCCGGAAGATGGTTTCCTCCCGCTTCGTAGGGATCGCTCAGGAGGAAGACGTCGCCATCGTGAAGATCACCGCCATAGTCGCGAAGTACCGCGCGAACGGCAAAATCGCCTCCCCCCGTATGGATCGGAAGACCGTCGGCGACGGATAACGCATCGCCTCGGGCATTGCTCAGGAAGCAGGAGAAGTCGTGGCTCTCGCTGAAGATCGGGCTCTGCGCGGTCCGCGTCATCGCCCAGCCCATGTAGCGAGAGATGTGATCCAAACGCTTCTGCACCAGCGTCATCGTGATCGGGTCGACGGCCATGGTCATCACTCCAAAATCGAAAGTTGAATAGAATAGTTCCCGCCCTCATCGACCAGCAGCATGTCCGCCGCTCCGAGGAGAATGGTCGTCGTCAGTTCCTCGATGACGGCGGGGCCTGTTATCCTCGCCCCGGGACTTAGCGTCGAGGGAGAGAACACGGGCGCATCGACGAAGCCAATGCGAGTGTCGATCCATATGCTGCGGGTGCTACTTGCCTGCGGGCTTTCAGCCGTCGCGCCGGCGGCTTCCAGCTTAAGCGTGGGGAACCGGCCCTTGCCGATAAGATGAAAGGCTACGATTTGTACCTCGTTGCGTTCCTGCACGTAGCCGTAGATGCTCGAGAACTCTTCCTCGAAGCGACGCCGCAGCGTCTGCTTGCTGTCCGTACCGCCGAAGAACGGCACGCGCACTGTCCATTGTTGGCCGCGATATCGCAGCTCCAAGAAGCAATCGATGACGATTGCCTCGCTGGAGAAGCTTTCAAGAAGCCGGCCGCGTTGTTCGTCCTCACGCTTAGCAACCTGTTCGGAAATCCGCGCAAGCGTCTCATCCGAAAGCTCGACCATGCAGGATTGAATGAGGTCGTGACGAATATTGGAATTGCACATTCCAAACGCGCAGAAGACGCCGGCAAGCCGGGGGACGAACACCGACCGGCATCCCAGAAGCCGAGCGACTGCCACTCCGTGGAGCGCTCCGGCGCCTCCGCAAGCAACGAGCGTCAGGCCTTGAGGGTTTACGCCGCGCTCGCTCGACATCCGCTCCATTGCGTGCAGCATGTTCTGTTCGGCGAGGCGGATGATGCCGATCGCTGCCCCTTCTACGGTCAGACCCAGCGGTTGCGCTACGTGCTTGGCGATTGCTTCATGCGCGAGTTCCGAGCGGATGTTGACCGATCCGTCCGCGTAGGCGCCGGGCCGCAGCCGCCCCAACACCACGTGGGCGTCGGTGACCGTGGCCATCGTTCCCCCAAGCCCGTAGCAGGCCGGGCCCGGGCGCGAGCCGGCCCCCTGCGGTCCGACTTGGAGCATGCCGCCAGCGTCGACATAGGCGATCGTGCCGCCGCCGGTGCCGACCGTATTGATTTCAACGCTCGCCGTGATCGCCGGGTACCCGGCAATGTCAAGCCGGGTGGTCTCACCAACCTTTCCCCGGTCATAAAGCATGACATCGCAACTCGTCCCGCCAATCTCCATAGTGATGAGACCGCCAAGACCATCTTTCCCAGAGAAATAGTCGAGCGCGCCGACACCAGCGGCCGGTCCAGAGAGGAGCAAGGAAACGGGGCGCTGTTCTATATCGTCAATAAAGGCCGCGCCTCCGTTACTTTGAACGAGAAGAAGCCTGTTCGACAAGCCGAGTTCACTAAGGCGTTCGTCAAGCTGTCGGAGGTAGGGAACGACCCTTGGACCAATATAGGCATTGACGACAGCCGTAGATGAACGTTCGTACTCGCCCATGACCGCCGCGAGCTTCGCCGATCCGCAAACAAAGCAATCCGGCATTGCCTCGCGAAGGTACCGAACGCAAAGTTCTTCGTTGGTATCATCAAGGTAGCTGTTAATGAAGCAGACGGCCACCGCCTGAACGCCGGCCGCCTTGAACCGTGCGATGGCGTCATCGAGATCTGCCCGATCGACTTCAGCTTCGATGCGTCCGTCCTTCAGCACCCGTTCGGTTACCGGCCTGCGCAGCCAGCGTGGCACTAGCACATCGGGCCAGGGCGTCCGATAGTCCCACACATTCTCGCGAAAGCCGCGGCGGATCTCGATTGCATCGCGGAAGCCGCGGGTAACGAGCATGCCCGTCTTTGCACCCTTTCCTTCGAGAAGCGTGTTGGTGGCAACAGTGGTGCCATGAACGAAATGGGTGCATGCCGAGAGGAATTCCCGGATCGTAAGACCCTGGGTGTCCGCCAGCGCGGAGACCCCGGCTAGCACACCCACGGAAGGGTCGTCTGGGGTAGATGCGGTCTTATGAATGCGAATACCCGAACGGGATCCGACGGCAACGACATCGGTGAAGGTGCCGCCGACATCAATTCCAATTCGCCAAGTTTCTTTCGCCAATTCCTTTTCTCCTGTAGATTTTTCTTCGCGTTATTCGTGACATGCGAGCACCGCTAGTTTCAGCTCAATCTGATATATTCTGCCAACGTCCTGCGTTATTGTAAGATTCTCAAAATAAGACTGTCGGCAAAGGAAGGATCATGTCAGGAATCACAGAACAAGCCGATCGATATGATCATCATCTCATCGACTATATGGCGAACCGCTCAAGCGCGCATATTCCGCTGCCCCGAATACGCCCCTTGATCTGCTCCGCCGCGACCGCGTCGGCCTGGAAAAAGATCGGCAGCAGCATCATAGTGCGATTCCGCTTCACGGTGCTTTCCTCCCCCAAGATTTGCCAAACTCGTTCCCCGCAACTCTTGCTGGCGGCGCCCAACCTCCGCGCTTGAGGCGCTCCATCCTGCCGTTCGAGACGCTCTCGGACGCGGCCAGGTTATTGGAGCATACAGTTCATCATCCGTCAATATGGATCAATTGCTTCTAGGTAAGAATCGTGGCAGCGTATGGTCAGCAATGCGGATCGTAGGTTCATGATTTCCAAACCATCCGACATAGACGCGAAGTTGCGGCAACTCATGCCGGAGGCTCGTGGGCCTGCCGCTGGCGCGATCCAGTTCCTTATTGCGCACCGCGACGAGATACCCTTTCGCTCCATGCGCGAGCTTGCTAAGCGCGCCCGGGTGCCTTCGGTAACGCTGGTGCGGTTGGCACAGAACCTTGGCTTCAGGGGTTTCGATGAATTCCGCGAGGTTTATATTGCCGAATTGATCAACGGCCAGGGCAGCAACAGGGGCCGCGCCGCGGAGCTTGTATCCCTTGGCCAGAAGGAAGGTGCACTTGGTTTTGCTGCACAGTTCGCTGAGCGCGAAATCGAGGCGCAAAGAGCAGCGGTGACAGCGCTGAGCGAGAAGCAGCTTGAAGCAGCAGTACAGGCATTGGTCAAAGCCTCGCGGGTCTATGTGATCGGCCGCCGCCCCTTCTTCGCCCCCGCCTATTCGCTTTCCTATTCGTTGCGGAAAGTCAAATCAAACACTCACCTGCTCGACACCGGTGGAGGATCAGGATTGGAACTCGATGACCTCACGCAAGATGACGTGGTCATCGGGTTTACTTCCTACCCCTATAGCCGGGTCACTTTTGACGTGGCGAAAAATGCGAAGGCCCAAAGAGCGAAGGTTATTGCCGTCACCGACAGTGAGAACGCGCCAATTGCACGGTTTTCGGACCATGTTTTCCTCATGACGGCGCGGAGCTACGCGCTTCCAGACTCGGTCGCCGGCGCTTATCTCATCGCCAACATTCTTGTCGCACTCGCGGTCTCAAGACTCGGCGCAGACGCATTGGCGCGCATCCAGCGCAATGAGCTGGAAATCCGCGAAACGGGTGAATATTTGGCCGAACCCGCACGGCGCTCGAAGGCCAGTACGTGAGAATGATGGCGCTCGATATATATTTCTGTTCTTGAGCCGAAGCGATCCTTGCCTGACGAGGGGAATCCGGGGCAGTGGGTTGGAGCGCCCGTCGCGCATGCATTGACGATTTCGCCCCAGGCTAAGCACCTCCGTCGATTGATCAAGCTGTGACGATGATCCCCTGATCAGCTTGCCAGCCGTAGCGCGCTGATCAGCCGGGCACAGACCGGAGACCACGGCGACCAATGCGGCAACTACACCACGCCGCGGGACACGATCATCGTCCATTCCCACACGCGCAGAAAAGCGATCCAGCAGCCGCCACCAACTGCACCAGGTCGGCCTTCCGGAATGCCGCCTGCCCGGCCGCGGTGCATCAGTTGCGCCATTGTCATCAATGCCGGAGCATGTTGGGCAAGGTTCCGTCAGCGGCCGATAGAAAATTCGATCCTCGCCTCAATGCGCCGCGGCTGATCGCGTCCAACGTCTTGCCCTTCAGAGGTGGAATGGATGCGTAACGTGGACCGTCAGCACAGGTCGGCCCCGCACGGCTGGACTGAAAGCTTTGTAAGGCGAAGGTCGAGGCGGCTCTGTGGATTGTCGAGCGCTGGATTTTCGCCCGGCTCGGTACCCGCTCGTGGTTCACCACGGCGTCACGCTCGAGCCCTATTTGGGTTGGTAGGTGTCCAAGCGACGTGGCCAGTGGTTTAATTGGCTGAACCCAAGGTGCCTATCTAGCTGTGGCAAGACCGTGCGGTAAACCTTACGATCCATTGAAAAATATGGAGCCTGCTATGCCTAGCCGCTGGAAACGAAGACCCGACGGGTCCAACTGGGGCGATTTTGGTGACGATGACGAATTGGGGCGGCTCAATTTTCTGACGCCAGCCGCCCGCAAGCGCGCGGCCGGCTATGTTGTCTGAGACATCGGCCCTGATTGTTCGCTCTATCACGCGACCAAGAAGGTGCCTTCAACTACAACTATCCGTTGGCTAAGGAAAAGGTCGGGGCGACCGATATCGCTGTTCTCTGAAGCCAAGGGCTGGGTCCTCTGCGCGGCCTCCTTTCTTGGAGTTTGACTGATGTGGTAGACGGCCTCTGCTCTCACGCAATGCATATCTAGAACCGTTCGAACGAGCTGAGCCAGCACCTCGAGACCATTCCTGGAATTGGTCCAATCACTGTAAGCGACACCCCTCTTGGGCAGCCGGACCTAATCGTGCGAAGGACCCTCCAATTCTGGCAGAGGTGGCGCCGCGCCCCCTGCAGGCCTGCTCGGGCCATTGTCTCTACACCGAGACGAGATGGGGCTATGCCGGTCGGCTGGAGGTGATCGAGAACGGGCGCCAGTAACGCTCGGAGGCGGAGAAGGCGCGGATCGTGGCGGAAAGCCTCCTGCCAGGCGCCGGGCGTGCGCGCTGTCTTTACCGGCAGGCCATCGGTGGGGAGGCCGGCCGGATTGTCAACGAAATGGTGAGAAACGAATAATAGGAGATCCAATGGGCTACCTCGACGAACTCTTTTCGATGACGGGTAATAAGGCACTTGTGACGGGCGGCTCGACCGGCATCGGACGAATGGTTGCGACCGCCCTAGTCCAGGGCGGCGCAGACGTCATGATCGCCTCCCGCAAGGGCGCCGATTGCGAGCGCACGGCAGAAGACCTCAACACGCTGGACGCACCGGGCAAAGCGGAAGGGTTTGCCGGAGACATCAGTTCCCTAGAGGGCATCATCGAACTGGTCAATGAAGTGAAAAGGCGGACGGACAGGCTGCACATCCTCGTCAACAATGCCGGCGCCACTTGGGGTGAGCGACTTGACACCTTCCCCTATGAGGCATGGGCACGCGTGCTGAACGTAAACCTTACCGGGCTTTTCCATCTGACGCGCGAGCTTCTGCCGCTGCTTGAAAACGCGGCAAGCGACGAAGACCCTGCGAGAATTATCAATCTTGGCTCGGTGATGGGAACCCAACCGATCGCCGAAGGCGCATACTCCTACACTGCCTCGAAGGCCGCCGTTCATCACCTGACGCGCACGCTTGCGCACGAATTCGCCCCACGCCAGATCACCGTCAATGCTTTCGCGCCCGGTACGTTCCGGAGTCGGATGACTGCTTTCGCCACCGCCACCGACGAACAGGCACAACGGATGGGCAGTCGCGTCCCGCTGGCCAGGATCGGCAGGCCCGATGATATAGCCGGCGCGACGCTGTTTCTATGCAGCCGGGCCGGCTCCTACGTCACCGGAGCCATCCTGCCGATCGATGGCGGTCAGTCCGTACGGCATGGCATAAGCTTCTTCACGGAATAGCGCGCGCCAGGAGGTTTCGTTTTGAGCCAGCGAGGGCAAGGATAATGGCGTCGCCGTGCTGCGCTGTCACATAGAAGACGATCGCCCAGCTCCAGAAGCGACTGATGATCATCAATTCATACACGTCAACCCAGAGGGGGCTGCGAAGGAGCCGTCGTTCGGGGTTCGTCGCACGTAGCTTATTGCTGATGTCACCGCTCTGGGCGATGACGTACAAGACGCAAGCGGCACGCGAGCTGATGAATCGTCTGGCCGTTCCGCAATTTGATGATTCAAACTGCCTGCCGGGACCGGCCGACGTGTCGAACGCCCTGTCGCCTGATTTTCGTAGGCATGTTCTGGCAGCCGCGGTCCCGCGCTAACGCGGGAGCAAGCGGATGCCCGGCCGAAGTCGCCGGCGCATCTGAAAACCACATTGGGCATGTCCGAGTGGCGCCTACTCATCGTCAGCGCCGACGGCAGATGATCCGCTATCGGTCCCGCCGGCCGCTGGGACAGAGTTGCGGGGGAGGCTGCGCGACCTGGCCAACGAGCGGCGGCCCCTCTGCTGTCGGCGGATCTTCACCCTGCTCCGACGGGAGGCGAGCCGTGGGGATCATTCTGTCGGCTCTACCCCGAAGAAGGGCTGGCGGTGCGGAAGCCGCCGTCCGGCGAAGGGTTATCGGCCCGCGGCACCGATCCTGGTCGAAGCACGGCAAAGCCCGCTGGTCTTGGATTTCGTCCATGACCAGCCTGCGCCGGCGTTTCCGCGTGCTCAACAGGATGGTGTGACGCGCGAATACGTGGCGGCGATTCCCGACACCTCGATCTTCGGCCGCCGGGTCGCGCGAGATCGCGACGCTCGGCCTTGATCGTACGCAAGGGACGCAGCAGCCTCATCCACAGGCGCAGCCGGTCCTCGCCGGGTTCCGATGGTGCGGGCAGGGGCCGGCTATCATGTTTCGCCTCTTGAGATCGAAATTGCCTATCCGGTGATCGACGCCGCAGCGTCGCAGCATAGCCACACGGCGGCGGCAACTTCCTGCGGCTGGACGAAGCGGCCTTGCAGGCTGGTTGAGGCAAGGCTCGCCCGAGCCCTCGCTGGCCGAGCGGCCGGTCTTTTCGATCGCTGATGGACTCCTCCAGCATGTCGGCCTCGAAAAAAGCCAGGCACACGGCGTGGACCGTGACTCCGGATTTCGCCGTCTCGGCGTAAGCGCCCGCATCAGCCCGACGAGGCCATGCTTAGCCGCGCGCAAGGCGCGACATAGCCGTAGCCTTTCAGTCCGGCCGTCGAGGCGATGAAGACGATCCGGCCTGCCTTGCACACGGCCATACAGGCCAGTGCCGGTTTCACCGTCAGGAAGGCGCCGGTCAGGTTGACGTCGAGCGTCCGTTGCCAATCGGCAAGCGTGGTCTTGTGCGCCGGCGTGCTGCCGGCCATGTCGGCATTGGCAACGACGATGTGGATAGGCCCGCGTGCCGCCTCCAGCTGGCTGTAAAGGGACGCCATCGAAACTCGCCGGTGACGTCGGCGGGGATGCCGAAAATGCAGTCATTGCCCCTGACGCGTTCGGCAAGAGCGGCCTCGCGTCGGCCGCAAATGGTCACGTCGATGCCGGCACCGGCCAGCGCCAGCGCGATGGCCCGGCAGTCGCCGGAGCCGCCGCCGGTGACCAGCTCATGCTTTGCGGTAATCATCGCGGCGCTCACACTTTCAGCCCCGCTGCTGCGTCGCGCTCTGCCAGCCGATAGAGCTGGTCGCTTCCGGGCAGATAGGGGCCGATAGGGATCCGGCCACTTCACGCCACGGTCGCCGAGCGCGACGGCGGCATGCAGCGTCCACTAGGAGCCGGCGAGATGCGGCCGCGCCTGCGCCACCGGGTCGGCGCGGCCGGCCATCAGGATCGGGTTTGACATGGTCCGGCTCGTAGATGTTGCCGACCGCCATCGCCGCTATGCCGGCGCATCATTGTGTCGACGATCCTGGGCGCGAAAGCTTTGGGGAACCCTCATAGAATCACATCAGGCTGGCTTGCTGCAATGGAGCTGAATTAGGGCGGACCGGTTCTCCATGCGCCCCAATTCAGCTCCATGCAACCCACCAAAGTGGATAGCATTTCGATCCGCGTTGATGGTGTATCCATCATCAGAAGCGCGCCGTCCACCCATGCCGCAGATCATCAGGATACGGAAACTGCCATGAAAAAAAGCATAGTTAATCCATTGGCCATCTCACGCTTCCTCAAAGTATATGACGACGATGCCGCCCAAAAGGGAATCAAAATCTCGATAGGATTTGATTTTCACAGGTATGTCTCGATCACGCGGGCCACTCCAACAAAGAGTCCAACATACCCAAATTTTCGACCAGATCGTTCGCCAATTAAAGCAGGCGAGGGATTTTGGATTGTCGGCGTCGACCATAATGATGATGTCGCGCTTCTCGACGCTGCTCGATTGTACGACCTTTCGCACAGCAATTTTGCAGAGCATTGGCAATCCCTCAAGGCGTTCTATGCTGACCCGGCCATACACGCACATCCTAACGACAGTTGTACTTGTTCAGCACCGAGCGCAAAGAACATTACCGGGAAGGTAGCGCTCCTTGGGGATATCTGGGTGCGCAAAGACTACAGAGGCCAGGGCGTGCCCAGAATCGCGGCTGGAATAGCATGCGGCGTGTCTTTTGCCTTGTGGGCTCCAGACTTCCTGTGTGGGCTCGTAGCGCGTTGGTCATTAGATAAGGGCGTCGTTGCGCAATACGGAATGCCGCATCATGAACCAGGTGGTTCAATATTACGGCTGGTAGAAGAGAAGATCTCAGACGACGAGTGGCTTATTTGGCTATCCGGCGAGGAGTTGAGAAGCCGTATTGATCTTCATCACGAAACGAGCCAATTGTAGTCGCGTCATTTTCGCTGGGACGACGGCACTATGCGGATTGAACTAGCACTACTTTGGCAGAGTTTTAGCGGAGATGGTTCTGCGGCAGTGGGGACAACGGATTGGGGGCGGCTGCGCGAGCGCGGTGAGGATGGCTTGCCTGACGGCGGGTAGGCTCGGTTGGGGCGGCGGGCCGAGGATTCTTTTTTCCCCCTCCCGCTTGCTTGAGGCGGCGAGATTGCAGGAAGGCGTAGGCGATCATCGTCATCAGCGCGTGCCGGTGCAGGCCCGTCCATGAGCGCCCCTCGAAGTGGTCGAGGCCAAGTTCCTCCTTGAGCTGCTGATGCGCCCGTTCGCAGACCCAGCGCGCCTTGATGGCGCCTGCGATCTGCTTGAGCGGGGTGTCGGCGGGCAAGTTGGAGAGTTAGTATTTGCGCTCGCCGGTCGAGCGGTGCTCGCCGATCACCCAGACCTCCTCGCCAGGCAGATGCTGGGCGCCCATGTCGCGGATGCGCTGGGGTGGGCCATCTGCAACCCGGACACGGACAGCGGCGAAGCGGGCCGAGAGGCGGCCTTTGGTCCCACGCCGCCAACTGACCGTCCGCCATTGGGCTTTTTCCAGCATCGCCTGCGCGGCCATCGACTTCACATCGGGGATATGCCGGCGGCGCGGGCGGCCGTGTCCGGCAACGGGGAAGATCATCGCCACGTCGGCGGCATAGACCTTCTGCTTGAACGGGATACCGACGGCCCAGGTAAGGCCGCGCTCGGTGAGCGCCTGCCGGAAGGGGGCGCT
>NZ_JAMYLM010000045.1:0-17094 GCF_040317995.1 Mesorhizobium sp. M1334
GTCGACTTTGGACATGATAGTCTATCCTTCGGGTTGATCGTACGACGTGGTGCCACCTCGCCGCTCCCCCGCATAGCTTCTCATGCATCAGAGCACTCAACAGGTGCAGGGAAATTCGCGCTTACGTTCAACGAACTGAGACGCGTCGCTCTACTGACCCCATCATGCGGCGGGCTAACGTCGACCGCGAAGAGAAGCGCGTGACCCGCGGGGCGACATGGTCCGGTCGATTATCAGGAGGAGCTTGACCTCGATGACCCCAATCAGAGAAGCCTGCTAGACGAGATCAGGTGGGAGCGGCGGGACAGCTCCGTGACAAACAGAGTCGGGGCTCCTCATTGAAGAGCCGCAGCTTCGGTCTGTTCTTGTCATGCGCCTTTTTTGCCCTGAGCATTTGAGACGTCGCGTCGGAGCCTTTCCGGGCCACTGGGCCGTATACGCGCTAGCGCGCTCAGCTTTAGCTCCGACTCCAGCCCTGGAAAGCCAGCCAGCGTATAGGCCGCGGCCATCGAGCCAAACCGCTTTTTGAACACACGGTATATGGGCAGAGCGGAGTCCGCATTAATCAGCGACAATGTGAGGTGCCCGTGAGCGGCGCGCAGCCGCCGAAATCCGTCTAGAAGCTCTTCGTTCGAGTACTTTCGCAGAGCTCCCCGCCGATCCGGTACGTAGCCGACCGCCGCATAGACCGCCTTCAAGCTGCCGAAAAGCCGGACATAGCACTGTCCTGACGCAGTATACGGACAAGCATTGATCACGGTGAGGCTGAGTCGTTTCTTCTCTTTCAATAGCCGCTTCAGATTCTTGAGCATTTCGGGCTTTGTATAGGTGTATCCGCGTTTTCCCCTTGCGAGTTGCGCCCTCCGGAATATTTGAACCGTTACAATGGGCTCCATGACCCGGATTCGGACCCATTTATCGGGAGTGTTGGGCTTTGATTGGCTGCTCATACTATGCGACGTTCGGTTGTAGACATAGTAGCCTATCATCAACTCGCTTTTGAGAAGAGATGCGACGCGCCCGGTCGTCCACACATAGCCGTATGTGGAGGGCACTCCTTCCTTGTTCAGACGAACCGATATGCCGGCCATGCTCTGCCCTTCAACAACAAACATGTTGAAGATGCGCCTCACAAGCTCGATTTCGTTTGGCGGGCCGGGCACAAGGAGAACGCGGTCGCCAGCGAGCCCTTTCTGTTCTCCAGGGCCGAGAAGGCATCTGGGCTCGCCATCTTTATCCAGCAACAGTCGCCTGACGCCGTAGGGCACAGGTCCGCCCTGGCTGAATCCGAGACGAGCCTGCTGCAGGTGCGCTCTGGAGACCTTTGAGGATAGCTCGCGGCTGTACTCGCTTGCCATCACCCGTTTCATATTCTTGAGGATCGCAGACACCATGCTGCCGTCGTTCTCGAATTGTTCGCCGCAATATTCCACCGCGACGCCTGCATCACGACAGAGAAACTCGTAATGAGCGGACTGGTCCGTATCCGGAAAGCGGCCCCAGCGGCTGACGTCAAGGACGAGGATTGCCGAAAAAGTCTTTTGGCCAGTCACGACATCGGCCAGTAACTGCTTCAGTCCGTCGCGACCTCTTATGCTCAGGCCGCTTTTCCCAGCGTCTTCGTAGGTTTGGACGATAGTGTATCCGCGCCGCGCCGCGTACTCCGTAATGGCCATCGCCTGGTTCTCCAGCGAATAGCGTTGATGTTCAGTCGACATGCGAAGGTACTGTGCCGCACGAATAGGGCGCGCTGTCTGCAACTCGAAAGCCATGGGTTCTCCTTGGGCTTGAACAAGCCCAGAGACACCAAATGTCTTTCAGAACTCTGTCGCATTCGGTAAAACCCTATTCGGCGGCCACGAAATTGGGCGCCCAGATCTCCTAGCAAATGGATGATTGGACAGCGCAAGTTAGCGACCTAGTGTCTTGCGGTCGCAATCCGGATTGCCGGCCGGTCCCCAGCCTTGAATGCAGGTAGGCAAGTAGCTTTGCCGGCGCCAGCGGCCTGACAAAACTTTCGTCGATTCCTGACTTCAGGAGCGCGTAATGCTGGGTCTCGGCACCGGGCGCGATCAAAGCGACCACGGGGGGGTGCGGGCATCCTGCGTGAGCCGGCTACAGCTCTGCACCATGTCGTTGTCCGGCCGGCAGTCCAGCACCAGTGCGTGGACCGGCGTTTCAGTAGTCATGTGGAGGATTTCATCGACGTTGCTCGCCAGCGCACTGGTAAAGCCGTCCACCGCAAGGATATGGCTGAGGATCAGATAGAATTCTGCGTCATGTGAGCATATCACGATCAATGGCTTCATGGCAGGCAGAGAAGCCGATGGTTTGCGGTCACTAGAAAAGGCGGAGCGAGGAAAATTGAAGTACGAATGGGCGGACAATCCTCACCTGTTTATACCAGTAACAGCCTGCGTCGTTGTATTGGCGCTGAGCTTCGCAGCTATGTTCATCTCACTCGCAAGCATAATTCTGCGAGAAGGTTTCTATGGTTCAATTGATGAACACAACCTTCCTTGAAGCGAGTGAACGGGAAACCGGGATCCCAGGCTTCATGCTCAATTTCGGTCACCCCGCTTCCAGATGGCGCGTCGTACAATAGCATATGGCGCTATGGTCTTTATCGGCACCTTCGGTGTGATGGCGCTTATTTTGATTGTTTTCGGTCACCCATCCTAACCGGAATTTCAAACTGACCCACTACCCGCCGCCGTGGTGCTTGTCGGCACCTCCACCGGCTTTTTCGAGTTCCAGACCTTCTCGCATCCTATTGCCGGAATGCCTAGCGTCGCTCCCTGCTTGGAGACCCCTCCGGTCGCTCTTGACGTGAGCTGATCCTGAGCGGCATTGCGTCGTCGTTGCGGGTGAGCCTAGCATCGCTGCCGAAACCGGACATCCGGCCTTTCATTAGGCGCAATAACTTTGAAACAAATCCTGCTGGCAGGCGTTCCAGCATAGCGGGCGGGTTTCCGGAGGACCCAATGCCCGACGAATACAATGACATCGTCATCCCTCAAGACCACGACGCATTGCCACTTCGGGAGGAGGAGTATTTCGTCGTCTGCCCGGCGTGCGGCCAGGCGTTCGACATCAGGTGTATGGCAGAGGCGCTTCATCACAACGAGCTGGGCCATCAGCCCTACGACCTCGACTCGTAGTCGGCGGTTTTCGAGGACCGAACGTCGAGCCTGATCGAGACCAATATCAAGCGTAAGTTCTCGCTCATCTGCCGGCGTTGCCGACTGGTCAGCTTACAACGAATCCCTGTCGCGAGGGCGTAGCTTTGCCGGCACGCTGTGTCGTGACAGACACCTTGCAGGCTTTCAGCGACGACTTTATTGCCGTTGCGGTTGTTGTCGATGTGGCCGTGGCGCCGTCACCGACCGGTTGTTAACCCAGGGGAGGGCGCTTACTCCACCGCAACCATGTCGTCCAGTTCCGTCGCGACGCACCGAAGCAGACTTTTTGCGGGCATCGGTGGCGGGACGAACCTGTGATCTCCATAATGGATACGAGCCGGCGCGCCCATCGCGTCTGACCGGCGACCAACCGCTCGCTGCAGAGAAAGTTCCCGTGGAGCGGGATGCCCCGCGCCGACACCGGCTGTTGTCTCGCCGGAGCGTTAACCCGTTGAAGTCCGGCGATGCTTTCTCAGCCGAGTGATCGCCGACTTGTCGACAGTAATCACCCCGCCGCAGTCAATGCGCACAGTGAGTTTGTTCCCTCCGCAATCGATGCGGGTGACGTCCCCAACAAGAACCACTCGGTCGCCGGCGCGGACTTTGGGTGGCGGATCAATCGTATAAGGATGGTCATACGAAGGAATGCTCACCCTGGCGCGCCCGCTGGGGAGAATCGCGATGACGATACCTGCTAGCGCAACCTCATCGCCGACCTCAAATTCACGGGGCATGTTAACGTGCAGCATGGTGTTCCTCCCGATGCTTTCCTAATTCACGCTTTGCTAAATTAATGCCCGGCCAACCAGGTTGGTTGCTTGCAATCGACTTCGTACGGTTCCGCACAATTCCAGCTGGGGTATGCACTCCCAGTTGGCCTCGGATCGGCCTTGTGTGCGTCAATTCTACAGAAATGGTTTTAACATTTCAGCGATGACCTTGGCGCGCCCGCCCAACCACGTGTTAGCGAAGCGACGGACTTCCTCTCGGTCCGGCGATGGCCATAAAATGGCTGGTTCGCGTTCAGGCACGTGGCTCCGGCAAGTTCGAGGAACGCCGACGCCAGAAACAGGTATCGCCTGCTGTTCCCAAAGTGACGGCTCCCTCGGAGCGGAAGTTGAACACCGGCCCACCGTTAGGTCCGGCTTCCAACGTCATAAAAGCCGCTCGAGGGCTTTACCTGCAACGCTGGTTATTGGAGCCGGCTCGTCAATGCGGGTGTCGTGCGCCTAAGCGCAAGTCAAATTCGTTTTCAGGCTCGGGATATCAAGGCCAGCGGCGCTATCATCCGGTAATATTCAGCCAGGCCATATGTTGTTTGCTATCGTTGCACATGGGAGGCTCCGATCGGGGGACATTTCAATCACAATGGCAGCCGGACAGACGCTGGAAGCGCCGAGCCTGAAAGGCTAGAACGATCACACAAGCTTTGCCCTTCTTCGCGCCAGGCTTCGAGCTTTTTGGCGAGCGATCCTGAGCTCGGGCAGCGTTGGCTGCCACCAGCCTCGTTGCCGTTCCGTTAACCCGGCAGCACGCCGAGCGGGCCATGTTCTAATCAATTCAGCCAACGTGGCCGGACGCCATCTGCCCCAGACATGGTCGACCTTCGCCTCGATCAAATGCGGATAGAACGCTGCTAACTCCGAGGCGTCGACGAGTTCACCCGAAATCTCGGTGAAGACGACGATGCCGTATTGCTCCGTCGCCACGGTAAGGCCAAGCCGGGGTAAATCGTCAGCAGGCAATGGATAACGACGTCGCCTGCGTTCGGCATACCGCAATCTAGCGGCTTTATATTCCTCGGAGTCTTTGGACGCTTCCCGTCGCCGTTTCCTCTCCTCCGGTTCTGCGCGGCCTGCCGCCCTTTCGATGCTTGGCCAATGGCGCCTCAACTCCTCGTAAGAACGGAAAGGCACCCTCCAGGCCCGCAGTTCGTCGTCCCAGCTCGCCCATGGAACGGCTTGCAGTTCCTCGAGAACCGTCCGCGAATATGGCGTGCGGATGCGCAGGTCGTCCGCGACTTCCAGATAGCGGCTCGACAGGGGATCGAAGGCGAAGGCATCCCGTCCCTTGCTGTCATCATGTGCTCCTCGTAGATCCGCCTCTTGCGCAAGCCAGCGCTGGATCCGCCGCGCTGCAGTCTTTCCCGGCACGAACCAGCTTTTGCGCTCGTCACTCCACCTGGCGCGCGGGAATGTCTGTCGAAACCGCTCAACCGCCGCGCGATCGTACGGAAAGCGCGCTTCGGCACCTGGAGCTGTCTGCGGTGCAGCAGGGACGTCGGATTTTTCCATCAGATTGCGAAGCAAAACACTGCTCCCAAAGAACGCGGTGTAGGTCATTTGGGTCCGAAAGCACTGCAACGTACGGTCAGAGCTGCAAGGGGAAGCCAGGAGGCGATCGGCGAAACTGCTCAACGCGCTGGCGTGGCGAAACCTTCGCCGCGCCGGACCGTTTACTCTGCTCCAAGAGAGGTCCACTCATGCCCAGACGAGATGCAAAGAACCCAACGGCCAGACAGCCAACGAGCCCTCGTTCGCGTCCCCTGAAAGGCGAGGAGACGGAAGTGGACCACATCGTTGAAACGCAAAGTGTGTCGCCAGCCCAGGCGAGAGAGCTTGTACGGCGCCACGGAAACGATTGGCGTAAGATCGATGAAGCCGCCAAGTCCTATAAGGACGACAGCTAAGCACTTCCAAGCCGGGCGAAGGGAGCTTTGTCACGGCAACCGGCGGAGTTGCAAAATCGAGCGGATCGGCTTGGGTGACGAATGATCACCATCGCAACCTTCAACGCAAAACGGCGTGGCAGCGATCTGGTCCGGGTTCATGTTGCTCTTCTTGAGCAGACGCGCGGCCCTCTACGTAGGGCCTGAAAATAGGCAGATGGTTCCGCCGGAGCTAACCTCAGACGCAGCCCAAGCGCAAGTTCGGGCCGGTGGCACAACTTCGCGCTTCCACCAGTGAAGGATCGCCGTCGGTCACTTGCCAGCGGGTCTCGGCACCGACGCGCCAGAAATGGAGTTCGAGGCGATTTTTGCCCAGGCGCAAGTCGTTCAAGGTGAGTTCGTCTATCCAGTCAGGCAGCCTGGGATCGATGTACAGCTTGCCATTTGGAGCGTCGGGCTGAAAGCCGATGATCGCCTGCAGAAGCGAAAAACAGGACCCGGCCGCCCATGCCTGCGGAACGTTCGCTCCCTTATATTGCACGGGGAAAGTCGTGGGCGTTCGCGGCACCCGGCGAACAGCTCTGGCATTCGATGTTGCATGAAGTAGATTGCGGCGCTGCTCACGTCGCGAGAAAGGCGACATGCTTCCACAAAAAAGCCATAGCGCCGGAAGCCGAGCGCGATCAGCCCGTTGTCATGCGGCCAGACGGAGCCGCGTTGATAGGAATGTGGATTGTAGGCCGGATGATCGGCCGAAAGTGTCCGTATTCCCCAAACGCTCCACATATCCGGCCTCATCAGCCGATGCACCACCCTGGCGGCTCGGTCGGGTGGGACAATTCCCGACCAAAGACAGTGACCGGGGTTGGAAGCGACGCTGAGCACCGGCTTCTTGTCGCCATCCAACGCGAATGCATAGAAGCCGGATGCCTCGTCCCAGAAGACCTGGTTGAATCGATCGAACAAGCTCTTAGCTTTGAGGCGAAGCTGCCCGGCACGATCGCCATCGCCTCTGGCATCGAAGATTTCAGCCATACGCTGCCAAGCATCATAGACATAGCCTTGCAATTCGCACAGCGCCTTGGGTCCCTTCACCAGGGTGCCATCGGGATAAACCAAAGCGTCACCGGCGTCTTTCCAGCTCTGGTTCTCGTACCCCGCAGCCGAGCGGGTTTCGTATTCCTGGAAACCGTCGCCGTCACGGTCCCCATACTGGTCAATCCAATCCAGGCACTTCTCTGCCGTTGCGATGTGTCGTTCGAGCAGGCCCGCGTCGCCGGTGCAACGCCAAGTGTTGTGGAGCACGATAAGATACAGAGGCGTAGCATCGGCCGTGCCGTAATAGGGCGTATGGGGGATCAAATTGAAATGGGCGAGTTCGCCGGTGCGAAGCTCATGCATTATCTTTCCCGGTTCCGCATCGCGGTAGTCGTCGCGTTCGGTGGCCTGAAATCGCCCCAAAACGTCCAAGGCGCCCGCGCGAAAATCTGGGTAGACCAAGGCATTCTGCAGAGAGACTATCAGGCTGTCGCGACCGAACAGGCTTATGAACCAGGGCAGTCCGGCGGCTGGCACGTATTCCAGTTCGTCCGTTCCTTCGATCGGCAGCCGCAGCGCGGCCATGTCTTCTACCGCCTGATGGTAGAAGCGGTGAAATTCGCCATTGGAACAGTTGAACTTCAAGATGCTGCGTTGCCATCCGGCGAGGCGTTTTGCAGTTTTCGACTCGAGGCATTTGTCAATGCAGACTCGCGGCGCGCGATAGATTGTCTCGCCATTGCCAAAGTCATAGAGAAGGCAAGCATGCCATTTCGCGCCCGGTTCGAGCTTGATATCGAAGCTGATCCGGCCATTGGCATAGACGGGCTTTGAGGCCATCCGGCGGACCTTGACAATGACGTCTCGCTTGAAGTCTCGATTCACGTAGGAGGGCGAAGGCTCGCCGCTCTGGACAGCCATTCCGTGGTAATACGTCCGCGGCGGACGATCGCGTCGGCCTTGACTTCGAAAAGATCGGCAAAGTCGCTGCGCATGGCAACTTCCAAATTGAAGCGCACTGACATTTGCCCGTGGTTTACGAGTTCAAAATCCTCATGCAGCCCCATCCAAGGCGCGGCCGATTACCAGCCCCAGGCTGCCTGCTGGCACATGGTTCGTTTCCGTCGCGAACCCCTGATTGACCAGATAGATCTTGGCGGCGAAGTAGGCGATGTTTCCGGAATTGAGGAGGTCCCATGCTTGCCCATTGGCAAAGATCTGCCAGCTGGATATCAGGCGTGTGTCAGACGCATATAACCCGTTATAAGTGGGCCAGGCGATCTGGCCATCCGGTTCGGTGACAAGGAAGCTGCGTCCCTGGTTAATCGCCAGACGCGGCGGTCCGACTGTGATCTCCAGCGTCATTGGTTCAACCGTCACCCGACCGATTTGCATCCATCGGAACAGATTGAACAGCCAATGTCGGCCGGCGCCGCCATCTTCGGGCACGAGAACTGACATCTGCCTTGAACGCCTGCCCCCAGATCGTCACGAAATCATGTACCAGGCAGGCGAACAACGACCCGGTCATCGACGAGCTCGAACAATCTGACCTTCGAGCACATACCCGCGAACAGAGGCGGACAAACCCGCCCCCTCCAGCAGAACTGTCAAGCCTGCTCTGGCGAGCACATCCTCCAGCCGACCCACAACGAGGCGCGGCGGGCCTCACCTCGTTCATCACCAGCAGCTGGGTGAAACTGTGAGCGCCCGGCCATTGCGAACGTCTGCTGCTCGCCACCAGGATAGAGCCGGCGATCTGCCATCCTCCAACGCGCGAGCCGGAGAAGGATGGACACGCTCTGGCGAGGCCCGGCGACACTGCAATTTGGTCGCTGCGACAGCACGCCTCCATCCGGAGTTGTCCTCGACCGTCTTTCATCAAAATAGTCGCCGGCTCAGGTGCTTGCGGGCGCCAACCTGCGACGTGCCTTCAGATCAAACTGGTGTATTCTCGGCGACTGTCAACGATGAGAACGGCATTCGGACGCATTGGTGATGAGACATAGACGCCTCCGAGCATCTGAAGCAGTGCAGGCCGCGCACATTCGTGATCCAACGTGAGACCTTCACGTCTTATGCTCCGATCGGCACCGCGATTCTGATCAGCATCGGGCTTTCGTTTGTTCTGTGGCTACTCAACCGATAGCGAGGACGGCGCCCCCGCGTCGCCGTAGGAACGAACGAAGCGGGGCGATCGGAGCTCCGATCTGGCGGCAGAAATATGAAGGGAAGAGTTTGCTGCCGGGTCGGAACTGTCCCTGCGCAAGGCCCGCCGGGAGTTTCTGTTCGGCATCATCAAGCCGAACAGCAGGATCCAGTTCAGCGAGGCCATCCCTGGCGATCCCAAGGCGATTTTCTACCTAGCCGACCAGGCGGGCCTCGAGGGGATCGTCTCAAAGCGCGCCGACAGCCCGTATCGCAGCGGCCCGACGACGTTCCCGGTCCCGCTCGGCGACCACGGGGATGTGGCCGTTCACAAGCTGGTGAGCCGCGGGTATGTCATTCACGGCAAGATGCACTGGCACCACGGCGACGTCGGCAGCAAAAAAGTGCTGTGTTCAGCATCAAGACGTGACAGCAGCCGAGTAACCGAGATCTGGAAAGATTAGCGGTTCTTCCTGTGAATTCCACATCCCTCTGGTCCGCAGTTCGCGAACTGCCTTTCCGTACTCGACCCAAAGGTATTCTATGATGTTCCAACGAAGGGTTTCTGGACGGATCAGCGGTAAACCTACCTCTCGACGAAGCGCTCGCGCGGCCTGCCAAGCTTGAAGACCCAACTCGCACCGAAGGCGACGCCCCTGCCAGACACTTAGTTCGCCTTCAGTTGACGTGGCGTCCATGATCCCGATTGCTATTGTGACCTCCATACGAAGACCGGCCGCCTGGGATGCCGGGATAGCGGGCAAGCTCCCCCAGGACACTTCTGCCGGCCACGCATTCAGCAAAGGAATTCTCGCTTTCTCTTTAAGCGAACGACGTTTTTCATGGCTCATGAAGGTGAATGTCGCGCACGCATAGGTATAATCCTCTAGATGGGCGGCAAGCAGCAGGGCCGCGACCAGTCGAGTACGGGTGTCCTCGCGGTTCTTAAGCCAGAGATTGGTGGCACCCGTGACGGCTGCAGCGATCACTGCAGGACCAAGGATGAGGGCTACCACGTTCAAGATACTATATTCCGCCATTTCGCCCTCCACACGTGCACTGACTGCCTCACACGACCATAGATCGACCTGCGAAAAAACACCAAAACTAAGGCACCGGTCACCCAAGTGTCGATGCAGTCCAGGAGACGTTTCCACCGGACGTCAAAGGGTAAGAGAATGGGTGCTATTGCATTCGTACCGCGGCCCAACGCCTGCAGTTCCCTTGGCCGATCGGCTTTCCAAGCCCGGGCAATGCCGCAACATGATTGTAGGAGCCGTCATAGCCGAGGCTCATCAGGTCGGCGTGCAACTGCTTGAGGGTTCGCTTGGCCGATCACTATCCCGTGCGGTTCAAACGCGATCCGATACCGTCGTTGGCGCAAATGCGTGGATCAGCTGAAAAGAAGCAAATGCGCTCACCTCGCTCTTTCCAACTACCAGTCCTTCATGAAAGCGACGCGTGAGGTTCGCGATGCACGCCGCACAAGGTAATGGGGCGCGTCTCGAAGTTCAGCCATGTTTTGGGAGACGAACGCCATGACCGCGAACGATTGCCGAAACGTTGCCCAATACCCGGTCACCCCAAGCTCAACCCGACCATCTCATTGCTCCTGTTCTCGAGATTGCACTTCAACAGCTGCAATCCTTCAAAACAGAAGCGTCACCCGCAAACCGATCCGCCAAATGCCGCGCTAGCGGCTTCGTTCAATCCTGAATCCCTTAAAACGCGACACGCCTCTAACGCAGCCATGCGATGCTTTCGTAGCACCTGCTCGAGCGTTGCGGCTGGTAGGAGAGGGCAGCTGCGGCCTATGATGCTACCCCAAGGTGGATCGGTTTTGGGGCGAAACCTTTGTCGCACCGCTCTCGGTATCCAGCTGAACCGCGCCATTCGCCGCGCGGGCAGCCGCCAGGATAAGACAGGTGACGCGGCACACACTGCGATACATCTTCGCCACCCACTCTCAGACCAGCCCATCGACATTCGCGGACTAGGCTCGGCGCCCCGCAGGCCGTGGTGCTTCTCTTTCCTGTTAGCTTGTACTATATTAGGCAATTCGAACGCGACCTGGAGGAGTCAAGCGTATGTTTAAACGAGGAAAAGTATCCCTTCCTTGGATTTGCCTTGCTTCGATGATCGCACTAATCTGCCTGGGAGCAGTTCAAGGATCACATGCGGGTCCTTGCAATCCAAACATCGAGAACTGCAATAAATAGTATGTTCCGATTTGACCTCTTTTATTGGGGGATCGTGCTGCTTGCTGTCGTCAATCTCGCGATACAGGCGTGGAAGAGCTATGCCAAACCCGCGTACGCATATAAATACTCGCGGTATCCTCTATTAAGGGGCGTAGAGCTGGCTTCTCTTGGTGGGAAGCGCCAGTATGCCCTCGGGTTCTTGTTCTATCTCGCAATAATTATAGGTATATTTTCTTTTTGTGTTGTATTTTACGGTAAGATTGTCGATGTCGGCAAGGACCTTGAGCCATTTATCGGCACAGGATTTCCTGCGAAGCCCGCCAGTGCTGACTCATATGCTGTTCCGTTAGCGGTATCGGCAGCATTCTCTGTTGTATTATCTATCGAAATGTTTGCCGAGATCGAATCTCGAATTCGGGGTCTCGCGCACCGTCTGGCTGGAATACCGAGAGAGATTTATGGTGTGCTCACCAAATTGAGCAACTTTCCGTATAGCGAGCATTTCCCAAAATCAGTCAGTGATTCGCTTAAGAGAACCGCGAAGGCAATCACCAAGCAAATTGAAGTCTGCCAGGACGACGAACTTAAGGAAAAGCTGGAAGAACTTCTGCATAATATCTATGCCATCGGCGTCCTGTTACCCTCGGTCACTGGTGAATCGGGAGATACTCTGTGGAATCAGCTCAATATTGAAACTGTGAATGACTTTGTATCTGGCATGGAGGGTGACAAAAGGACTCTTGTTGATAAGACGTCGGCCCTTTTGAAAGCAATTACCAACGGCGAACACGAAACGAACAACGACCAGGACACTGAAGACCGGATCGACACGATCGATGCCGTTGTCGCAGAATCATCGGTATTGAAAGCCAACTTGTTCTCCGTGTTTGCGCTGCTATTTATTTCGCAAAATGATGTACAAATTCCGGACCATCAATTCGCTGCGCGGCGTGTGATCGCGCATCTGAGACAGGACGCCAGGGATACCTTATGGGACAGCTTCGTAGGCTCTATCATTTTTGGGACGCCGGTCGCCATGTTGTTATCTGCGACCGGGCTTGCGCTCCTGAGGACCATCGATCAGCCGGCTGACCCACAGCTCCTTAAATCGAGCGGAGCAGTTGGCTACTTCCTTAATGTATTTCCCGCGTCGACCGTTGATGCAGCCATCACTACTCTGCAAGTCGTTCTGATTTTCGCGATCACCATAGGCAATTCGCTGTCGGTGAGGGTTACACTTATGGAGACCGACAGGTGGGACCCATGGCAGGTCCTGCCTTTTTCTCGATATGCGACAGCGAGCATCGCGCCACTAATTTTTGCTGTGTTTGCCTGTCAGCTCTATTACTATGTGGTCTACATTGCCAAGATCTCCTTTGTGACGGGCTGGTTGGCGGCAAGCGCGCTGTCCGCGTTTTGGTTCACCTACGGTCTCATGCCATCCATGCAAGCGCTCGCGGGCGTCGCCTTTTGCGGCCTGTTTTTTGTTGTGGCGGATTGGCATGATAATCTGAAGATGCGGTATACTATGGCGATCGGAATTGTTTGTGCACTCGTTTACGCAACGGTCGTGGGGTTCGTGGATGCCATCTTGGTGGATTTGGGGTCAGTCGTGAGCGGGCGATATGCTAGGCACGATATCATGCAGCATTTTCTTGCATCGACTTCACTTAGCCTGTTCTTTTGCTTTTTCGTTGAGAAGTTCGAAAAGTACGACAATGCGTTGGCAGACGAAAAGTCGAAGAAGAAGACAGAGGTCAGGTCGCAGCGGTGCCTTGATTAGGGGTCCTGGGAGCTACATGAGGCTGTTGTTTGTTTGCGTCACCTGGATCAGCGTAATTGGCCAGGGCTGCGCCGAGGAAATCAAGATCGGCGTGCGACCGGACGCAAAACCTTTTTCGTATTGTAAGGATTCTTCCTGCGCCTCGAGCCTGGAAAGCTATGACGGTTACTCCGTCTCTATATGCAAAGATATCCTTGACGACATGAGGATTAGAAACCCGAGTATGGGTGTAAGGGTCGTTAAGGTGACTGCTGGCGATCGGTTGTTGGCGCTGGATCACAATCAAGTTGATTTTTTGTGCGGAGCCGACACCATCACTGAGGAACGGCTGAATAAATACGCGTTCTCGTTCCCCATCTATGTCACCGGCATCTCCATCGCATCAAGGCGACAGGATTCGGAAAATCGTGGCTGTGAGCCGGGAGCTAAGAGGCCGGCCGTTGTCGGGATGGTGGGTAACACCACAGCTCAGAGCGACGGAATAGATTTGATGCTTCGGGCGGGTGAGTTCGGTCAATTCGAGCAAGTGGTCAGACAGGCAAAAGATAATTTTTCTGATGGAAAGGCGAAGTGTTCTGACGGCAATGGCGGGGGTCCTGATGTCGAAATTATTAAAACATATAGCGATCACGATACCGGATTGCGAGCGTTTTGTAATGGCGATGTTAAGTATTATATCGCTGACCGTGAGATACTGCTGTTCGCGCGGCAGTGTGATGACATTATACTATCTGACCGGACATATTCATATGATGAGTACGGGTTGGTTTTCCGAAAACCAAGCGTCGGTACCCCCCGTGACTACTGGTTGTTCGCTGAGATTAGCTATAGCTTGCAAAAGTTGGCCTGGGGTACGAGGTCGATAATATTGCAAAGTGTGCTTAGCAACATGAACAATTACCGATTGTCCCCTGAGCTTGAGCAGTTCTTCAGAAGCGTCACAGGCGGAGCAGTTCCAGGCCATCCTTAGTCAAGAGATGCTGAGAGAAGAGGCCTGTCGTACATTGGCAGAATAGACCGCGCCGGCTGAGTAAACACGCTGTGCATCTACCGCGTCGAGGGGAATGAGCATGTGTCAGCGGACTAGGGATATTCTACAACGGTTCTAGAGGTTGATTGTTCTGACCGTTGGCATTCTCTTGGATCGTGGAGCTGCCGCCATGGCCGGCGCGCCGCCGAGGTACGACCATATCGTCGTCGTTGTTATCGAAAATCATTCTTTCGAACAGATCGCGCAGCCGAGCGCGGCTCGCTACCTGCAGATACTGGCGAGGAACGGCGCCCTGTTCGAGAATTCGCATGGTGTCGCGCATCCCAGCCAGCCCAACTACTTAGGCTGTTCAGTGGTTCTACGCGCGGAATCCGGGACGACGGCTTTCATGAGATCGCCGCGCCCAACCTTGCGGACCGTCTTCATGCTGTAGGCAAGACATTTTTAGGCATTGCCGAGGCGGGATCGCCGCGCAAGCACAAAGCGCCGGATATGGCGGCGCTCCGCGATAAGGCCGAAGCTGATTTCGCGGCGCATCAGGCACGCTGGGATGCGGCTGCGGAGGAAACTGGCTACACCGCCGCCTTTAGGGCCGAGCGCGAGGCTGGCGAGAAAATGCAAGATCTGCTGCAAGCGTTCTCAACGACCCCCGCCACCACTCTCGCCGGTGTGGCGGGCAAGCTCGATGCGGTGTTGCGCGAGGGCGAGGCATGGGAGGAATGCTCCGAATTTCCTTGGCCGCAAATCCGCTCGGCGTTCGGTGATCTGGTGCGCGTTGGACATTTGCTGCGGCCGGGCCTATCCATGCCCGGCTGCCGGCAACGTTCATCGTAAATACTCGACCTCCCGAGAGCTGGAAGAATATCGAACGAGCTCAACGTGCGTAGTTCGTGCCGTCAAGCCTTTCAGCATGTTCGTTCGAAGGTTCCAAGACAGTAACCTGCCACTCTTTCGCGGTCGGTCTCTGATTTGGGAGGATGCGCCAGGCGCAACATGCTTGTGACGATGCCGCCGCCAGGTGAGACCCAGTCAGCCTGCTGAAGTGGGATTGCAAGCACGGTCGCTCCTTCGCTGCCCTGCAAATGCCCGACCTCAAGCCTACGTGCTGGCCAAAGCCTCCAATTTTACAGATCCGATCAACTGAGTTGTGATCTGACCATGATAGCCCTGCCTCAGGTAGTTCGGAGGCTTCTCGGTATGTCGCGTGTTTACGTTCCCAGCTCGGGGCCGGATAGTTGGCAGGCGTTCTTGGCTGATCCCGCCAAGCATTGGCGAATAGGGTATTCGGCGCGAACGCTTGCGCATAGCTGGGAACAGGCGAGCGGCCTTCCTTCCGAAGTCGCTGCAATGTTCGACAAACCAGCTGAATTGCTTGTTGCGCTTCCCGAACACAAGGTGCCGTTAGCTGGTGGGGGCCGCGACAGCCAAAGCGACGTCTTTGCCTTAATACGCTTTGGCGAAGAGACATGCGCCGCCGCGATCGAGGGCAAGGTCAACGAACCATTTGGGCCAACAGTCGGCGAGTGGTTCGCAGAACCCTCTGATGGCAAGCGCCTGCGTATGCTTCAAATATGCGATCTGTTGGGCCTGGACACGGTCCCCCCGTCTGACGTGCGATATCAGCTGTTGCATCGGACCGCATCGGCATTGCTGGAGGCAAAGCGGTTCAAGACCGATGAAGCGGCGATGATCGTGCAATCGTTCTCCATCTCCCGGATGTGGTTCGCTGACTTCGAACGGTTTGTCAGTCTTTTCGGCATCTTGGCTCGACCCGACCAATCCATCGTCACGGTTCTAAAGAGCGCTCAACGGCTTCGTTTAGGTTGGGCCACCGGAAATCCAGAACATCTCTCGCACTGAATGCCCATGAGTTTGGAACCGAGACCCTATACCTCCAAGCAGATGGGCGACGCCTGCGAGATGGTCGTTGCCGCCGAACTGACACTTGCCGGCGTGCCGGCGCTGAAAGTCCCCGACAACTGGCCTGGGTATGACGTCATCGCTCAGCCGGTCGGATATCCGCCGCAACGGGTTTCGGTCAAATCCCGAACGTTCAAGCCGGGGCCGGCCTACGTCACCTACTACTACTTCGATCAGTTCGATTGGCTTGCCATCGTTATTCTGCTCCCGGCTTCGGCAAACGGCAGGGCCGTCTACCTGATCCCAAAGGACGTCTCTGACGAGCTTGCCCGCCGGGACAAACCGACCAGCAAGACCGCTGCCGAGCGGTATTTCCGGGTCGATCAGGTTGAGCATTTGTTCCTGCGTTACCGAAACAACTACCGCCTAAGCAGAGACGGTGATGCAAATGCGGTTTCTGTCAGGGATGAGCCGGCAGGTACGCCGATTTTTTAGAACGCCTGCCTCTGAGCTGAACGAGTGAAGGTCGGACATGCGGCACATCGATTACTTTCGAATGAAGAAGGCGCAGCCTGGCGAGATCGTTTCAGCGCATCTCGACGGGTGGATAGGCAAGATACTGGGTAAGGGATTGATCGCAGGCGCAACGGGACGCTTGTAGTCACCAACCGTCGTGCGGCGTTCTTGCGCAATGGAATATTCGGTGAAATGTTCTGGGCGATCCTCTCGAGAAAATCAGCTCTGTCGAGACGCGCAGCGTATTGGGATACCGACCGCTGAAAATACACACGTCTCATGACGACCTGACGTTAAAGACCTTCGCTGATCACGAGGCGTTCGGTCACGCCGTGGCAGTGATCAAGACGACAGAACGCTGGGCCGAAGTTAGACGGGACCCGGATCAAACGAGCCTGCATGTGGCAAGCGAGCCTATGGAACTGGCTGTGGTTCGCACAGGTGGGACACTATCCAACGAGGAATACGAACTCGCAAAGGGCCACGTGTTGCGCTTTGGATCGCTGCACAAGCGAGGCAGCGAGCGGCCTTTCCAGGTGACCTTGCCCCTCTGATCTAATCCGGTTTGAAGTTCGTTCTGGCCCATCGAGAGGACCAGGACATGAACGTAGCCGCTTCTCTGAAGAGCAGATCATCGGAATTTTGAAGGAACATGAGGCCGGGGTATCGGTTGCCGATCTGTGCCGCAAGCACGGGGTCAGCGACGC
>NZ_JAMYLM010000046.1:0-16664 GCF_040317995.1 Mesorhizobium sp. M1334
CGCTGAATGAGGAATTCGGCAAGGCCGTCGGTGCCGACGCCTATTGCCGCGACGCAGCCGTGGCGGTCGAGACCGCCAAGGACTTCATGAAGCGCAGGCATAATAGGGCCTGAGGTTGCGTTGCGGCCTTGTGCGATGCCCTGCGCTGCCTTGCTTTTGATCGCTATCAAGAAGGACCTGTGATCTTAATGAATGCGCCATTTTCAGCGGGAGACCTTTCGCGCATTGGGGGATGGAACGCCAGCCGGCCGCAGATCGAAAGTCGCGACGAAGCATACCATGTGACCATTCTTGCGCTTCCGGGTTTTTCCCAGCTCGGCCTGTCTTCCTTCGTCGATCCGCTTCGGCTGGCAAATTCGGTTGCCGACCAAAGGGTTTTCGAATGGACGATCGTCAGTCCTGACGGCAAGCCGGTTGAATGCGCCAGCGGGTTCAGCCTCGCGGTCGCCGGCGACTTTGCCGGAATCGCGGAGAGCATCCAGGCCTGCAAGGGCCCGAGTATGGTCATCGTCTGCGCCTGCGAGCGGGTCGAGAAGCAGACATCGAGTTCCTTGAGCAGGATTCTTCGCCTCTGCAAGCGATTTGGCACTCCGCTTGCAGCGCTGGGCACCGCGACATGGTTGCTGGCCGAATGCGGGGTGCTTGAGGACAGCGCCTGCACAATTCATTGGAACAAGCGGGCGGCACTTACCGAGACATTTGCACACCTCCTGGTGACTGACCGGCTGTTTGTGCGCGATGCGCAACTGGCCACTTGCGCTGGCGAGTTTGCCTCCTTCGATCTGGTGATGGACCTTATCAGTGAGCATCTCGGCAACGAGGTTGCGCTGGCTGTCTGCAGACATACGACGGCCGGGCACTGGCGCTCGGCGTCCGACAGGCAATGGACGATCACCGGGAGCGAAATGGTGACCTCAAAGGCGCTTGCCGATATCATCCGCATCATGGAACAGCATGTTGAAGATCCGCTTCCCCTGCACGACATTGCCAGATGCGTCGGCCGCTCGCGACGTCAGATCGAGCGGCTTTTTGAGCGCTGCGTTTCCTCCTCTCCCATGCGCTACTACATGACTTTGAGGCTTGCCCGCGCGAAGCGTCTGGTCCAGCAGACTGATCTGCCGATCGTCGAGGTTGCAATCGCCTGCGGCTTCACGTCGGCCTCGCATTTTTCCAAATGCTTCCGCCAGGTGTACGGATGCAATCCAACAGCCTGCCGGGGCTGATGCTATCATTGCGCCCCAGGGTCCGAGAACCCCGCGCAGGAGCAAAGCAAGCGCATCCGTGGCACAGCGAGCACTGCGGCCGAAAGCAGGCGTGCGGCGACGCGCGATTGGTCAAGGCCTTCACTAGAGCTAGACTGCTCGTCGACAAGTCGAGATGTGACGGCGGTACTTTGCAGACATGCTCATTGTGGAAACACGTAGCGGTCCGGCATCTTGATTGCCGGCGACAAACGTTCATAAGTGATCTGAATTACGGACCGCCTTGCAGGAAGGCGGGCTCGAAGATCCTCAACCCGGTTAAACGCGGTGCTCCATGGGAAAGCTCAACAGGGGACTGCCACAGACGATACAGTGAAACTGCTCACCTGCGCGGTCACCCAGAAGTTCACCCAGCGCAAATGCGCAGTCTGAAGTGCCTGGGAGCGTTACAACGAGAAATTCGTGGGATAGTGTCCTGAAGGTTCTGCAAAAAGTTTTGGAGAGAGAACGGTCGTCGCGCTGAGGCGAAAGCGGCCATGGCACGCTGGTGACGTTGCAATCACCGATTCCCGTGGAAGGGGAAGTGCCATGACCAATCGAGAAGCTAGACTGAGCAGGGGTGAGTTGAAAGCGTTGCTGTTCTCGGATGAGGACGGGTTTCGCAAGGCGTTGCAGCTTGTCGTGCAGGAGGCTCTGGAGGCCGAGATGACGGAGGCGATCGGGGCCGGGAAAGGTGAGCGGACGACAGAGCGGATTGGCTATCGGTCCGGCTATTACGAGCGCAAGCTGGTGACGCGGGTTGGGGTTCTGGAGCTGCGGGTCCCGCAGGATCGGGCGGGCCGGTTCTCGACGGAGTTGTTCGAGCGCTACCAGCGTTCGGAGAAGGCGTTGGTGTCGGCGCTGGTCGAGATGTATGTGCAGGGCGTTTCGACCCGCAAGGTGAAAGCGGTGACGGAGGAATTGTGCGGCCACGCTTTCTCGGCCTCGACGGTGAGCGAGGCGATGGTGCGGCTGGATGAGGCGCTGAAGGCGTTCTTTGAGCAGCGGCTCACGGAAAGCTATCCGTATCTCATTTTGGACGCGCGCTACGAGCGGGCTCGCGAGGCGGGCGTGATCGCCAGCCAGGCGGTGCTGGTGGCGATCGGCGTGGATTGGGAGGGCCGGCGCCAGGTTCTGGGCGTTGAGCTGGCCAACCGGGAGAGCCATTCGAGTTGGCGCGAGTTCGTGACAGGGCTCAAGAATCGCGGGCTCGCCGGCGTCGAGTTCGTCGTCTCCGACGACCATCCGGGGCTCAGGGCGGCAATCCGCGAAATGCTGCCCGAAGCGGTCTGGCAGCGCTGCTACGTGCACTTCCTCAGAAACGCGCTCGACTACGTGCCGCGCAAGGTCGACGACGACTGCCTGATGGAGCTCAGATGGTTCTACGACCGCCGCGACCTTGCCGAGGTCAAGCGCGACCTGGCGCAGTGGATCGCCAAATGGCAGGCCAAATATCCGAAGCTGGTCACCTGGGTGGAGGACAACATCGAGGAGACGCTGAGCTTCTATCGGCTGCCGCTTGCCCATCATAAGCACATGAAATCGACCAACATGCTGGAGCGGCTGAACCAGGAGATCAAACGGCGCACCCTGGTCGTGCGCATCTTCCCCAACCCGCAGAGTTGCCTGCGGCTGGTTCGGGCGCTGGCGGTGGAGATCCACGAGAACTGGCTCGAGGCGACCCGCTATCTCAACATGGATCATCTGCGTGAGCACAAGAAGGAGAGCCTGAGGGCATTGGCCGCCTGAGCACCGTCATGTGTCCGCCGCTCCGCTAAACACGGGAGCTGCGCGGCGGACACGCCGACGTCACAGCTACCGCCACGCCATTTTTGCAGAACTTGACGCACACAACTATTCGTGGAGTATTTGACCACTGATATTTTCCTAGTCAAAGGGAACGGGCCCATAAGGCCACGGAAGTCGATTACCCGAGGCCCGGCCCAACCCAAGCGGGCACCATGGTGCGGCATTGCTGGGGTGAAAATCCGTTGAAGGTTCTGAAGCACTTTGCAAAATGCGAGGGCGACACGAAACCGCAAGCGGTGGCTATATCGATGATTGGCATTCGCGTGCCTTCTATCAGCCGCTTTGCGTGGTCGGTCCTGATACGGAGATAGTGCCGCAGGGGCGGCTGGCCGACGTGCAACGCGAACAAGCGCTCCAGCTGGCGACGCGATACCCCGGCCCTTTGGGCAATTTTGTTCATCGCAAGGGGAGTCTCAACATTCTCTTCCATGATCCGCATTGCCATCAGAAGCTTGTCGCTGACGCCAGCGAAGGCGAGACCGGAAGGGCCTGTCTGGCGGTTCGAACCTGAGCGTTGACCTTCAACGATCGCGTGTCGGCAAACCTCTTGAGCAATGTAGTCACCGACATGGCTTCCTATCAGATCGACTGCGAGATCGAACGCCGCCAACTCGCCAGCGCAGGTCGAGTACTGGCCGTCTTTGACGAACAGGGATTCGCTGATTCTCGGCTTATTGAATACCTCCGAAAAGGCGGCGAGTCGCGACCAGTGGATCGTGCAGCGTTTGCCTGAAAGGAGGCCGGTTTGCGCAAGCACCCATGTTGCGGTGCCGACTGCTGAAATCGCGATCCCGCGGCGGGCGATCACCCGCAGGAATCCGCTGAGTTGCGGCGCAAGTTGTCGCTCTACGGGTTCGCCTGCAAAGACCGCAAGCTGGCCAAGTTTACGATCATTCGGGTCGGAGACCAGCTTGTCTACGGTGACCTCGACAGGAATTGCGAGGCCATTCGCGCCCGCCACCGGTTGCGCGTCCAAGGCGGCGATTCGCCAGCGAAACAGCGGCAGTCGCGATACATTGTTGGCTATACGAAACGGTTCCAAGTAAGCATGGAGCGCAAGGTGCGAAAATCCTGGCAGCACAAGAGCTACAAGTTCAAACGGCCGGCCGGCCGAAATCTCTGGCGCGGCGAGTGACCTCATGGCGCTGATGTTGGCGGGTGCGTTCATCCGTACGTGGCCACCGGCTGGCCGAACATGCCGGGCTCTGGTTTCACGCCGAGGCCAGGCCGTTGCGGCACGGCAATGTGACCGTTTTCGATGACGATCGGGTGCTTCGCGTCGAAATGGCCCTTGATGTATTCCTGGGCGATCCAGGCGCCCTCCATGCGTCGCGGCTCCACGGTTGCGGCAAGATGCACGCAGGCCGCGGCGATGATGTCGCCGCCCCAGGCGTCGTCGCAAGTGTGCGGAAGGGATCGGATCGCACACATGTCTCGCACGGTGGTCATCTTCGTGAGGCCCCCAAGACGCGTGACTTTCAACCCAAACCCGTCGGCGGTCCCTGCGGAAATCGCGCGAAGGACGGCATTCAAATCTTCCGTGTTTTCATCGAGATAGACCGGGTGCGTCACGCGACCCTTGAGCGTGGCGACCTCCTCCATCGTGTTGCAGGGCTGCTCGAACACGAACGGGATAGCCTGGCAGAGCCTGTCGAGATGGATCGCGGACGCCACTGTCAGCCCCCGGTTGCCGTCGACCGCGATGCGTGCCTTGTAGCCGATAGCTTCCCAGACCTTGTGGAGGGTGGCGACGTCCTCTTCGAGGTTGCGCCCGGCGATCTTGATCTGCAGACGCGGATAGCCTGCCTTGACTTTGTCGGCGGCAATCCTGGCGGTTTCGTCCGGCGGGCCGACGATCAGCGAATAGTAGGACGGGACGCGGTCCGTAACCGCCCCACCCAGTAGCGTTGAGACAGGCACGGCGAGCTTCTGGCCGAGAAGGTCGAGGAAGGCCATGTCGAGGGCGGCCTTGGCATAACCGTGTCCATTCAGACGCTCGTCCATCCGCTTCGTCAGAAGCCTGATGGAGGCCACCTCCAAACCGATCATGCCCGGCGCGATTTCAGCGACCGCGGCGCGGGCACCGAGCGCATGGTGCGGCTGGTAGACCGGCCCGACCGGACAGGTCTCTCCCCAACCCACAAGGCCCTCATTCGTCACGATCTCCACCAGGGTGCTGTCGAGCGACTGGACGTCGGTGCTCGCCATCCGGTAGATGCCCCCCCTCACCGGCAATGGGGTCGTGTATACGTTGATTGTCTTTATGCGCATCGCTGAACTCAATATTCGTCGTTGAGGGCTTCAACCGCGGGAATCTCGCGCGAGCGGCGACTGATGTATTCCCGCAGTTCTTCATCCTTGGCCTGGTCCAGCTTCGGCTCCTGATATTCTCCCAAGAGATGCCTGGCGTGTTCGAGGGCCCGCTGTTTTATGTCCTTCGAGCCGTCGACTTTCCACTGCTCAATCGAATTGTTGTCGAAGAGCTTTGGGATGAAGAATGCGCGCTCAAAATTGGCCTGGGTGTGCGGGTGGCCGAGGTAGTGGCCGCCAGGGCCAACATCACGAATGGCCGCCAGAGCTTCGTCGAAATCGTCCCACTGAATGCCCTTGGTCATGCGGTAGCCCATGTCGCACACCTCCGCGTCGACGACAAATTTGGCAATCGAGCAATGCATGCCGGCTTCGTTCCAGCCCGCCGAATGCCAGATGTAGTTTGCCCCGGACATCAGCACGGCCATCATGGTCATCGCGCTCTCATAGCCAGCCTGAGCGTCGAAGATTTTCGCGCCGCCCAGCAAGTTGGAGGTGCGCCAGGGGATGTTGTAGCGACGAGCCATCTGACCGATCATGAAGTTCATCAATGATATCTCGGGCGTTCCCGCCATCGGGGCGCCAGACTGCATCGAGACCGTCGAGAGATAATGCCCATAAATCGCCGGGCAGCCTTTGCGCACTACCTGCGTATAAGCGAGCGCGGAAAGCGCTTCGGCATTGAGCTGCGCAACGGCCGCCGCGGTAGAGGCTGGCGTGTTTGCGCCGCCGAGCACGAAGGGCGAGCACAAGACCGGCTGGTTGCGTCGGCAGAAGGCGCGCATGGCGCCAAGCATGACCTGGTCCCACACAAGCGGCGAATTGCCATTGCAATTGCCGGTCGTGACGGCGTGATTCTCGAGGAATCCCTTGCCGAACAGGATCTCGCACATGTCGAGCACATCCTCGGCATTCTTGGGCGAGGTCGTCATGCCCATGAAGATCTTGTCGGAATGCTTCATCGACGAATAGGTGATATGCAGGTGCCGATGCGCGACGACGAGGTCCATCGGCTCGACGATGTGATGCGCCGATGAATGCAGCGCCGGCATCATGTGGGCCAGCTTATGGAAGGTGCCGAGGTCCGCGATTGTCGGGCCTCGTCTGACGTCATCGAGGTCGCGCATGTAGGGCGCGCCGGTCATCGGCACGAAGATTGACTTCGATCCGCCGAGCTCGACATTCTTCGCAGGATCGCGGGCAAAATATTCGACCTTGGAAGGAATGGTCTTGATCAGCTCCATGACCAGGCCGCGGTCGAGGTGAACGCGGTCGTCGGCGCGCACGTCGGCTCCGGCGCGCTTCCAGTCCTCGATCGCGATCGGATCTCGGAAAACGACGCCAACTTCTTCCAGGATCGCCAGAGACGCTTCGTGAATGCGCTCGACCTGCTCGGCGTCCATGGGTTCGACCACCGGCAGACCCCGCTTGAGCGTTGGCAGCATTTCAAAGTTCGGCGCGGTGCGAATTGTTCGCCGCGCTTCCCGCCCTCCCCTGCGAGACGTTTGCACTTGAGCGGTCATAACGGCCTCCAAAACAGTCTATCTGGCCCCTATGAGCCGACCGGTACTATTGCCGAACCGCAATGATATGACCTACTGCAAAAGTCTCACGCGCCTGTTGACTAAACTGACACACGATCCGCGCACATCTTCCCCTCGCGGCTTTGCAACGCCTTTTTTCGCAAAAAGGAGTCATTCGCGCCACGATCATCACTCTGTCACTGCCCTATCATCGAACCGATCCGTGCCCGCGCTGCCGTCGGCTCCACTGCGAAAAAGTAGCTTGGCGCTTGACTTTATTTCGAGTTCGCCAATGTCGAGTTTTCGATAGCTTGGTGCCGTCGTTCGGCAGCGGCGGGATCGTCCTTGTTCATGGTCAGCATACGACTAAGAAATCAAACGCAAAGCGCCTGCAAGTGGGCAGCCGCCGCGGCTTGCCTCAAGGCGTGCAGCATAGGTCCCGCTTTCCAGGTTTTTGGGGAATTATGAATGAGAAGTCGTCCGATCACCCGGCGTGCTGGAGATACTCTTCATGAGATGAACCGGGCCTTGCTCTTCGCGTCAGGCACGCCAATCAAAACGATCTCGGTCCGCTACTGTTTTTATGGCCCGCGTTGGCATGTCCACCGGGCAGTGCGACTGATTGACGGATCCATCTTTGCCAATTCAGCGCTCAATCAAAGTCGCTACCAAAATGGCGATGACATGGGGGTTTCACTTCAAGTTTGATTTTTCGAGGCCCGCCGAGGGCATTTTTTTTCGGCAACTCGCCAAGTAGCAAGCGATCGACCCTCAACTGAAATCGAGCAGGAAAGAACATGAGTTGTTTAGTAGGAAAAGCAGCCCTGGTGACAGGTGCCGCCGGCGGCATCGGAGCGGCGATCGTCAGGCAGCTGCGGGCACAAGGCGCCAGGGTCGCCGTCGCGGATCGCGACGTGGCATGCCTTGACGCGGAGGCGCATCTGCCGGGCGACCTACTCGACGCAAGCTATGCGGACGGTTTATCCGCAGCCGCATTTGCGGCGCTGGGTGGCCTGGACATCGTGGTCAACAACGCGGGCGTCATCACGCGAGGCACGGTGACCAGCACAACAGATGCCGACTGGGCTTTGTCACTCGGCGTGAATGTGGAAGCGCCTTTTCGTGTATGCCGGGGCGCCATTCCGATCATGGCGGATCGGGGCGCAGGTGCGATCGTCAACGTGTCGTCATGCTGGGGCGTTCGCCCAGGGCCGAACCACGCCATATACTGCATGACGAAAGCTGCCATCGCTTCATTGACCCAGTGCATGGGTATGGACCACGCACATCAGAACATTCGGGTCAATGCCGTGTGCCCCAACGAGGTCAACACACCTATGCTACGAACAGGGTTTATCAAGCGCGGCTTCGACCCCGAAACGGCGGTTGCCGAGCTTGGAAAGACGGTTCCGCTTGGCCGGATTGCGGAGCCCGAGGATATTGCCGAGGTGGTCCTATTTCTCGTCTCTGACGCCGCCCGCTACATGTGCGGTTCGCTTGTCGAGGTTAATGGTGGAAAGTCGGTGGGATGAGCTTTGCAGGAAAAGTTGCACTCGTGACAGGCGGTCGGACAGGCATCGGCCTGGCCATTGCACGGCGCTTGAGGGATGAAGGGGCGCGGGTATTTACCGCACAACGGGGCGAGGACCAGGAGTTCGAAGGGATCGTCGTTGATTTCGCCGATCCATCAGCCGCGTCGCACACAGTGCAGTCGGTTGCGCGCCATGCCGGACGGATCGACGTTCTGATCAACAACGCCGGCATCATGCAGGAAGCCCTTGTTGAGGAAATGAGCCTTGAGGACTGGCAGCGGACGATATCGGTAAACCTGACAGCACCGTTCGTCATGATCAAGGAAGCACTTCCCCATTTGCGAGCGGTCGGGGGGACGATTGTCAACATAGGCTCGATCGAGGGGCTCGGCTCCAATCCGAGACATGCTGCCTATTGCGCTTCCAAGGCTGGAATTCACGGTCTGACGCGCGCGGTGGCCGTCGATCACAGCGGCGAAGGCGTCCGATGCAATGCCGTTGCGCCAGGGTGGATCGATACCGACCTGAATCTTGAGTTCATCGAGAGCTTGCCAGATCCGGCAGGCTTTCGCCAAGGTGTTGGCAAAATTCATCCTGTAGGACGCACCGGAAGGCCCGAAGAGGTCGCGAGTCTGGTGGCTTGGTTGGCATCGCCTGAATCGTCGTTCGTGACAGGTCAGGTTTGGACCATCGACGGGGGTCGGATGGCGAAGCTTAGCCTTCCTTAATGACTAGCGAGAGGCGCGTTGGCACCCCAGCCGCCGTCCTGCGGATTTTTATCCCTGAAGGATCACAAGCATGAACAGAAGGGCAGCGAAATTGTCTCCAACAACCAGCATTCCAACGACTATGTCAGGGGTGGTCCTGACCGGACATGGCGGCTTCGAAAAGCTGCAATTCAAGACAGACCTCCCGGTGCCTCGACCAGGACCTGGCGAAGTTCTCATAAAAGTTGCTGCGGCAGCGATCAACAACACCGACATCAATACCCGAATCGGCTGGTATTCCAAGGCAGTGAGGAGCGGCACTTCCGAAGGCGGCTACACCGGATTTGACTCCTCTCACGATGATGACGCGAGTTGGACAGGGACGGCCGTGTCATTCCCTCGCATTCAAGGCGCGGATTGCTGTGGTTGCATCGTGGCTGTTGGAGAGGGGGTCAATGATGGACGCATCGGCGAACGGGTCATCGTGCGGAATTTACTCCGCACCTATGTGGACCATCGACCTTGGGAATGCTGGACATTCGGGTCCGAATGCGACGGCGCATTCGCGCAATATGCGAAAGCGCCATCGCGAGAGACATTCAAGGTCAAATGCGACTGGAGCGACGTCGAATTGGCTTCGGTGCCTTGCGCCTATTCGACCGCTGAAGGCATGTTGCATCGGGCAGACGTGAGGGCCGGCGAGACCGTGCTTATCACCGGCGCATCCGGCGGCGTCGGGTCGGCAGCGGTCCAATTGGCAAAGCGGCGCGGTGCCACTGTCATCGCGGTTGCGGGCGTAGCCAAGGCTGCTCAGGTACGCGATGTCGGTGCCGATCGCGTGGTGCCACGTGGGGAGAACCTGGTCAATGTGATAGGTAAAGATACCATTGATGTTATCATCGACGTCGCGGCTGGCCCGCAGTTTGCACAGCTACTGGACGTGCTGAGGCGTGGAGGACGTTATGCCGTCGCTGGCGCAATTGCCGGACCGATCGTCGAGCTCGATGTCCGCACTCTTTATCTCAAAGACCTGACTTTCCTGGGCTGCACATTCCAAGAGGACGTGGTCTTCGAGAACCTCGTGTCTTACATCGAGGGCGGCGAAATACGGCCCCACATCGGCGAGACCTATCCCTTGAAAGACATAGTCCAGGCGCAGGAAGATTTCCTTTCCAAGAAAATCAGCGGCAAGCTGGTCCTGGTCATCCCAAAGTGAAGGCGAAAAAATGCAGGACCTCAAGATCCAGAAAATCGACGTTTTTCAGATCAACCTTCCCTATTCTGGCGGCGTTTACCTCCTTTCGGGTGGGCGAGAGTACCGCGGCTTCGATGCGACGATTGTGCGCATCACCACGAATACCGGTATAGAGGGATGGGGCGAAAGCACGCCCTGGGGATCGACCTATGTCGCGGCTCACGCCCTCGGTGTTCGCTCAGGAATCGCCGATATTGCGCCTAGTCTTCTTGGTCTCGACCCGCGCCGCGTTGACCGCATCAATGAGGCGATGGACTTCGCGCTGGTCGGTCACGAACATGCCAAGACAGCTCTTGATGTCGCGTGCTGGGACATTTTCGGAAAGTCCGTCGACATGCCAGTTTGCGAGCTGCTAGGCGGCCGCACGACCGCGCGCATGCCAATCATCTCGTCGATCTATATGGGTGATCCTGATGAGATGCGCAGCCGCGTCGCGGAACACCGAGCGAAGGGTTATACCGGGCACTCCGTGAAAATCGGTGACCATCCGGCGATTGACGCTGAGCGAATTGCAGCATCGATGGCCGACAAGAAGCCTGGCGAGTTCTTTCTCGTGGACGCTAACGGCGGTATGACGGTTGAGACGGCCCTGAGAATGTTGCGATTGCTGCCGCCAGGGCTGGATTTTGTACTGGAGGCGCCTTGTGCAACGTGGCGCGAGTGCGTTTCGCTGCGTCGCCGGACTGACATTCCGATCATCTTCGATGAGCTGGCGACGAACGACGCCTCAATCATCCAGATCATTGCCGATGATGCAGCAGATGGTATTGGCCTCAAAATTTCCAAGAATGGCGGTCTCACCAAAGGCCGCCGCCATCGGGACTTCTGCCTCGCAGCCGGCTACACCCTCAGCGTTCAAGACACCGTGGGATCGGATATCGCGTTCGCCGGCATAGTGCACCTTGGACAGACCGTTCCCGAAAAGAATCTCCGATGCGTTCTGGAATGTCGGGATATGGTGACCGTAAAGCTTGCAGACGGCGAGTTCGAGGTGACCGAAGGGCATATCATCGCACCTGGCTCGCCTGGATTAGGCATTACTCCGCGCCTAGATGTTCTGGGCGCTCCCATCGCCACCTACTCCTGATTGGCGCTCATGCCGGTTTCAAACACGGTGTGCCATGCCCAATATGGACATGAGGGGCCTCGATGCGGGGATCGCGGCGGAGGACTGCCCGGCACGGGTCAGCCTCCGCCTTTGACCGCGGAGCTCATGCGAGGAGGGCCTGGCGACTGTGCAGGGCTTTCGCCGGTGTCCCAATGCTGAAGCCTTTGTATCCGGAGGCAGCTACTTCCTCACAGATTTTTTGATAGGCAGGCACGCCACCGACGTAGGGCATGAACACAGCCGGTTTTCCCGGAATGTTGACGCCAAGATACCAAGACTTCGCTTGGGTATACAACGTTCCCTCGGCCGCCTGCCTGACCTGTTCCATCCAGGTTTCTTCGGCTGAGGTGGTGGCCTCGATATAATCGGCGTGGAGTTCGAGCAGATGGGCGATGCAATCAGCGATCCATTCAACATTGTCTTCAATGGCAACTATGACGTTGGTCAGAACCGAGGGGCTCCCGGGTCCTGTGACGATAAACAGGTTCGGGAAGCCGGAACTCATCAGTCCGAGAAACGTATTTGGTCCATCCCGCCATTTTTCCCGGAGGGTAAGCCCTTCCCGCCCGACAATGTCGATCTTGCTGAGCGCGCCTGTCATCGCGTCAAAACCCGTCGCCAGCACCAAACTGTCGAGCTTGTGGAAGTTGGAGCCTGCCGCTATCCCTTCTGGGGATATTTCGCGGATCGGGTTGGAGCGGATGTCGACCAGGGTGACGTTTTCGCGGTTGAAGGTCTCAAAATATTTGGTATCAGCGCATATGCGCTTGGCGCCGATGGGATGATCGATCGGCACCAGTAGCTCCGCTACGTCTGGATCTTCAATGACCCTGCGGATCTTTTCCCGGACGAATCCAGCAGCGGTTTCGTTGGCTTCGGCATTGCGCAGCAAATCCGAATATGCCGCCGTAAAGCTGGTGCCTCCTGCGGCCCATCGCCTCTCATATTCATTGAGCCGCTGTTCTGGAGATACAGCCAGTGCAGACGTGTCACCGAGCTCGCATAAGATGCCTGCCGGCATCGAGCGCGCCCTCTTGCGCCGCTCAGAATAATTCGTTTTCCAGGAGTTCTCATACTCAGGATCCATCCGCTTGTTTCGTGCCGGAATGCTGAAATTCGGCGTACGCTGAAACACATACAGATGGTTGGCCTGAGCTGCGAGCTCTGGGATCACCTGGATGCCCGAAGATCCGGTGCCGATGACCCCGACATTCTGGCCAGACAGACTGACGGGCTCATGGGGCCAGGTCCCCGTATGATAGATTTGGCCCTTGAAGGTATCGAGGCCAGGAATTTTTGGCGTCTGGGCAGCGGACAAACATCCCGTCGCCATAATGCACCACTTGGCTCGATAACGCGTTCCGACATCGGTCGAGAGCAGCCATCGGCAGTCTTCCTCCTGGAAGACCGCTCGTAGGACGCGAGTGTTGAACTTTATGTCACGCAGAAGATCGAACTTCTTCGCCACGTAGTTCGCATACGCCAGAATCTCCGGCTGCGACGCGTACCGCTCGCTCCAGTGCCACTCCTGCTGAAGCTCCTCGGAGAAGGAGTAGGAATACTGCATGCTTTCAACATCGCAGCGCGCTCCCGGATAGCGGTTCCAAAACCACGTTCCTCCGACTCCGTAGGCCGCCTCAAGCACGACAGCCGAAAGGCCCAAGCAGCGAGTCAGATGCAGCATGTACATGCCGGCAAACCCGGCGCCGACAATGACAACGTCACAGGACGTAGGCTCATCGTCGGCGCGACCTTTCAAAACCTCACTATGCTGCACGAGCCGCTTCCTTGCAAATTTGTCGCTGGGTAGTGTGTCTAGGCTGCCAAAAAAACCAGCCAAGTGCACTCTCCAAAAAACTCAACCGCCCGATTTGTTTTTTTCCGAACCGAGTTTCGGCAGGGGGTGCTAAAACCGCATCCAGGGAAGTGGCATTTCGGACCCAACCAATCGACTCCGGCTGAAACTGGCATTCCTAGTGTCCTTCAGCAAGACTTGAGAAGAGTCCGACGGACGCTTTTGCGCAGACCAGAAATATCAGCGGAGGCGATGTAGTTGGAGAGACAGCGCAAAGAGCCATTCGACCTTAGGGAACTCCACCATCAAACCAAACACATGGGAGTATAAATCATGAAGAAGTCGTTGTTCTGCTCCATACTCATGGGATCGGTCCTTTGTGCGCAGGCTGCCTTTGCGAGCGAGAAGGTAATTCCGGCCTGGGATGGCATCACGGAGAACCTGATGCAGACCTACATCGTCGATGAAGGCTTGCGGCAGCTCGGCTATGATGTGGCAGATCCCCTTCAGCTGCAGATTCAGCTGGCTTACGTTGCAATCGCGAAAGGAGATGCGACTTTCTTCGCCGCCTATGCAGAACCGATCCACGACCAATACCTGAAGGAAAACGGCGGAGAGGCCGTTCTTACTCGCCTCGGGCATGTTTCGGCGGATAATATACAGGGCTATTTGATCGACAAGAAGACCGCAGATGCCTCGGCTATCAAATATATCGAGGATTTGACGGATCCCGAGAAGGCAAAGTTGTTCGATATCGACGGCAATGGCAAAGCTGACCTTTACGGTTGCGAGCCGGGTTGGGGATGCGAAGTAATCATTGAGCACCACCTCGACGCGTATGGTCTGCGCGACACCGTTGAAGAGAAGCAGGGCGGCTATTTCGCGATCATCCCGGACGCAATCGAACGTATCAAAGAGGGAAAACCAACGCTATATTACACTTGGACGCCGCTTTGGGTGTCCAGCATTCTGCAGCCTGGGAAAGACGTTGTTTTTCTTGACGTGAAGAAGACCGACTTGCCCAACGGCCAGTCTGCCAGCACCATAATTCCCGGTCTGGGCAATCTTGGGTTTCCAATGATTCAGCAGCGCATCGTTGCGGCTACGAGCTTTGTCAAAGCTAACCCCACCGCCAAGAAGTTCTTTGAGCTTGTGGCGATTCCGATTGACGATCTGAACGCCGAAGACCTCAAGATCTTTAAGGGTGAGAGCTCGAACGATCAGATCAAGCAGGCTGCGTTGGACTGGATTTCCAAAAACAGGAAGACGTGGGACGGTTGGATTGCAGAAGCGAAGGCCGCCCACTAACTGCATGTGCGACGGCAACTCATAGATTTGCCAGGGGAGAATCCAATTGCTTGATAACAGCCTCAAAGATCAAGTCGTCATCTTGACGGGCGCTGCCGGTGGGATCGGCAGCGCAATCGCTCGGACTTTTCATCGTCTCGGGGCGCGCATGCTGCTGGCTGACTATGACGAACAAAGCGTAACCCGATTAGCCTCGTCTCTGGATGCGATGGGCGAGCGAGTGGTAGCAATCGGGTACGACGCGAGCGAACCATCCGATGCTGATGCTGTCGTATCGAGATGCATCGATCGGTTCGGCCATATTGACCACGTCGTTCCGGCAGCAGCCATCTTTGAGGATCAGCCGTTCGCCACAATGACAGATGAGCAGTGGCGACGGACGATGTCGATAAACCTGGATGGGGTGTTCTACATCTGTAGACGCTCCATCCCACATATCAAGCCGGGGGGCACTATTGTAACCATCGCTTCTTCTGCGGCGCATGAAGGCTGCTCGCCCGAGCACGTTCACTATGGGGCGTCGAAAGGCGGCGTCCTGGCGTTCACCAAGTCCCTGGCAAGGGAGCTTTCACCGAACATACGTGTAAACACGGTGTCTCCCGGGACCATAGACACTCCGATGGTGGCGGAACTCCTGCGGCGGAATGGAGACAAGTGGCTGTCCATTACGCCGGCCGGCCGCTTCGGTACCGGTGAAGAAGTAGGTGATGCAGTGGCGTTTCTCTGCAGCAGCGCTTCGAGCTACATCATGGGACAGACAATTCACGTAAACGGCGGGTCCTATATGGGCGGCTAGGGCTCGCCCCGCGGCGCACATGCCACAGGATGCACAAGATTGAACACGGAACCTGACCCCGATGCCGTCCCCCGTAGCGATGCAACTCGCACAAGGCTCGCAAGCTAATTTCGCCCCTGAAAAAAACAGCGCCAACGGACCCGCCGTTAGGGCCGACGTGTCGACATGTCGGCCCTAACTGCGGACCTTCTAGAGTCTTTCATGTTTTGACGGCAGCATATCCAGCGTTGTTGAAGTAGTTTGCGCATTCGTCTGGCTTGATGGTGCCGACGAGTGTGCCGAGATGGCGCCAAGTGTCTTCCACGGTGCGCTTCTGGGCGTGTCGCATCCAATGCTTGATCTTGGCGAAAGTCTGCTCGATCGGGTTGAGATCGGGCGAGTATGGCGGCAGGAACCAGAGCTTTGCGCCGGCGGCCCTGATCGCATGACGGATGGCTGCGGATTTATGACTGCCCAAATTGTCCATGATCACGATGTCGCCGGGCCGCAGGGTTGGGAGCAGTTGCTGACGCACATAAGCGCGGAAGCATTCACCGTTGATGGGGCCGTCGAAGACACATGGCGCGGTGAGTTTGTCGTAGCGCAACGCGCCCAGGAAGGTCAGGGTTCGCCAATGGCCGTGCGGGGCGAAGCGGCGCAGGCGCTGCCCCTTTGGCCCCCAGCCGCGAAGCGGGGCCATGTTGGTCTTGATCCACGTCTCGTCGATGAAGACCAGACGCGCCGGATCGAGGCGACCCTGCCAGACCTCCAGCGCCGGCGGCGACGGGCAATGTCGGCCCGGGCCTGCTCAAGAGCGAACAGCGTTTTTTTTGAAGCTCAGGCCCTCGCGCCTCAAGAACATCCAGACCGCATTGTGCGAGATCGTCACCCCGCGTGCGGCCAACTCGTCCTTCAGCCGATGCAGCGTCAAATCAGAGGTCTGGTTGATCCGCTCCACGATGAAGGCCCGATGCGGCTCCAGTACCCGCTTGCGGTGCCCGCCCATCTTGCCTGGCGCCACCGAGCCGGTGGCACGGTAACGCTGCGACCACTTCACCGCCGAGAAAACTGCAATACCAAAGCGCGACGCCACCGCACGGCAGCTCTCGCCGGCGCCAACCGTCTCAACAACACGCTTACGAAGATCGTTCGAAAGGGCTCGCGTCATCAGATGCTGGCCTCCGTCCAGCCAGCATCTTGAATCTGGAGGGTTCTGTGTGGTCGCGGGCGCGATGGTACGGGCTCGCACGGGTCGCGACTACATTGAAGCCTGATTGAACTGAACCGCGGGATGGCGGGCG
>NZ_JAMYLM010000047.1:0-14881 GCF_040317995.1 Mesorhizobium sp. M1334
CATCATCAACGGCCATCCGCAGAGCCAGATCGAGGAACTCATGCCCTGGCGATTCCGGAAAACGTCAAGCCCAAATCCATAGGCGGTCGGCAAGGCGCTTACGTTTTCCCTCATGAACTCCTTGATCATTTTTGTATCGATCGTACCGGGAGAGACAGCATTCACTCGGACTTTCGGGGCAAGCTCTTTCGCCAACGATTTCGTAAAAACTAGCACTCCGCCTTTTGATGCCGAGTAATGTACATGCCCGGGCGATCCCGAATGTGCTGCACCTGATGCAATAGTCACGATAGTGCCGCCATCCGCAATAAATGGAATGGCTCGTCTGCAGATGTAGAACAGTCCGTCGAGATTAATCGCCATTGTCCTTCGCCACTGTTCGTCCGTCATATTGGCAATGGCCTGGCTTTCAAAAATCCCCGCGGCCGGCACCAGGTGATCGATATGTCCGAAGGCAGAGATGCACTCGGAAACGAGCCTATCGGCATCGGAGGGCTCTGTCGCATTGTAGGCAACAGATATCACCCGTTCACCAGTGGCATCCAATTCCGACGCTAATTTCGATACCCCTTCTTTATTGAAGTCGGCCAACGCCAGTCGAGCACCTTCCCGATAGAACCGTTTCGCAAGTGCGGTTCCGAGGCCGCCGGCCGCCCCTGTAATAACCACGACGTGATCCTTCAGGCCGAAGCTGCCCGCCATGCCATCAATATCGCGATGTTGCATCGTACGACCGTCAGCCGACATAGTTTTCTGGGTATCCATGCATACGATGCCTGCGCCATCACGATTCTGAACCGGAGCTGCGATTACAGTGGGTCTGGTGTCATTGCCTCATGCGCCGTCCGACTGCGCGTGGCAGATTTCAGCAAATGGGAAATGCATCACGTTGGGCGCAGCCGGCAGATGACTACGCCGACTTCAGTCGCTGACCCTTCCGGAACGCAAATCTCCTCAATCACACCAGCATGCTGCGCTTCAATCTCAATCGTCGTCTTTTCAGATTCCACTTCCGCTATGACCTGGCCGGGCGAGACGGCCGAACCTTTGGAAACGTGCCATTTCGTGAGATCGACTTCCACCGTGGCCGCGCCCATTTTGGGGATTTTGATACCGATCATTTCGAATAACTCCATACAGAGCAGATCGCCTGTTCCAGTTGCTTTGGAGAAGGTAGGACGGCAGCCTCAAGTTCGGGATTATACGGAAGCGGGATGTCAGCACGCGTGACCCTCTTGATAGGCGCAATCAGAGATGAAAAGGCGTGTTCGCCCAGAACCGCACTTATTTCCGAGGCGTAGCCGCAGCTGCGGTTTGTGTCATCGTAAATTACGACGCGTCCGGTCTTGCGCACGCTCTCCAGCAGGCCGTCTCGATCAAACGGCAGCAAAGTGCGGGGATCCCAGACTTCCACACTTACGCCCCGCTGTTCGAACAATGACTCGGCCACCGCGAGCGCCTCAGGAACGAGATGTCCGACAGCCACAACAGTTACGTCTGTTCCGGGCCGCCTAACCTGTCCCTTGCCCAGGGGCACCGTATAGATTTCCTCTGGCACCTCGCCTTTTTGCGGGAGAGACATCGCGGACCCGATAAATACGACGGGGTCTTGTTCGCGGATCGCTTGGATCATGAGCCCCTTCGCATCATAGCCGGTGGACGGGCAGACCACCTTGAAGCCGGCATGTACCAGATATGGGTAAGGGTTGTCGGAGTGTTGGCCCGCGTTGCCGCCTCTCGTTCCGGAAACCATGATGGTGTACGTAATCGGCAGATCTGCCTGGCCGCCCAACATCAACCTCATCTTCGCTGCCTGGTTGACCAACTGATCAAAGGCAACATAAATCAAAGACGGAACCTGGAACTGGACTATCGGGCGCAATCCGGCCAGCGCTGCGCCTGTGGCGAAGCCGGTGAATCCTGCCTCCGAGATAGGCGTGTCCAGAACGCGGTCGTCGCCAAAGGCAGCGTGCAAGCCTTTGGTTTCGCCTCGAATGCCGCCCCTTATGTCCTCACCAAGGATCATCACCGATTTGTCTTCGGCCATGACCTGTCGGTAGGCCTCGTTCATGGCCTGAAGGAAACGAAGCTGTCTCACTGCTCTGCTCCCTGGGCGGGGGTGTACGGATAGGTGACAGCGTACATGTATTCCAGCGCATCTTGCGACGATGGCGTTGGACTCTGGCGAGCGTACTCTACTCCCTCGGCAATTTGCTCATCCACCTCTCGCTTCATGCGCTGAATATCTTGAGCCGAACAGATTGAGGCACCGATCAGACGGTCGGCCCAAAAATCCAATGGGTCTCGTTCCTTCCACTTCTCGATTTCCTCTTGGGTTCTGTAGGTCGTTTTCATGTGACGTTCGCCGGAGTAATGGCCAAAGTATCTGTAGGTATCGCATTGAATGAAGCTCGGGCCCCCACCGGACCGTGCGCGTTCAACAGCAGAAAGGGTCGCTTCGAATACGGCGCCTACATCCATACCGTCGACTTTCGTACTCGCCATCCCATAGGCTTGCGCACGCACATACAGTTCTAGGATGGTCACGTCGCGAAGGGGCGTGGTCATCGCGTACAAGTTGTTCTCGCAGACAAAGATAACCGGCAGGCGCCAGATTGCCGCAAGGTTCATCGCCTCGTGAACGACGCCTTGATTTATGGCGCCGTCGCCGAAAAACGACACCGCGACATGCGGCTCGCCAGCTGCTTTGAACTTGTGTGCCGCGCCGCAGGCGATCGGAGCCCCTGCACCTACAATTCCATTTGCACCAAAAATGCCTAATGAAACGTCGGCAATATGCATGGAGCCCCCGCGGCCTTTGTTGTAGCCGGTGGACCTGCCGAAAAGTTCCGCAAACATTTTTCCGACGTTGCCTCCCTTGGCCAGTGTATGGCCATGCCCTCTATGGGTACTCGTCAGGATGTCTTTGTCGGACAGCGCGCTACAGACGCCGACCGCGACGGCCTCCTGCCCGCAATATTCGTGACAGCTGCCAGGAATCAGATCGTCGTCGACAAGTTCGACCACCTTCGTGTCGAACTGACGAATTCGAAACATGTCGGAGTACATCTTCCGTGCCAGCTGGGGCGGCAGAATGTTCGACATCAATTACCTCCGCTTCAGAATTCTTCTTCTATTTGGGTGCGCCTCTGCCCTGACAGCCGCTCATAGAAACATTGTCAGGCCAGCCACCGATCTTGATGAATCGGCTGCCAGGGAGTTATTTCCCAGCTCGATCCGCTATCGATCGCCATAGGGTTCCGGCCCGACTTGTTTCGGCCGTCATTCTTGTTATCGGCGACGCCACCCATCGGGAATTGTGGCCCATGTCCTGCCGACTACAAGGACGTATATCCACCGTCGGCTGACAGAATCGTGCCCGTGCAGTAGCTGGAAGCGTCGCTGGCGAGATAAAGCACAGCTGAAGCGATTTCCTCCGGCGTTCCCATGCGTCCCAGTGGGGTCTGTTGAATCCACCGATCGTGCCATATGGCATTGTCGGTCTTGAACCGGTCGAGCATGTCAGTTGCTATGTAACCGGGCGCAACTGCGTTTACTCGAACGTTGAATTTTGCCCAGGCGCAAGCAAGTGACTTCGTCATCATGTGAAGCGCCCCTTTGCTGGCGATATAGCAGGTATTGTTTTGCGGTTGGGTCACGATCAGACCACACATGGACCCAATATTGACGATGTTGCGGAACCACGTTCAGTCATATGGCGTCCAAATGCGCGAGAACACCAGAAAGGCGCATCGGAGTTGACGCTCATTGTTTTCAGCCACACCTCATCCAGGGTCTCGAGTGCTTCGGCCCTTGGTCCAACACCGGCATTATTGACGAGAATATCGATTGGACTTTCTTTGTTTAAATCGTCAGCGAGAGCCGTAACGTCGGCAGACCTTGTTACATCAAGAAACCTGTGACTGACTGCGAGACCCTCTCTCGCGAGATTTGAGGCAGCAGAACGCGCAGCCGTCTCATCCAAATCAACGAGCACAATAGCGGCCCCGGCCTGGCCGATCGCACGGCAGATCTCCAGACCAATGCCACGGGCTCCGCCCGTGACAATGGCGCGTTTACCCGCCAGGGAAAATCTTTCCAGGTAGTTCATTTCGATCGGTCTCCCGCAAGGCTGCCGGTCTTTGGTGCCTCACCGTCGACTAGAGCTTCGCCGCGCGACTTCCGGGCCGTGATCGGCTGGCCGCCTCGAATATCCAGTTCTGGTTTCTCACGCGACCAGCGCCTTGTTGCCAATATTCGAAGACATCGGCGTTGAATATGAGCGCCGCTGTCCTTATCACTTTTCTTGCCGGCATGAACATCAGGACAGTGGAGAGCCGGACGAAATGTCCGGCCCTCAAATTATGAACTACTTTGCGGCTTTCGCGTCCGCAATCCACTTGTCCCACTGGGTCTTGTGAGCAGTTATCCAGTCCGTGGCATGTTTTGCCATTTGGTCGGGATTTTTCTCGCCGTCATAAATCAGCTTGTTCTCGGCGCTCACGTCTAACACAGGGATCGTTAGCTCCTCGAAGAATTTCTTTGCCGAGGGATTGGCTTTCAGCCAAGTGGTATTGGCGATGACTTTGGTGTCGTTGATCGGAAACCCAAGATTACCAAGGCCTTGGATCTCAGTGCTTCCGGTCTGGCCGTCAGGAAGAGAGGTCGACTTCACATTCAGCCATGTGACGTCCTTTCCGGGGACGAGCACGCCCGCGATCCATCCAGGGATCCAAGTATAGTATAGCGTCGGCTTGCCTTCCTTGATGCGTTCGATGGCATCCGCCATGATTGCGAAATAGCCACCTTGCTTATGCTCGACGGTGTCGCGCAAACCATACGCATCGAGTTGATGTTCGATGACACGTTCGCAACCCCAGCCCGGGTCGCAGCCAAAAAGATCCGCCTTGCCATTGCCGTCGATATCAAAAAGCTTCGCTTTTTCCGGATCCTTCAGGTCCTCAAGGTACTTGATTCCGGTCGCGTCCGCGGTCTTTTTATCGATCAGATACCCTTGAATGTCCCCGTGCACGAGGGTGCCGACGCGCATGAGCTTCTCGTCGCCCCCGGCTCCCTTCCAGAAAGCATCGTGCAATGGCGTCCAATGCGCCGGATAGAACTGCAGATCGCCGGCGGCTACCGCGGTATGCGCGAGTGGAACCTGAACCTGTTCGGGCTGCTCTTCGACGTCATACCCGAGCTCTCGTAGGCCGTCTCTGACCAGATAGCCTTGGAAAAGTTCTTCGTTTACCCCACCGATCCAGCCATATTTCACCTGATCGGCGCGAGCGGTCAGAGTACAGCATGCCGTTAGCGCGAGCGTCGCGAAGACGAGCTTAAGTTTCATTTTTGTTCTCCCCTAGGTATCGAGCACCATGCTCGATTCTTTAGTTTTCTCGTCCCGACGGACATCTAGTCGGTGTCCTACGCCATCTCTCTCGCGCAACCGCTCGGCGCAAATGCCGAGTATGAGACGGATTGAGTTACTGCCATCGATGCTCATCGATCAGACCGCTAAACGCAATTGCCTTTTTGTTGAGGGCGCAATAACTACAGGTCATGATTACAGTGGGTTAGCATCGTCCACGTGCACGCCTGTGCCGGCAAATTTGCCCGCCGCTGAACGTCCGATCTAAGCTGGAGTTCAGGAGCAAGCCCGCGCAGTTTCCGGGCCGACTAGGTCTGTTTGCCGCGAAGTTCCACGTGTTGCGTATCCCTCTCGCACGATTTCAGATTCGAGTTGCCGAGGACACGAGGTGGCAGCCCGTTAAATGGCCGCCATCCGTCCGTCGCCTTCGTGTCTAGCGATGGACGTCACCTTTGTGTTTCATCTCCCGATTGGCAGGATCGGCCTGCTCATCTGACCGTCCGGCGCGTGCAGAAGCGGGATTGAGGGCGTCGGCAACGGCATTCTTCGTCGTGCGAGGAAGCAGCGTCATGACGAGAATGAAGGCCGAGAGAGCCAGGATGAGCACGTTAGTGATGATCAATGCCCACTCGTTCTTGAGTATTCCGAAGGCGAGCCACAGCGCAAATCCCACCACATTAATTGCGTACATGGGAGCCGAGATGCTACCGGTGTCGCGGGTTTTGATGATCTTCCAAGCTTGCGGCGTAAACGCACTGACAGAGCATAGTGCCGCCAAGTAACCGATCACCGTGACCCATTCCATGAGTTGTCGTTTGCCTGATTTCCCTAGGTTCAAACCGGATCCGCAAACCCCGGATAGAGCGATTTGCGCCGCTCGGCGTCGCCGGGCAGCGCCGGCGCTAAGGATGTCGCGCAAGCATATCTGTCGGCTGCCGCCGGACATCTAGTCGCGGGCCGCCTGCGACGGGGATCCGGTCACATTCTCGACCAAAGCTTCCCGCCAGTAGCCCAATTGTTGGGTTCATATTCGTCGAAAACCACGTGAATCTGTTCTGGCTTCAAGTTCATCTGTTCGCAGAACAGCTTTGTGATTTCGCTAGCCAGATGTGCCTTCTTATCGTCGTCTGCCCTGAACGTCTCAATGTGTATAACAGGCATGATTTTCTCCTCTTCTGTTGTGCTGGTAGGTTGTTGAAACTTACAGCTCCGCTGATAAATGGGCTTAAAACTCTGCTATGGGTGCGCCGAACATCGCTTCGTCAACTTCCAAACCAAGCCCAGGTCCAATCGGGAGCGGGACGTGGCCGTCCCTGACGCGTATTGGGTTCTTCGGATCATAGTGACTTTCGTCAGAGATCTCGTTCACCCAGCTACACCCCTCAAACAAATTTGGCCTGACGGTCGCCCCAAGATGGTCGCAAGCCGCCCCGGTTATATCGCCTCCCCAGCTATCATCGCTTGTATGCGGAAGCGAACGGGCCTCGCAGATGTCGCGGAAAGTCGACATTCCTCAAAACCCCCAATCCGGGTAACCTTCATTCCGAACCCATCTCTGGAGAGATGATCGCGCGGCCGCCCCTTTTGGTATCCGCTCGTTCACCGGGCATGGCTCCCCTTGGCGTGAGATAACGCCCACTGGCGACGCACTTCAAATGAGTATTAGTCGCCGGCCGGATAACTGTGAGTCATGGTTCCACAATACGATTGACACCGGGATACGGTGAAAACTGCGATCTGCCGTCGGTGGCATTCCTTTGCCGACTGCGACGCGGCGTCAATCGCGCCTGGCGAGTAGGATCGCAGCGCCTCAAGCCTCACCAATGCCAAGACCTTCTCCGCGACCCCGGATGCGATGCGCTCGAATAATGAGCGTTTGGAGAAGACGAACCATATTGCTCAGATTGCCGGACGTTTCGAGCTGAACGATGTCCTCGAATTCCTCGGGGATATCCGGTGCGTTTTGGCGAATTAGAAATGCGAACGGGATCTGACGTCGACCCAGATTCTCGGCCGCGACGAACGTGACTTCACCCTGCACCGACAGGCCGAGTATGGCGGCGTCGATTCGCGATGAGGACATGATCATGTCTAGAATGTCCTCAATCGTATTCGCAGGATAGATGACCTCAGCGCCCGCCGCGCCGAGTGCGTCGCTCAGCCGGAAAGCGAAAGCGCTATCATCTGAACCGATCAGGATCCTACGGCCCACAAGTTTCTGTTGGCCCAACTCGCCATCTCCTGCAGCTGGTCAGTCTTTCCCTTCGTCTGCTGAGGATCGAGATGCTTTGCGCTGCAAGACTGCTCCAGCGTTTTGCCCGCGCTTATCGATCACCCCCCAGCTCCTAGCTCAAAAGACGTTCTTCAAACGGGTAATTTGAGAGCAGTTCGTAACCGTCGGAAGTGACCAGCAGCTGCTCTTCAAGCTTCACACCGTCTCTTTCGCCGACCGCCCCGATGTAACTTTCAACACAGATCACCATGCCCGGCTCAAGTGTGGCATCGTAAGCCACCGCACCGCGGAACAACGGTTTGACTTGCGGATATTCGTCACACATTCCGACGCCGTGTATCAAGCAACTGTAAGCTTGCGCGTGAAATTCTTCGGGCACAGGCCAGGCAGATGCCTGCAACTGCTTCATAGTGACCCCTGGCCGAATAAGCTTCATGTTCGTCTGCAGTTCGTCATAAGCAAACTGATAGAGCTGCCGCTGCCGGGCGGTAGGCCGATCATTGCCGTAGTAGAAGGTTCGCGAAATGTCGCAGAAATACCCGAATGGGCCCACCATGTCGGTGTCGAATCCTACCAGGTCACCAGGTTCAATGACCCGTTGGGTGGCCTCCTGCAGCCACGGATTAATGCGCGGTCCGGACGCCAGCATACGCCCCTCATGCCAGCCTCCCTGGTTGGCGAGGTTTGTGTAATTGAGAATGCCCCATAGCTGAGCCTCCGTGACGCCTGGGCCCATACTTTCCTGCATGCGTGCGATACCGTGCTCGGCTACCGCACATGCCCAGCGGATGCAGGCTATCTCGTCTTCAGATTTTATAACCCGTGCCCCTTCGACGATGTCGACCGCGTCAACGACCTCCAATCCACGCTGCAGAAGCGCCTGGGTTATGCTCGGGTTTACGTATTCGACCGCCACTCTGCGATTGGTGGTTCCGATTTCGCTCAGGAATGCAACAATGTCATCGGCGAGCAGCCTCGCGCCCTCTGCCAGTTCGTTGCCACCCTCGAAAAACGACATCGGCCTGCCTAGCCTCAAGCGGTCGGCAGAAGAAGGGTGGCCAGGAGTGCCTTGATGAAGAGTAATGGGGCCGTCGAGAGGCAAGAAGAGATATGTGACTGGAATGTGCGACTGGAACAGAGAGTATGAGTTGTAGTCGACCGCATACCGGATCGTGATGGGGCTTACCAAGACACACATAGCGACATCTGCGTGGCGCATCGCTGCCCTGAGCCGCTCCTTCCGATAGCCATCGAGTCTCTTGAAGTCGATGTCCGGCATCGGTCGAAATTGCCGCAAGTCACTCCAGTTGTCGTGCAGCAGGAGGCCATCTGGGCCGCCAGAAAATTTGCTCTCGGTCATTGCACTCGCATCTCCACTCGCGGCCTTCCCCCTCATACCGGCAGTGCGGCCGGAAAGCTGGGAGTCCAGCATCCAGAAATCTGTAGGGAGAGGATGCTTGCGCTTCAAATGAGTAATAATTTTAGCGCCATAACTGAGACTCATGATCGTGCTAGGCGGACGGGCATCCGCCGGGTTGGAGCAGGCGAGAGTCCAGCTTGGCTGATCAAGCCCGGGACATTGACGATCCCGTCGTTTGTAACGAGGAGGCGACAACGATAACTTCAGCTTGTTCGCCGCATGATTTTTTGGTTGCTTGCGAAAGGAACCGGACCAGAGGTATGCCGACTTAATCAAGAAACTGGCCGACGAAGATATTCGCCAGGCCGCATCACTTGGCTGGGCAAGCAATTCCATGACGCATTCTGACAGAGTGGTAATCATTACCGGCGCGACATCCGGTATAGGCGAGGCCGTTGCAGAGGCCTTTGCCGCGACGGGCGCGTCACTCATGTTGGTTGGCAGAGATCGCGAACGAGGTGAACGGGCGCTGGACTCGGCTAGAAAGCTCAACTGCCAAGCCGAATTGATGCTCGGCGACGTGGCTGACTCTGCTTTCGCCAATCGGGTGGTTGAGAACACCTCGCAAAGGTTTGGCAAAGTCAGCGTGCTGGTCAACAGCGCCGGCATCATTCGGCGTGGAGACGCGGTCGAGACATCGGACGATGCCTGGCGCGAGACTTTCGAGGCTAATGTGAACGGGGTATTCTACTTCAGTCGCGCCGCCGTGAAGGCCATGCGACGTACCGGCGGTGGAAGCATTGTCAACATAGCCTCGAACGTGGGGTTGGTAGGTTGTCCAGGATTGGCCGCCTATTGCGCGTCGAAGGGCGCGGTCGTTTCGCTGACTCAAGCTATGGCCTTGGATCACGCAAAAGAGCAGATCACCATCAATGCCGTATGTCCCGGCGCAGTGGACACGCCGATGCTCGTCTCGGCTCATACCAAGCCGGTCACAGCGGCAGAGGTACTCCAAAGGAACATCGATTCAAGTCCTCAGGGCCGTGTGGCTACACCGATGGAAATAGCGAGTTTGGCAGTCTTCCTTGCAAGCGAGGGAGCAAGGCACATCACAGGGGTTGCCATCCCAATAGATGGCGGTTTCACGGCGGGATAGGGAGGAAATTTTGGGGAGTCGACTATCAGGAAAGGTTGCCATCGTTACCGGTGGCAATCGAGGTATCGGGCGTGCGATCGCTGAAAGGCTCGCCGAAGAAGACGCGACGGTTGTAATCGGCGACTTGCGCGACGATCACTGCGCCGGGCCCGGCGCAGAGCGGCTCACATTCGTCTCTCTCGACGTCACGAATGAAGGTTCAATTCGCGCATTCGTTGACGAAGTTCTCGAGAGATTTGGCAGGATCGATATCCTCGTCAACAACGCGGGTCTGGTCCTTCACAAGTCGATCGACGATCAGACCGCCGAGGACTGGGACCGGCTAATGGCAGTCAATCTCCGGGGCCCATTTCTGATGGCCAAGTATGTGGTCCCTGAAATGAGGCGCATCGGGTTGGGATCGATCGTCAATATCGGGTCTGTCGAGGGCTACATGGTGAACCCTTGGCATACAGCTTACGCTGCCACCAAGGCCGGAGTTCATGGTCTTACGCTGGGCCTGGCGGTCGACCTTGGGCCGGACGGGATCCGCTGCAACACCGTTTGCCCAGGCTGGATCGATACTGATCTCAACCGTGCATATGTCGAGATGCATCCCGACCGGCGTTTAATCGAGCGGGAATTGGGACAACTCCATCCAGTAGGAAGAATTGGCGCTCCCAAGGAAATAGCCAACGCCGTACTTTGGCTAGCCAGTGAGGAGTCGAGTTTCGTCAGCGGTGAAATGATCTCCGTTGACGGCGCGCGAACCAAAAAGATACCCCTGCCCTCTATTTTGGATGAGGAATACCGAGCCAAGTTGGCGGAATCGCGGGCATAAGCATGTCTTCGCCCCTTCGAACGGATTGTGCGGGCGGCGTCGCTCTCGACAGAAGGCCATTGCGACGCCGGTCGCATTTTTGATGACCTCCCGCTGAAGGAGACTTAAAGCCCGTTACGCATTATGTGAGGCGCGGACCATGCAGTTCAATCAGAGCTATCAGTGTCAATGAGGGTAAGACCAACGCCCCTGTTCCTCGGCATCGACACCGGCGGCACCTACACCGATGCCGTGCTGTGGTCGGAGACCGGCAGCCCGAAGGGCAAGGTGCTGGCCAAGGCCAAGGCGCTGACGACGCGCCATGATCTGGCGGTCGGCATTTCCGGCGCGGTCGACGCGGTGTTGGAAAAATCCCGCGCCGATCCCACGGCGATAAAACTGGTGTCGATGTCGACGACATTGGCCACCAACGCGCTGGTCGAGGGCCAGGGCGGCCGCGTCGCGCTGATCATGATCGGCTTTTCCGAGGCCGACCTTGCCCGCGACGGGTTGAAGACGGCGCTCGGCACCGACCCGGTGCTGTTCTGGCCCGGCGGACACGATGTGCACGGCAATGCGGCCAAGCTCAACCTCTCCGGCCTCGAGGCAGCACTTCCGGAGCTCGCCGGCTCGGTGTCGGGCTTTGCCGTCTGCGCCTATTTCGCCACCCGCAACCCGGCGCACGAGCTGGCCGCCCGCGACCTGATCCGCGAGAAGACCGGCCTGCCGGTCACCGCCAGCCACGAACTGTCGGCAAAACTCGGCGGCCCGCGCCGTGCACTCACCACGCTTCTCAACGCCCGCCTGATCTCGATGATCGACCGGCTGGTGGCGGCGACCGAAGAGTTTCTGGAAGCGCGCAAGATCGCGGCCCCGCTGATGGTGGTGCGCGGTGATGGCGCGCTGGTGTCGGCGGCCTTCGCGCGCCAGCGGCCGATCGAGACGATCCTGTCGGGCCCGGCGGCCAGCCTGGTCGGGGCCCGCCACATGACCGGCCTCGACGATGCCGTGGTGTCGGACATCGGCGGCACCACGACCGACGTCGCCGTGCTCGACAGCGGCCGGCCGCGGCTGGATCCGGAAGGCGCCACCGTGGGCGGCTTCCGCACCATGGTCGAGGCGGTTGCCATGCGCACCTTCGGCCTCGGTGGCGATTCCGAAGTGGCGCTGGAGGACGGCGCGCTCAACCCGAAAATACTGCTTGGCCCACGCCGCCTGGTGCCGCTGGCGCTGGCCGGCATGGTGCATGGCGAGGCGGTGACATCGGAGCTGGAACGCCAGCTGCGCGCGCCCAACCCCGGCCGCATGGACGGCCGCTTCGCGGTGCGCACCGGCGTGCCGGACTGGCTTGCTGCCGGCCTCACCGCGCCGGAAGCGAAACTCTACGAGGCGATCGGCGCGGTGCCGCTGGCGCTCGACCGGCTGCTCAGCTCGAATGCCCAGAACGCCACGCTGAACCGGCTGGTGTCGCGCGGCCTGGTGCATATTTCGGGCTTCACGCCGTCCGATGCCGCCCATGTGGTCGCCAAACAGTCCAACTGGGACGCCGCCACCGCCCGTCTCGGCGCCGAGCTGTTTGCACGCAAGCGCGACGGCTGCGGCCAGGCCATCGCCGTGACGCCGGAAGTGCTCGCCGAGCGCGTGCTGGTGACGCTGACCCGCTGGTCCGCCGAATACATATTGGAGACCGCCTTCGCCGAGGACGGGCTGGACGGTGCCGCGACCGTCGCGCACGCGCTGGTGCAGCGCGCCGTCGATGCCCATCCCGGCATCGCCCGCCTCAGCGTCGCGCTCGACCGGCCGGTGATCGGCCTCGGCGCCTCGGCGCCGCTGCACTATGCCGGGCTGCCGCCGCTGATCGGAAATGGCTGCATCGTGCCGGACGATACCGACGTCGCCAACGCGCTCGGCGCCGTCGTCGGCCAGGTCCGCGTCTCGGCCGGAGCCCGCGTCAGCCAACCGCAGGAAGGCCTGTTCCGCCTCGCCTCGGGCCAGATCGTGCGCGACTTTACCGACGAGGTGAAGGCGATCGCCGCCGCCGAAGCCGATGTGAGGGCCATCGTTGCCGAGCGCGCCAAGGACGCCGGCACCGACAGCGCCGAGATCGAAGTCGCCACCGAATTCCGCGTCTCGACCGTCGAAAGCCAGCGCATGTTCATCGAGGCGCATGTGGTGGCGGTGGCGTCGGGACGTCCACGGATTGCGGTGTAGGGGCGACAACATATCAATTTCTGTACTGCACCCCGCATCAGCAGAGGCTGTCATACATAATGGGACGGACAACTGCCACCATCCCGTCGCTCATCCGTTCACAGAGAACCTCTTCTCTATTCCTGGTAGCTTCTGCACAGCTCAGGATTGGCGCCGCAGCGCAACCCGCGCGCCCAAACCTTCTTCTCCGCCGTCTGCATCGCAGCAGCTGCCATCATTTGGCTCTGATCAATGAGTTCTGAGACTGGTCTAGCTGCGGTAGGGAGGCAGAGCGACGATCTCCGACGGCTTGGAAGAACATGAGGCTAATATAGCTCGTCGGGCTGCGTTGGGAGCGGCTGCATCGGCGCAGATGTTGGCGGACAGGCGCAGGCCTGCGATCCGGTGATAGTTGTTCGCGACCTATTCCGTCGTTACAACAGAGCACGCTTGTTAGCCGATGTTGTCCCTCGGACTGGAATGCTTGGGCAGAAACCAACTTCAAACTGTTGCGACAGGGCGTATGAGATCAAAGACGCTTTATCGGAATATCCAAAGGCTGTTACCGGCCTTCGAGGCAGCCGCCCGTTGCGAAAGCTTTACGATGGCGGGCGAAGAGGTGGGGCTGTCCCAGAGTTCTGTCAGCAAACAAATCATGGAGCTTGAAAGCAGGCTAGGACAGCCGCTTTTCGTCCGAGCACACAAGCATATTTCGCTGACGCCTGCTGGTCATCGGCTGCTGAGGGCTTATTCTGCGGCGGCCTCTCAGGTCATCGACGCTCTGGAGGACTTGATCCAAGAGCGGTCGAGGCAACAGATTGTCCTCTCGACCTCAACAGCCAACGCTACATTTATGCTCTTGCCGAGGGTGGCCGAGCTCAGGGAGTGCTTTGGCGGCGCAGAGATTTTCGTCGTGACCGCCGATCCTCACGGAATCGAGCCGACGGGGCAGGTGGATCTAATGTTCACATTCGGCAGACCTGATTTTCCTGGACTTAGAATCCGATCCCTGTTTTCAGATATTATGACGCCGGTATGCTCTCCAGAGTATCTTAAGACGCACGGCCCCGTTCAAAAAGTGACCGACCTCCTGCATTGTGAATTACTCTACATGCAGGCTCAACACCCATCATGGGTAGGCTGGCGTCAATGGTTGCGAGAATTCTCCTTAGAGCAGCCCAAGAACCACCGAACTATGAGATTCAACAATTACTACAACGTGATCCAGGCGTGCCTCGCGGGCCAGGGTGTGGCATTGGGATATCTTCGCGGACTGGGCGAATTGCTTGATGCAGGGCGCTTGGTGACACCGCTTTGCGAGTCTGTGCAAACAGAGGATACGTATCAGATAGCCTGGCCTTCCAATCGAGAGCCGAATTTCTCTGTGGAGCGGTTCGAGGAATGGCTGACCCGCCGTTATGGCGGTCCGATAAAGGGCTATCCGATCGCCGGTGAACTATCTGCAAGCCATTGATCTGGCTCGCTGATTGAGGAAAGTTGTGGATTAGGCATCGCAGGATTTGCGGTGTTCGGCGCGAGGAGCGTTCAGTCAAGGATTGATGCGAGCCGATCCTCCGTTCGTTCGTCTAAGTGCATGACTCCTAGCCTAGCACTACTTTGGCAGTTTTTTAGTTCTGGGAGCGTTTTGAGGATTCCCAAGAGCGGTTTTGCGTGATTGAACTAAACCGCTGCCGCGGTAGCTGATGCGCGGGTCTGGCCTGAGGAGGCCCCCGTCTGAGAAGATTTGGTGTTGAGCCAACCTTCCAGACAGGAGA
>NZ_JAMYLM010000048.1:0-14713 GCF_040317995.1 Mesorhizobium sp. M1334
ACTTGGTGATCGCCGCCGTCAGCGACGTCTTGCCATGGTCGACGTGACCAATCGTGCCAATGTTCACATGAGGCTTAGTGCGCTCGAATTTACCTTTTGCCATGTGATCTCTCCATTCCTGCCAGCCCGTGCGGGCCTTGAATTAAGTTACTGGTGCAACTCGTTTCGAGTTACGCGTATTTCTTCTGGACTTCCTGGGCGACCGCGGTCGGGACCGGCTCGTAATGGTCGAACTGCATCGTGTAGGCCGCGCGGCCTTGGCTCATCGAGCGAAGGTTGTCCACGTATTTGAACATGTTGGCGAGCGGCACCATCGCGTTGATGACCACCGCGACGCCGCGGGCCTCCTGGCCCTGGATCTGGCCACGACGGCCGTTCAGGTCGCCGATAACGCTGCCGACGTAATCTTCCGGCGTCACCACCTCGACCTTCATGATCGGCTCGAGCAACTGCACGCCAAGCTTGGGCGCTGCTTCACGGAAGCAGGCGCGGCCGGCGATTTCGAAGGCCAGAACCGACGAGTCCACGTCGTGGTAGGCGCCATCGATCAGCGTCGCCTTGACGCCGATCATCGGGAAGCCGGCGAACGGGCCCGAGGTCATGACGCTGTTGATGCCCTTTTCGACACCGGGGATGTATTCCTTCGGCACAGCGCCGCCGACAATCTTGGTTTCGAACTCGAATTCGCTGCTTTCCGGATTCGGCTCGAACAGGATCTTGACGCGGGCGAACTGGCCGGTACCGCCGGTCTGCTTCTTGTGCGTGTAGTCCTGCTCGTGCTTGCGGGTGATCGTCTCGCGGTAGGCCACCTGCGGTGCGCCGACATTGGCCTCGACTTTGAACTCGCGGCGCATGCGGTCGACGATGATGTCGAGGTGAAGTTCGCCCATGCCGGAGATGATGGTCTGGCCGCTTTCCTCGTCGGTCTTGACGCGGAAGGACGGATCCTCGGCGGCCAGGCGGTGAAGGGCGAGGCCCATCTTTTCCTGGTCGTTCTTGGTCTTCGGCTCGATGGCGATCTGGATGACCGGATCGGGGAATTCCATGCGCTCGAGGATGACCGGATGCAGCGGATCACTGAGCGTGTCGCCGGTGGTGGTGTCCTTGAGACCAGCGAGGGCGACGATGTCGCCGGCAAATGCCTCTTCGACGTCGGCGCGCGAATTCGCATGCATCTGCAACATGCGGCCGATGCGCTCTTTCTTGCCCTTCACGGTGTTGTCGACCGAGATGCCCTTGGTGAGCTTGCCCGAATAGATGCGGGCAAAGGTGAGTGAACCGACGAACGGGTCGTTCATGATCTTGAAGGCGAGCATCGACAGCGGCTCGTTGTCGTCGGCATGACGCTCGATCTCGGCGTCGGTCTTGGCGTCGACGCCCTTGATGGCAGGGACATCGGCCGGCGACGGCAGATATTCGACGACGGCGTCGAGCAGCGGCTGCACGCCCTTGTTCTTGAAGGCCGAGCCGCAGAACATCGGATAGAACTTCACCGCGATCGTGCCCTTGCGGATGAGTGCACGGATCTCGTCGTTGCTCGGCATCTTGCCTTCGAGGTAATTCTCGAGCGCCGTTTCGTCCATTTCGACGGCGGCCTCAATCATCTTCTCGCGGTATTCTTCGGCACGAGCCTTGAGGTCGGCAGGGATCTCGACGATGTCCCAGGCAGCGCCCAGCGTCTCGTCGCGCCAGACCAGCGCGTTCATCTCGACGAGATCGACGACACCCTTGAACTCGGTCTCGGCGCCGATCGGCAACTGCATGACGACGGCATGCGCACCGAGGCGCGAACCGATCATCTCGACCGAGCGGTAAAAGTCGGCGCCGATCTTGTCCATCTTGTTGCAGAAGATCATGCGCGGCACGCGATACTTGTCGGCCTGGCGCCAGACGGTCTCCGTCTGCGGCTCGACACCGGCATTGGCATCGAGCAGCGCGATGGCGCCGTCGAGCACGCGCAGCGAACGCTCGACCTCGATGGTGAAGTCGACATGGCCGGGGGTGTCGATGATGTTGAAGCGATACATCTTGCCGTCGCGACCCTTCCAGAAGGTCGTGGTGGCGGCCGACGTGATGGTGATGCCGCGCTCCTGCTCCTGCTCCATCCAATCCATGGTCGCAGCGCCGTCGTGGACTTCGCCGATCTTGTGCGACTTGCCCGTGTAATAGAGGACGCGCTCGGTGGTCGTCGTCTTGCCGGCGTCGATATGCGCCATGATACCGAAATTGCGGTAGTCTTCGATTTTATATTCGCGGGCCATGGGAGGTGCCTCTTCAGTCTCGTTCGCGCTTTACCAGCGGTAGTGCGCGAAAGCGCGGTTGGCTTCTGCCATCTTGTGGGTGTCTTCACGCTTCTTGACGGCGGTGCCGCGGTTGTTGGCCGCGTCCATCAGCTCGCCGGAGAGGCGATCGACCATGGTGGTCTCGTTGCGGTTGCGGGCGGCGGCGATCAGCCAGCGGATGGCCAATGCCTGACGGCGCTCGGGTCGCACGTCGACCGGAACCTGGTATGTGGCGCCGCCGACGCGGCGCGAACGCACTTCCACATGTGGCGCGACATTGTCGAGCGCCTGATGGAAGACGGTGACCGGCTCCTGCTTGGTCTTGGACTGGACCTGGTCGAGCGCGCCGTAGACGATGGTCTCGGCAACCGACTTCTTGCCATCATACATGACGGCATTCATGAACTTGGTGACGATCAGGTCGCCGAACTTCGGGTCCGGATTGATCTCACGCTTTTCTGCACTGTGACGACGGGACATTTTTTCTCTGCCTCAATTCTACGCGGTGGCCTGGATCCCGGATCGTCGCTTGACGCCGTCCGGAACGACCTTGGCTACGCTTCGGTCACTTCGGACGCTTGGCGCCGTATTTCGAACGGCGCTGCTTGCGGTTCTTCACGCCTTGCGTGTCGAGCACGCCGCGGATGATGTGGTAACGGACGCCCGGAAGATCCTTGACGCGGCCGCCGCGGATCATCACCACCGAGTGTTCCTGAAGGTTGTGGCCTTCGCCGGGGATGTAACCGATCACTTCAAAACCATTGGTCAGGCGGATCTTGGCCACCTTGCGCAGCGCGGAGTTCGGCTTCTTCGGCGTCGTCGTGTAGACGCGCGTGCAGACGCCCCGCTTCTGCGGGTTCTGCTGCATGGCCGGGACCTTGTTGCGCTTCACCGGCGCAATGCGCGGCTTGCGGATCAGCTGGTTGACGGTAGGCATTAAACCCTCTTGTCTCTCAATTCCGTGTCTTGCCCGGTCAGGGCCGCTCAAAGCGTCATTTCCATACGCAAATTCGGGCCACAAACCGCGCCTCGCGGTCTTGCCCGAACAAATGGCAGAGGAAGCGGAAGCCGCTTCATGCACGCCGGAAATGTCTTTTCGCTCGTAAAACGAACCCTGTTTGAGGCAAACTCCAAAGCGTGTCGCTTCGGAAGCGAGAGCCTCACATCGGTTCTGACTGGGCGGCTTCTACTCGTGTGGCCACTGTCCGTCAACCCCGGAGCGGCAAATATTGCGCTGAACCCGAGGTTTGGCAGCCATGCGAAAAACGCATGTAATTTTCTTGCGCCGTTTTTCAAGAGGAAGGCAGAAAGTGACCGGCTTGCGGCTGTTTCCACGCCGTGCTTCGTGCGAAAAGGCGGCATGAACAGCCCAAAACCCCTCGCCCGGAGGTACGAACCCGTGAATGACAATGAGGAGCGCCCGGTCACCATTATTACCGGCCGGGTGTGGAAGCGCAAAGGCGGCAAGCCGGAAGGCGTGCATGTGATGCTGGTCGCCCCGGACGACGATTCGGCGGTGCGCCGCGCTCTCGAATCACTTGCCGCGGAAGGTTACGCCGAGGCCGAGCTCGACCAGATCGGTGACCTGGACGGCGTGCCCGACGAGGAGCCGCATCTGTCCGCCTATCAGGGCGCGCTCGAAGGCGAAGTGTCGATCGTGACCTTCGATGTGCCGATCTGAAGAGATCTGAATCCCGGTCGATCTCACGGCCGGCGACAAAAGCCCGGCGACTTGCCCGACACAAGTTCTCTGCTAAGAAGCGACCTCTGGTAAAACCAAGCACACTCAACCTGCGGAGCTCCCATGTCCTCTAGTCCCATCAAGCTCGGCATCGTCGGCGTGGGAAAGATCGTCCGCGACCAGCACCTGCCGGCCTTGGCGAAGGACCAGGATTATCGCCTGGTCGCCGCAGCGAGCCGCCACGGCAAAGTCGAAGACATCCCGAATTTCCCGACGATCGAGGCGATGCTCGACGCGGTGCCGGAGCTCGAGGCGGTGTCGCTGTGCATGCCGCCGCAGTTCCGTTATGACGCCGCACGCACGGCGCTGGTGGCGAAAAAGCATGTCTTCCTGGAAAAGCCGCCGGGCGCGACCGTCAGCGAGGTCGAGGACCTGAAGGCGCTGGCGGCAGCGAACGGCGTCTCGCTGTTCGCCAGTTGGCATTCACGCTATGCGCCGGCTGTCGAGGCGGCTCGCGCTTTCCTCGGTTCAACCAAAATCAGATCGGCCGCCATCATCTGGAAGGAAGATGTCCGCCGCTGGCATCCGAACCAGGAGTGGATCTGGGCACCGGGCGGCTTCGGCGTCTTCGATCCCGGCATCAACGCACTGTCGATCGCCACCCACATCCTGCCGCCAATGTTCATCAGTTCGGCAGAGCTCGATTTCCCCGAAAACCGCGCGGCTCCAATCGCCGCCCATATCGCCTTCCGCACTTCGAACGGTCTGCCGGTGACGATGGAACTCGACTGGCGCCAGACCGGCCCGCAGAGCTGGGACATTCTGGCCGACACCGAGGCCGGATCGATGGCGCTTTCTGGCGGCGGCTCGAAGCTCGCTGTCGATGGCCGCGTCGTTCACGAGGAGCCGGAAGCGGAATACCCGATGCTCTACAAGCGATTCGCCGAGATCGTGCGCGCCGGCACCTCCGACGTCGACCTCGCGCCCCTGCAGCACGTCGCCGACGCCTTCATGCTGGGCAGGCGCAATGTGGTGGAAGCGTTTTTCGATTGATCAGCGGGCGTCGGCCGGATCGCATGTCCGGCCACTCACCGCGCAAATTCAATTGACGATCGCTATGGCAAAGCCGTCATAGCCCTTGGCGCCAACAGTCTGGATCGCGGTGCCTTCCAGACGCTTGTCGCCGCCGATGAACGAAAACGCCGCGCGTGCCCCTTCGACATTGGCGTCACGACCATCTTCATTCACCACCGCGCCGTCACGGATGACATTGTCGCAGACGATGACGGTCCCCGGCCTCGAAAGACGCATGGCCCAGGACAGATAGTGCGGGTTGTTCGGCTTGTCGGCGTCGATGAAGATGAAGTCGAACGGCCCGGCATTCTCGGCGCCTAACGCCGCAAGCGATTGAAGCGCCGGTCCGACCCGCAGTTCTACCCGGTCCGACACCCCTGCGCGTTCAAAGTTCGACCGCGCGACACTGGCGTGGTGCGGATCAAGCTCGAGCGTCACGACCTTGCCGTCCACGGGCAACGCTCGCGCCATCCAGATTGTCGAATAGCCGCCCAACGTGCCGATTTCGAGTACCTTCTTAGCTCCCTGCATTCGCGCAAGAAGTGACAGCAGCTTGCCCTGTGCCGGCGAAACATCGATCGCCGGCAGGCCGTGGTCATGGTTGGCCGCCAGAACGGCATCGAGGGCGGGATCCGCATCGAAAAGAGCCTCGACAATGTAGTCGTCGACAGAAGCCCAGGTCTTCATGCTCATCGTTTTCTTCTCCGATCCGATTAGAGAACCAAAATGCGAAAAGGGGCCACTTGGGCCCCTTTTCTATCTTCTCTTTCTTGCGCGCTTACTGCGCGGCGGAAGCCATGTCGGTCAGCATCGGCTCGGCGACCTCGACGCCAGACGCCTTGCGGCGCTCGTCGATGATCAGCTCGTCGCGCGAGGTGGCGATGCGCCGGATCTGGCTCATCGTGCCGCCGGTGCCGGCCGGGATCAGCCGGCCGACGATGACGTTTTCCTTCAGGCCCTGCAGCATGTCGGTCTTGCCGGCAACCGCAGCTTCGGTCAGCACCCTCGTCGTCTCCTGGAAGGAGGCGGCCGAGATGAAGGACGGCGTCTGCAGCGAGGCCTTGGTGATGCCGAGCAGCACCGGCTGGCCTTCTGCCGGCTTCTTGCCTTCCTCGACCAGGCGCTCGTTGACCTCTTCCAGTTCGATCACGTCGACGTGGTCGCCCGGAATGTAGGTCGAATCGCCCTGCGTGGTGATCTCGACTTTCTGCAGCATCTGGCGAACGATCACCTCTATGTGCTTGTCGTTGATCGACACGCCCTGCAGTCGGTAGACTTCCTGGATCTCGTTGACGAGGTAGGAGGCAAGCGCCTCCACGCCCTTGATCGCCAGGATGTCGTGCGGCGCCGGATTGCCGTCGAGGATGTAGTCGCCCTTCTCGATGACGTCGCCGTCCTGGAGATGGAACGGCTTGCCCTTCGGGATCAGGTATTCGACCGGCTCAAGCGTCGAGTCATGCGGTTCGATGATGATACGGCGCTTGTTCTTGTAGTCGCGGCCGAAGCGGATCGTGCCATCGATCTCAGCGATGATGGCGTGATCCTTCGGACGGCGTGCCTCGAACAGCTCGGCAACACGCGGCAGACCGCCGGTGATGTCCTTGGTCTTGGCGCTCTCCATCGGAATACGCGCCAGCACGTCGCCGGGGCGAACCTGTGCGCCCGGCTCGACCGAAAGAATGGCCTCGACCGAGAGCAGGAAGCGGGCGTCGCCACCCTTCGACAGCTTGCCGACCTTACCCTTGGCATCCAGGACGGCGATCGCCGGCTTGAGGTCGTTGCCGCGTGGCGTCGAACGCCAGTCGATGACCTCGCGCTTGGTGATGCCGGTCGATTCGTCGGCGGTTTCCTGAACGGAAATGCCGTCGACCAGATCCTCGAACGCGACCTTGCCCTCGATTTCGGTGAGGACCGGGCGGGTATAAGGATCCCACTCGGCGATACGCTGGCCGCGCTTCACCTTGTCGCCATCGTCGACGAAGATGCGCGAACCGTAGGTGACGCGGTGCGTGGCGCGTTCCTTGCCGGCCTCGTCGAGGATCAGCACCGCCATATTGCGGCCCATGACCATCAGCTGGCCGTCGGAGTTGCGCACCACGTTGCGGTTGCGGATCTCGACCTTGCCCTCGTACGAGGCTTCAAGGAACGAGGAATCCACCACCTGCGCCGTGCCGCCCATGTGGAAGGTACGCATGGTGAGCTGGGTGCCCGGCTCGCCGATCGACTGCGCCGCGATGACGCCGACAGCCTCGCCCTGGTTAACGGGAGTGCCGCGGGCCAGATCGCGTCCGTAGCAGACCGCGCAGACGCCGACCCTGACCTCGCAGGTCAGCGCCGAACGGATGCGGACCGACTGCACGCCGGCCTTTTCGATCAGTTCCACGTCACGCTCGTCCATCAGCGTTCCGGCCTTGACCAGAACCTCGCCGGTGACCGGGTGGGTGATGTCGTCGAGCGAGGTGCGGCCGAGAACGCGCTGGCCAACCGAGGCGACGACCTGACCGGCATCGACGATCGGCTGCATAGTGAGGCCCTTGTCGGTGCCGCAGTCGAGCGAGTTGACGATGCAGTCCTGCGCCACGTCAACGAGACGACGCGTCAGATAACCCGAGTTCGCCGTCTTCAAGGCGGTGTCGGCCAGACCCTTGCGGGCGCCGTGGGTCGAGTTGAAGTACTCGAGCACGGTGAGGCCTTCCTTGAAGTTCGAGATGATCGGCGTCTCGATGATTTCACCGCTAGGCTTGGCCATCAGGCCGCGCATGCCGGCAAGCTGGCGCATCTGGGTGGGCGAACCGCGCGCACCGGAGTGCGACATCATGTAGATCGAGTTCATCGGCTTCTGACGGCCGTTGTCCTCGAACTCGACAGCCTTGATGCGGGCCATCATTTCGTCGGCGACCTTTTCCGAGCACTTGGCCCAGGCGTCGACGACCTTGTTGTACTTCTCGCCCTGGGTGATCAGGCCGTCATTGTACTGCTGCTCGTACTCCTTGGCCAAAGCCTCGGTGTCGGACACCAGCTTGATCTTGGCGTCCGGAATCAGCATGTCGTCCTTGCCGAACGAAATGCCGGCACGGCAGGCGTGGCTGAAGCCGAGAGCCATGATGCGATCGCAGAAAATGACCGTCTCCTTCTGACCGCAATGGCGGTAGACGGTGTCGATCATCTTGGAGATGTTCTTCTTGGTCATCTCCTGGTTGGCGGTCTCGTACGGCACATTGTGGTTCTTCGGCAGAAGTTCGCCGATGATCATGCGGCCAGGCGTAGTGTCGTAGATCTTCGACACGACCTTGCCGTCGGCGTCGACCGTACGGAAGCGCCCCTTGATCTTGGCATGCAGTGTCACCGCCTTGGTCTCGAGCGCGTGCTGGAGTTCGCCCATGTCGGCAAACACCATGCCCTCGCCCGGCTCGTTCTGGTTGACGATCGAGAGATAGTAGAGACCGAGAACCATGTCCTGCGACGGCACGATGATCGGCGCACCGGAAGCCGGGTGCAGGATGTTGTTGGTCGACATCATCAGCACGCGGGCTTCGAGCTGCGCTTCCAGCGACAGCGGCACGTGGACCGCCATCTGGTCGCCGTCGAAGTCGGCGTTGAAGGCCGTGCAGACCAGCGGGTGAAGCTGGATCGCCTTGCCTTCGATCAGGATCGGCTCGAACGCCTGGATGCCGAGGCGGTGCAGCGTCGGCGCGCGGTTCAACAGCACCGGATGCTCGCGGATGACCTCGTCGAGGATATCCCAGACCTCCGGACGCTCCTTCTCGACCAACTTCTTCGCCTGCTTGACGGTCGAGGAGTAACCCTTGGCGTCGAGACGGGCGTAGATGAAGGGCTTGAACAGTTCGAGCGCCATCTTCTTTGGCAGGCCGCACTGGTGCAGCTTGAGCTCGGGACCGGTGACGATGACCGAACGGCCGGAATAGTCGACGCGCTTGCCGAGCAGGTTCTGGCGGAACCGGCCCTGCTTGCCCTTCAGCATGTCGGACAGCGACTTCAGCGGACGCTTGTTGGCGCCGGTGATGACGCGGCCGCGACGGCCGTTGTCGAACAGTGCATCGACGGCTTCCTGCAGCATGCGCTTTTCATTGCGCACGATGATGCCGGGCGCGCGCAGCTCGATCAGCCGCTTCAGGCGGTTGTTGCGGTTGATGACGCGGCGATAGAGATCGTTCAGATCCGACGTGGCGAAACGGCCGCCGTCCAGCGGGACAAGCGGGCGCAGGTCCGGCGGGATCACCGGAACCACTTTCATGATCATCCATTCCGGACGGTTGCCGGACTCCATGAAGTTCTCGACGACCTTGAGCCGCTTCAGGTACTTCTTCTGCTTGCGCTCGGAGGTGGTCGAAGCCAGTTCCGAGCGCAGATCGCCGGCGATCTTCTCGAGGTCCATGCCGGCCAGCAGGTCGTGGATCGCCTCGGCGCCAATCATGGCGGTGAACGAATCCTCGCCATACTCGTCGACGGCCATCATGTACTCTTCCTCGCTGAGCAGCTGGTGCTCCTTCAGCGCGGTCAAGCCGGGTTCGGTGACGATGTAGTTCTCGAAATAGAGGACGCGCTCGATGTCCTTCAAGGTCATGTCGAGCAGCGTGCCGATGCGCGACGGCAGCGACTTCAGGAACCAGATGTGGGCGACCGGTGCCGCCAGCTCGATATGGCCCATGCGCTCGCGGCGGACGCGCGACAGCGTGACTTCGACGCCGCACTTCTCGCAGATGACGCCCTTGTACTTCATGCGCTTGTACTTGCCGCACAGGCACTCATAGTCCTTGATCGGACCAAAAATGCGTGCGCAGAACAGGCCGTCACGCTCCGGCTTGAAGGTGCGGTAGTTGATGGTCTCCGGCTTCTTGATCTCGCCGAACGACCAGGACAGAATCTTCTCAGGGCTGGCAAGCGAGATCCGGATGGAATCGAACACCTGCGCGGGCGCCTGGGGATTGAAGAGATTCATGACCTCTTGGTTCATGCCGTTCTCCTTTTCGGGGTCCTCGAAAACCCCTTGCATCTAGCGCGGGCCAAACGCCCGCCGACTTGATCGGCCATCGGCCGAAGAAACTCTGTTGTTTGAGCATGATCTTGGCCGAAAACCGGTAACCACTTTTCGGGATCATGCTCGGCGTCCGGTCGCGGGAAGACCGCGGCCGGACGTCTTGCTTATTCGGCCGCGTCGGGCAGCCGGATCGGGTTTTCGTCGAGCTTGGTGTTCTCCAGCTCGACGTTGAGGCCGAGAGACCGCATTTCCTTGACGAGAACGTTGAAGCTCTCGGGGATGCCGGCCTCGAAGGTGTCGTCGCCCCTGACGATCGCCTCGTAGACCTTGGTGCGGCCGGCGACGTCGTCCGACTTCACCGTCAGCATCTCCTGCAGCGTGTAGGCGGCGCCGTATGCTTCGAGCGCCCAGACCTCCATCTCGCCAAAGCGCTGGCCACCGAACTGCGCCTTGCCGCCCAGCGGCTGCTGGGTAACGAGCGAGTACGGCCCGATCGAACGCGCGTGGATCTTGTCGTCCACAAGGTGGTGAAGCTTGAGCATATATATATAGCCCATCGTCACTTTGCGATCGAACGGCTCGCCGGTGCGTCCGTCATAGAGCTGCGACTGACCGCTGGTGTGCAGGCCCGCCTGCTCCAGCATGATGTTGATGTCGGCCTCGTGCGCGCCGTCGAACACCGGTGTCGCGATGGAGACGCCGCGGCGCATCTGCTCGCTGAGGCGAATGATGCTCTCGTCGTCATATTCGCGGATCGGCTCGTTGCGGTCGTTGGCCGGCATGAAGCTCTCGAGCGTCTTGCGCAGCGGCTTGATGTCGCCCGCCGTCTTGTACGCGTCGATCAGATCGCCGATCTTCTTGCCCATTCCGGCGCAAGCCCAGCCCAGATGCGTTTCCAGGATCTGGCCGACATTCATGCGCGACGGCACACCCAGCGGGTTGAGCACGATATCGGCATGCGTGCCGTCCTCGAGGAAAGGCATGTCCTCGACCGGAACGATCCGCGACACGACACCCTTGTTGCCGTGCCGGCCGGCCATCTTGTCGCCGGGCTGCATCTTGCGCTTCACGGCCACGAAGACCTTGACCATCTTCATGACGCCCGGAGGCATTTCGTCGCCGCGCTGCACCTTCTCGACCTTGTCCATGAAGCGCTGCTCGAGCGCCTTCTTGGAATCGTCGTACTGGCCACGCAGGGCTTCCAGCTCGCTCTGGAGCTTTTCGTTCTCCACGGCAAACTGCCACCACTGCGAACGCGGGTACTCGTCCAGCGTGTCCTTCGACAGCTTCGAGCCCTTCTTGAAGCCCTTCGGCCCGGCAATCGCTTCCTTGCCGACAAGAACGTCGGAAAGGCGCGAATAGACGTTGCGGTCGAGGATCGCCTGCTCGTCGTCGCGGTCCTTGGCGAGGCGTTCGATCTCCTCGCGCTCGATCGCCATGGCGCGCTCGTCCTTCTCGACGCCGTGGCGGTTGAAGACACGCACTTCGACGACGGTGCCGAAGGTTCCCGGAGGCATGCGCATCGAGGTGTCGCGCACGTCCGAGGCCTTTTCACCGAAGATGGCGCGCAGCAGCTTTTCTTCGGGCGTCATCGGGCTTTCGCCCTTCGGCGTGATCTTGCCGACCAGGATGTCGCCCGGCTGCACTTCCGCACCGATATAGACGATGCCGGCCTCATCGAGGTTCTTCAGCGCTTCTTCCGAGACGTTCGGGATATCGCGCGTGATCTCCTCCGGCCCGAGCTTGGTGTCGCGGGCCATGACTTCGAATTCCTCGATGTGGATCGAGGTGAAGACGTCGTCGGCGACGATGCGCTCGGACAGAAGGATGGAATCCTCGTAGTTGTAGCCGTTCCACGGCATGAACGCGACCAGCACGTTCCGGCCGAGGGCCAGATCGCCGAGCTCGGTCGATGGGCCGTCGGCAATGATGTCGCCCTTGTTGACCCGGTCGCCCATGCGCACCAGCGGACGCTGGTTGATGCAGGTGTTCTGGTTCGAACGCTGGAACTTCATCAGCCGGTAGATATCGACGCCGGACTTGCCGGGATCGAGATCTTCCGTGGCGCGGATGACGATACGCGTCGCGTCCACCTGGTCGACGATGCCGCCGCGGCGGGCGCCGATGGCGGCGCCCGAGTCACGGGCGACGATCGGCTCCATGCCGGTGCCGACGAACGGCGCTTCGGCGCGCACCAGCGGCACGGCCTGACGCTGCATGTTAGAGCCCATCAGCGCACGGTTGGCGTCGTCGTTTTCGAGGAACGGGATCAGAGCCGCGGCCACCGACACCATCTGCTTCGGCGATACGTCCATCAGATCGACGTTTTCGCGCGGCGCCATCATCACTTCGCCGGCGTTGCGGCAAATGACGAATTCGTCGACGAAATGACCATTCTTGTCGAGCTCGGCATTGGCCTGCGCGACGTGGTGCTTGGCCTCTTCCATAGCCGACAGGTAAACGACCTCATTGGTCAGCTTGCCATTGACGATCTTGCGGTACGGGCTCTCGATGAAGCCGTATTTGTTGACGCGCGCGAAGGTCGCCAGCGAGTTGATCAGGCCGATATTCGGGCCTTCCGGCGTCTCGATCGGGCAGATGCGGCCGTAATGCGTCGGATGCACGTCGCGCACTTCGAAGCCGGCACGCTCGCGGGTCAGACCGCCCGGTCCAAGCGCCGAAAGACGGCGCTTGTGGGTGATCTCCGACAGCGGGTTGGTCTGATCCATGAACTGCGAAAGCTGCGAGGAACCGAAGAACTCGCGCACGGCGGCAGCCGCCGGCTTGGCGTTGATCAGGTCCTGCGGCATCACCGTGTCGATCTCGATCGAGGACATGCGTTCCTTGATCGCGCGCTCCATGCGCAGCAGGCCGACCCGGTACTGGTTCTCCATCAGCTCGCCGACCGAGCGCACGCGGCGATTGCCGAGATTGTCGATGTCGTCGATCTCGCCCTTGCCGTCGCGCAGTTCGACCAGCGTCTTGACCACGGCCAGGATGTCCTCCTTGCGCAGCACGCGCACGGTGTCCTCGGCCTTGAGCTCAAGGCGCATGTTCATCTTGACGCGGCCGACGGCCGACAAGTCGTAGCGCTCGCTGTCGAAGAACAGCGAGTTGAACATGGCTTCGGCGGTCTCGAGCGTCGGCGGCTCGCCCGGGCGCATGACACGATAGATGTCGAACAGTGCGTCCTGGCGGCTCTCGTTCTTGTCGACGTTGAGCGTGTTGCGGATGTAGGCGCCGACGTTGACATGGTCGATGTCGAGAACCTTGATCTCGTCCTCGCCGGTGCCGAGCAGCACTTTCAGCGTCTTTTCGTCGATCTCGTCGCCGGCTTCGAGGAATATCTCACCGGTCGCATAGTTGACGATATCCTCGGCGAGATAGTTGCCGAGCAGATCCTCGTCGGTCGCCTTGATCGCCTTGAGACCTTTTTCGCCAAGCGCCCTGGCCTGGCGGGCAGTGATCTTCTTGCCGGCCTCGACGACGACCTCGCCGGTGTCGGCGTCAACCAGGTCACCAACGGCCTTGAGGCCGCGGAAACGCTCGACGTTGAATGGGATACGCCAATGGTCGCCGGCGCGCTTGTAGGTGATCTTGTTGTAGAAGGTCGACAGGATCTCTTCGCCGTCCATGCCGAGCGCCATCAGCAGCGACGTGACCGGAATCTTGCGGCGGCGGTCGATACGGGCGTGCACGACGTCCTTGCTATCGAACTCGATGTCGAGCCATGAGCCGCGATAGGGAATGACGCGCGCGGCAAATAGAAGCTTGCCGGACGAGTGCGACTTGCCCTTGTCATGGTCGAAGAAGACGCCCGGCGAACGGTGCATCTGCGAGACGATGACGCGCTCGGTGCCGTTGACGATGAAGGTGCCGTTCAAGGTCATGAGCGGCATGTCGCCCATGTAAACGTCCTGCTCCTTGATGTCCTTGATCGACTTCGCGCCGGTATCCTCGTCGATATCGAACACGATGAGGCGCAGCGTCACCTTGAGCGGCGCCGCGTAGGTCAGGTCGCGCTGACGGCATTCGTCAACGTCGAATTTCGGTCCCTCGAACTCGTACTTCACGAATTCCAGCATCGAGGAGCCGGAAAAATCGGAAATCGGGAAGACCGACTTGAAAACTGCCTGCAGCCCCTCGTCAGGACGCCCGCCCTTGGGCTCCTCCACCATCAGGAACTGGTCATAGGATGCCTTCTGAACCTCGATCAGGTTCGGCATCTCCGCAACTTCCGGGATCTTTCCGAAAAACTTGCGTACGCGTCTGCGGCCATTGAAAGTCTGGGTCTGGGCCATCGTCGCTCCTTAGCTCAATTCTCGGGACGAGCCTCGCCGCGGCTCGCCTTGCATCTCGGGCCACCTTGGCGGCCCTGTCTTGTTGCCCGCCGCCTGTCGGCGGCTTCTTGTCTTTTCACCCACCACCAATTGGCGGTGGACCAGAAACGGGAGAAAACCCGTTTCCTGAAGGCCGGTTTGCGGCCCTCAGGAAAGAGGTTTTCGCACTCTTCGCGCTATGAGCCTCCCCTAGACGTGATGGGAGTGGCGGGGCGCCCCCCCCCCGACCCCCGGGAAAAAACAAATAATAATATAAAACAAAGGGGCCGCGGCGTGCACACGGGGGGGGGAAATTTTAGCCGGGGGCCGGGGGGGTTATGTATAAAAAAAAAAACCC
>NZ_JAMYLM010000049.1:0-14074 GCF_040317995.1 Mesorhizobium sp. M1334
GCTCGATCTCTTCCTTCAGCCCGTCATAAAGGTCGTCGTGCATCTGCTGCACAAGTTCCTCGTCGGAAAGCTCGGAAAGGATGATCTCTTCGTGGTCGGCCATATCGGTTTGCCTCGTGCATAATTAAAGGGGGTCGGTACCCCATGCTCTATGGGGCACCGACCAGGCTTCCGGCTCAGCCCTGGGAGTCGATCAGGCTGCCAGCCAGACCGTCTGCAGATCCATCTGGAAAGTCTGATGGATCGCGTAGTTCTGGACTGTCTTGCTCATGTGACCGTAGAGGCTCTGCCAGAACGGTTGGATGATCACGCCCGAGTCCTGCATAATCGCTTCGAGGTCCTTCATGAGTTCCTTCCGCTTGTCGACGTCGCTCACCGAGAAGGCCTTCTTGAGTTTGGAGTCGAAATCAGGATCAGAGTGGGCGGTCTCATTCCATGCCTCGCCGGTTCTATAAGCCAGCGCTAATACCTGAACGCCCAGCGGCCGCATGTACCAGACGGTCAAGGAATACGGATACTTCGACCAGTCGTTCCAGAATGTAGAGCCTGGAAGAACCGTGCGCTTCACCTTGAAGCCGGCTTCACGCAGTTGAGCTGCGATCGCATCGCCGGTATTCTTCTGCCATTCCTCATCGATCGAGATCAGCTCGTGCTCGAAGTCCGCGTGTCCTGACTCTGCTATCAGCTTCTTAGCGCCCTCGAGATCGCGCGCCTTCTTTGGCAATGCGTAATACTCTGGGTGGATCGGGCTGACATGGTGGTTCTCGCCGATCGTGCCGCGGCCGTTGTAGCCGAGCTGCAGTACGGCGTTATTGTCTACCGCCATCTGAAGGGCGTTGCGGACTTTCTTATTGTCATATGGCTTGTTCGTCGTGTTGGTGCGGCACACCAGCGTCGTAGCGGTGGCGACTTCCGACTTGACCACGTTCATCTTGTTCAGGATGTCGATGAAGTCGGCTGGAGTCTCCAGGTTCAGGTCGATCTCGCCGGAGTCAAACGCGGACACGGTCGCCTGGAAGTCGGTGCCATAATCTATGAACTGCACGCCGTCGAGCAACGCTTCGCCGCCCCACCACTTGCCGTCGGTACGGCGCTTGACCTCAGCCTTGCTGCCTACGGCGTAGGATACCAGTTCGAACGCTCCCGTCCCGATCGGTTTGCCAATCGGATCCGCACCCGTGCTGTCGAAGCTACGGTGCACGATCAGTCCCGGATAGTCAGTGAAATTGGCGATGATCGCGATATCGGGTTGGCTGAGATTCAGCTTGACCGTGTGGTCGTCGACCTTGGCGATCGCCCCCTCTCGCGCCTTGCCGGTCTTGACGTCCATCAGGGCACCGACACGGGAGGCCATTGAATTGCCGGAGACACCCTTGTCGCACCAGCGGGTGATATTGAAGACCACGTCATCGGCGTTGAACGCGTCCCCGTTATTCCAGGTGACACCCTTGCGGACGTGGAGCGTATACTCGGTGGCGTCGTCGTTTACCTCCCAGCTTTCGAGCAGCACAGGTTCGAATGTGAACTGGTGCGTGTAACGCACGAGCGGCTCGAGCCAACTACGCGTGATGTTGGCCATTTCCACCCAGTCGTAGGTGCGAGGGTCTTTCTGCGCCTTGACGGGCATAGACACACGCAGGGTGCCCCCCTTCTTTGGTTCGTCGGCGAGCGCCGTATCGGGCAGGGCCACTCCAATCAGGCCATAGGCGATAGCAGCCGAAGCGCCGAAGGTGCTTGCAAGCGCCAGGAACTCGCGCCTATCCATTCTGCCCGCCTTGACCTCACCTGCCATATCCTCGATGACAGCGGGGATACGGTCCCCATTGCTTTTGAAAAATCCCCCTTTCATTCTCCCTCGTTGTGTTCCCATTTCATTTTCGTTGGTCGAGCAGGAGGCTGAGCGCTAGGAAATGCTTGGCGAAATCTCCTCCTGGCGTTTCACGACAAAGACGTCGAGCTCCTCGCGCACGGCGGGGTCCATCGAAGGTTGTTCGTAGCTTGCGATGATCGCCTTCGCCTTTTCTTGGCAGCGTTGCGCCATGTCCTTCGATCCCTTCACCTTCCATTGCTCATAGCTGAGATAATCGAGGATCTCGGGAGCGAAGAAAGCGTCCTTGAAATGCTTGAGGGTGAAAGCGTCGCCGAGATAATGGCCGCCGGGTCCTATGCGCCGCACGGCTTCAAGCGCCTCGTCAAAATGATCGAAAGATATGCCCCGTGCGTATTTCTCGATAAGCAGGTTCTGCTCAGCGTCGGCGACGAACTTAGCCATGCAGCACACCAGGCCAGCCTCATCCCAGCCGCCAGCATGCATCATCAGATTAGCGTTGGCGCTGGCGCCCGACATGTACGCGACCGCCGACTCGTAGCCCGACTGTGCATCGAAGGTCTTGGCGGACGATTGCGAAGCGGTGGTTCGCCACGGCACGCCGTACCTTCTGGCCATTTGCCCGATCACCGCATTGATGAGAGTGACTTCCGGCATACCCGACATCGGAGCGCCGCTGCGCATCGACACTGAAACCGAGTATTGCCCATAAATCATTTTGGCGCCGGGCCTGACCAACTGAGTGTAGGCGAGGGCAGCAAGCGCCTCAGCATTCAGCTGAGCTATCGTGGCAGGGATGTCGGCCGGGGTGTTTGCCGCGCCCAGGACGAACGGGGAGAGAAGCACCACCTGGTTGGCTTCGACGAAGGCGCGTAGGCCTTCGAGCATCGTCGCGTCCCAGACAAGTGGCGAATTCCCAGACACGTGTCCCATCATCACCGCGTTCTCGTCCATGAACTCCTTGCCGTGGACGATGCGCCCCATCGCTATCGAATCCTCGGCCCGCTGCTGACCGGTCGTTAGACCGAAGAACGGCATGTTGGTTTCGACCAAGCTCGAGTGATTGATATGCAGATGTCGCCACGGCACCGCTACGTCGGTCGGCTCACAGGTAAACCCGCCGGCGATGTGAAAACCGGGAAGCATCTGCGTCAGCCGGTTCATATTGCGGAGATCTTCGATGGTGGAGGCGCATCTGACACCTTGGAGGTCGCGGATGTTCGGCGCGCCCTGCATGGCGCCGAATGTCATCGTGTCGAGCGCGATCTCAAAACGCTGCGATGGATCGCGCGACGTCATCTCGAAGCGCGAAGGAGCCTTGGAGAGGAGGTCCATCACCATGTCGCCTTCCAGACGCACGCGATGATCTCGGACGTCGGCTCCAGCCTCTTTCCATTGGCGGATGGCTGTTTCGTCGCGGAATTCGATGCCGATTTCACGCAGTATTGCCAGCGATGCCTGATGGATACGCTCCAGCTGCTCGGCGGTGACGGCTTCAACCGGTTTGATGCCGTATTTGATGGTCGAGACGCGCGGCCTCTTCTCCATCTCTCGGGCGGCCACGACCGAAGCACGTCCGCCTCGACGCCGTGTCATGGGAGCGTCTATGCTCATAAGTCACACCCTCTCTACTGCGGGAGAGACTCCCGCTGCGAATTGGATGCCGCTATGCGCAGCACATTTCTGGACAGTAGGGCCTTGCACGACTTCTGCGAACTGGCAAAAGGTTTCGCTGGTCGTCAATCCAGTTTATACCTGGGCGAGGGAAACGCGGTGTGATAGCAATCACCTAGCGCAGCTGTCCCCGGCACCACTAGGACCGAAGCTCAGCCGTCTTTGCGAGAAACCAGTCAACCAAAAGCTTGCTTCTCTTGTTCTTGACCGGATCCTCGCTCACCAACAGAAAGAAGGCGCGGTCGGTTTTGACCTCTATCGGCAATGGACGAACCAAAAGGCGGTTTCTGAGGAGATGCTGCGCTGTCAGCGACCATCCCAGTGAAATGCCCTCGCCGGCGATAGCCGCTTGAAAGGTCAACTGATAATCATTGAAGACGATGTTCGTCCTGATCTCTGTCGAGTTGCCACCGGCCAACTCCATCCATTCTGCCCATCCTAAGCGCTTTCGAAATGCATCCGACGAGTGGATCAGCTGGTGCTGCAGCAGGTCATCGACCGACGTTAGGGTGGGATGAGACAGCAGATACGCGGGCGAGCAGACTGGAAAAACCACCTCGTTGCAAACAAACCAAGTGTTTGCTCTATCGAAATCGCGAGGACGCACCCATACCGTAACGTCAACTTCGTGGTCTGGCTCAATATCTCGGTCGGTAGCGACAACCTTGATTTTAACATCGGGATGTTCCTGCTGAAAATGGTAGAGCTGCGGCGCGAGCCAATGGGCGGCCAAGGACGTTGAGGCCGCAAAAGTTATGTACTTCGTGCCGCGATCGGATATGGCTTCCAGCCTCTGCTCCAGCTTGCGAAAACTGGTCCTTACTTCTTCGTACAGCTGGCGTCCTGGCTCAGTGAGTTGAACACCGCGGTTGTCGCGGACGAACAGTGCCAATCCACAATGCTTTTCGAACATCTTGATCGAATGGGACACGCTCGGCTGCGTCACATTCAACTCCCGTGCGGCGCTCTTAAAACTGAGGGTGCGGGCAGCTGCTTCAAAGACGAAGAGAGAGTGAGTGGAGGGCACGAGGTTTCGAAGCGTCGACATGAAGTAGTTCTATATCAGCCGCGATCTTTTCCGTCTACGAGCTGCCGGCGGGATAGTTTATTCGAAACGGCCAAACTTAACGCGAGCGCGACCGCATCCGGCGCCGTCACTGAACGAGTTCAACGTGAACCCTGGAAACCATCATAAGGCGAAGCGGATCGTTGTTGAGCCCCCGCATGCCGAGCCCACAGCGTCCGGCTGGTATACGACATCAGGCCCCGAGGTGAACCTGGTGCCTCAAAAGGGCGACGTGAGCTGCGACTGCCTTGTCATTGGCGGCGGCTGGATGGGGCTCCATGCGGCACGGCGATATGCAGAGCTGAATCCAGACACCTCTGTGATGCTGGTCGACGCCGGGCGTATCGGCAACAACGCGTCGGGCCGGTGCATGGGGTTCGTGATCGATCTCGCACATAATCCCCGCAAGAAGGACTTCGTCGAAGACATTAAGGGTAACAATGAAGAGCTCTACGTCAACCTCGACGGTATTGCCTATATTCGAAGTGCGGTTGAGGAGCATGGGGTCGACTGTGACTGGGATCCCCAGGGCAAGTATCACAGCGCTGCCACGGCGCATGGCGCCCGGGATTTGCGACGTTTTTCAGAAGCTCTGGACGTGCTCGGCCAAAGATACAGCTGGGTTGAACGTGAAGAGATCCAGGCCATCACCGGCAGCAGACACTACATCAAGGCGCTGCATCATCCCGGCACGATTCTGCTTCAGCCTGCCAAGTACATGAAGAACGCCACCAAAAGCCTGCCGGCGAACGTGACCGTGCATGAGAACACGCCAATTACCGCAGTGCAGTTCGGCATTCCGAAGCATGTTTGTGAGACACCGACTGGAACGATAAGGGCCTCGAAGGTTATTATCTGCGCTTCGGGTTATCTCACCAAATTCGGTTTTTTCGAAAACCGTGCAATACCTCTCTACACATTTGCGAGCATGACCAGGCAGCTCACTGAGCAGGAGTTGTCGCAGGTCGGCAGCAGAGGCGCTTACGGACTTATACCGGCCAATAGCTTTGGCACGACCGTGCGGCGCACGATCGACAACAGGTTGTTTCTTCGAAATGTTTATTCCTATGCCACAGACTTTAAAACCACAAAGCAGGATGTGTTGAAGGCCCGTGTACAGCAACAGATCGCGTTCGATCGTCGGTGGCCCGAACTTTCCTCGATAGGTTTCGAAGCGAGCTGGGGCGGCCTCCTGACCCTCGCGCAAAATGGCGGGATGGTCTTCGGCGAGCTCGATCATAACGTCTATGGAGCGGCTTTCTGCAATGGCACAGGCGTTGCGCGAGGCGCGGCATTTGGCAAGGCCGTCGCCGAACTGGCGGCCGGAAAATCCTCGCCTGTCACTGACATTCTCAGGACGCGAGCAAGTCCGAGCAAGCCCTATCCGAAGCCGGTAACGGCGATGGGCGTGCGCATGGTTACAGCTTATCGTTTTCGGCAGGCCGGTGCTGAAGTCTAGGTGATCGGAGAGAGAGAGAGAGAGAGAGAGAGAGAGAAATGGCGGACCTGAAGGGCATCAATCTGGCAATGCAGACACCGTTCGAAGAGAGCGGCGCCATTGACTTCCCGGTTTTCGAAGAATTGATCGAGAAGTACGTCGCGGCTGGCGTCCACGGCTTGGTTCTGGGGGCCGGAACGGGACAGCATCCCTACCTTACCGAAGCTGAATGCAACCAGCTATATGAAGTTGGTGCAAAACGCATTGCCGGTCGATGCAACGTGATCTGTCAAACGTCGGCGCTTAACATGGATGAAGTTATCCGTCGGTCGCGCCACGCTGAATCCATCGGCGCCGACGCGTTGATGATCCTCCCCCCTTACTTCGAAGGCCCAAGCGATGACGACGGCCTGGTCGATTTCTACAAGGCTATCGACGCCGCTGTGGGCGTCGACATTGTTGGCTACAACATCCCGCAAGCCACTGGGATTTCAGTTTCGCCACAACTTCTGGGCCGCCTGACGCAATTGAAGAACTTCAACTACATCAAAGACAGCGCTGGGGATTTCACTGTACATCAGGAATTTCTGCGGACAGGCGCAACGGTATTGAATGGCGCGGATCCGACGACGGTTTACGCTCTCATGGCAGGCGCGCGTGGCGTGATTTGGGGCGCTGCAAACTACATGCCTTACGAAGCAGTCAAGCTTTATGACCTCGTTACCAGTGGTGAGTACGGACAGGCACTAGCTTTGTGGCAACGTATGCTGCCATCTATCCTGTTCATATGGCGGGAGCCGTATACACCTTCTGTTGTTCGGGCAGCGCAATTGCGTGGCTTCGGAACAGGTAGGGTTCGACGGCCGCTCAGACCGCTCTCAACGGTCCAAGAGGCCCTTTTGCGCCGCGCACTGGAGCAACTGGGTTGACATGAAAATTGTCCACATAGGAGCAGGCGGGGTTATCGGCAGAGCCGTGGCCGAAGAACTTGGCAAACGGCACGAGATTGTCCGCGTCAACCGAAGCTCCGGGGATTTTCAGGTTAACATGGAGGATCCGGCCTCGATCGCCCGTTTGTTCAATCAGACCCGCCACTTCGACAGTCTGATTTGCACAGCCGGCGCGGTGCATTTTGCACCGCTAAGCGAGTTCTCGGTGGAGCAATACTTGATCGGGTTGAAGAGCAAGCTGATGGGGCAGGTCAATTTGGTCAGATCCGGGAGGAAATATCTTCGAGAAGGAGGGTCATTCACGTTGACCTCGGGACCCACGAACGAGGATCCAATCCCCCTTGGCACATCGTCAGCTATGGTCAACGGCGCCCTGGAGGGTTTTGTCCGTAGTGCGGCGATCGAGCTTCAGAGTGACCGTCGGATCAATTTGGTAAGCCCCACGATGCTCGAGGAATCTTCATCCCTTTACGGATCCTTCTTTGTTGGGACAAAGCCTGTGGCCACCGCGGATGTGGTGCTGGCCTACGTCAAGAGTGTGGAGGGGCGGCAAACTGGGTGCGTGTACAGGGTTGGGTGGACACGGGAACGGTGACCTCTGGGGCGGTCGGGAGTTTGGTGAGGAAGTACGGAAAATAGAGCGATGGAACGATTTCAAGGCAAAGTGGCGCTTGTAACGGGCGGGCGAAGCGGCATCGGCTTTGCAATCGCGCAGCGTCTTACCAGAGAGGGTGCACGCGTCTTCACTGCGCAACGTGGTCAGGATCTCGAATTAGAAGGAATTGCGGTTGATTTTGCAAATCCGGCGGACTCGGTCCGTGCGATCGACGCGGTTATTGAACGTGCGGGACGACTCGATGTCTTGGTCAATAACGCTGGGATGATGAAAGAGGCGCTAGTCGAAGACATTACCCTGGCGGACTGGGAGACGACTATTGCTGTCAATCTTACCAGTCCTTTCATGTTGATCCAACGAGCTATGCCCCACCTGCGTGCAACCGCTGGCAATATCGTCAATGTCGGTTCCATAGAAGGAATTGGGTCCAACCCAAAACACGCTGCTTACGGCGCGTCGAAGGCAGCCATCCACGGCCTGACTCGCGCGATTGCGATTGATCATAGCGGTGAAGGTGTGCGCTGCAACGCAGTCGCGCCCGGCTGGATCGACACGGATTTGAACGTGGACTTCATCGAGAGCATGACTGACCCCAAAACGTTCCGCGAGCAGATTGCCCGCATTCACCCCATAGGACGCTCGGGGAAGCCAGAAGAGGTAGCGAGCCTGGTTGCATGGCTGGCCTCGCACGAGGCGTCCTTTGTCACGGGACAGGTCTGGACGATCGACGGCGGTCGAATGGCCAAGCTCAGCCTACCTTAGGCGATTGGCCGAGATCATCACGAAAACGATAGGAGAAACCAAGATGGCATCGAACTCCGCTCTCGACGAACGCCGTAAGGCCGCCGTTTCCCGAGGGGCTTCCATGTCCTTCCCAATCTATGTGGACAAAGCGCGCAATGCCGAGCTTTGGGACGTGGAGGGCAGGCGATATATTGATTTCGTGGGCGGGATGGGCGCCCTGGCAGTCGGACATTCGCACCCTGACGTGGTGGCTGCTGTGCAGAAGCAGCTTAACAAGTTTAGCCATACGTTTTTCGGGACGGCCCCCTACGAAAGCTATATCGCCCTTGCGGAGCGTTTGAACAAACTTTGCAACGTTGGGGGCCCGGCAAAGACCCTCCTTCTGACAACGGGAGCTGAAGCGGTCGAGAACGCCGTCAAAATTTCCCGTGCGTATACGAAACGCAGGGGCATCATTGTGTTCGGCGGAGCCTTCCATGGTCGTACTCTTTTGACCATGGCTATGACCGGTAAGGTCAATCCTTACAAACAGTCGTTTGGGCCGTTTCCTGGTAGCATTTATCGCGCGCCTTATCCGGATGTGTATCGTGGCGTCAGCGTTGAGCATTGTCTCACAGCATTGGAAACGCTTTTTGAAACGGAAATTGAGCCGAGCGCGGTCGCGGCGATCGTGATCGAGCCGCTGATAGGGGAGGGCGGCTATATCCCTGCGCCGGTTGAATTCATGGCGGGTATCCGGCGGCTCTGTGACCGTCATGGCATTGTACTCGTGGCGGACGAGGTCCAGTGCGGCATGGGAAGAAGCGGCCGTCTGTTTGCGATTGAACATACCGGCGTCGAACCTGACTTGATCCTGACGGCGAAAAGTCTGGCAGCGGGTATTCCCATTGCGGCAGTGGTTGGCAAGGCCGAGATCATGGACCGCGTCGGTGTGGGTGGCTTGGGCGGAACCTATGCGGGTAACCCTTTGGCATGTGCTGCGGCCTTGGCCGTTCTGGATGTCATGGACAAGGAAAACCTTCTCACCAGAGCCCAAGAGGTTGGTGAGCGCCTTAAGTCCGGTCTGCAACGCATTCAGAAGAAGCGAAATAGCTCGGTGATCGGGGATATCCGCGGGTTGGGTGCGATGATCGGCGTCGAATTGGTCGAAGATGCGGAGTCGCGCAAGCCGGCGCGATCACTAACTGTGAGAGTGATCAAGGAAGCAGCTGAGAGGGGGCTGTTGCTGGCGTCAGCGGGCCGGCACTTCAACGTGCTTCGCTTCCTGGTTCCGCTGACGATAACGGATGCAATCATCGATGAGTCTCTAAAAATAATTGAGGACTCGATCGATGCTGCCGTCGATAGGGATCTTACTCCCGGCACGCCTGCATTAGCTGAGGCTGAGTAGCCATGAATGCTGACGACCCCTCAGAGTCGCTTGAGTTGGCAGCCGAATTCCGTCGTGCACCGTTCGGGCATCACAGCCCAAATCTGCAGAAACTTCTGCGGACGTTTCGAAGCGTTCCGATAGCCGGAAAACATGCCTTGCTCGCCATTCAGCCGAACCGAAGCTGGATGCTCGTGAGTTTGACGGGGATCCCAGGCCAGCCCATCAAAAGGCACGAGAACGTCGTTTTCGACGATCTGGGCGCTGCGGAGTGGTACGTGTTTTGCCAGCGGTGGCGCCAATATTTCGGAACGGAACTTCCAGAAGGAGATCGGCCGTGAGGACGTTGTCCGGTTACGCCAATGTCTTAAGCGCAAAGCCAGGCGACGCCATCGAATTCAAGGTGAGCTCAATAGGCGACGCCGCTGACTTTTCGGCCCGACTAGTGAGGCTGATCACAACGGAAGACCATCCGCAAACCACTGGCCTCATTGAGCGCGAGGTGGATGCACCGTTCGCTGGCCAATACCCAGCGCGACGCCAGCGTATCTACACTGGCTCTTTCGGCTATATCGAACACAAGACCGCATTTTCCAACCTGCTGGACTTGACTTTTCAGGCATGGCTTTGGCCCACTTTGCTTGGGTCCAAACGTCAGACGATTGCAGGCACGTGGGATGACGAAATCGGCGCAGGTTTTGCCCTTCAGATTGACGAGGAGTGCCGGTTAACTTTCCTGAGGGGGGATGGAAAAGGGAATGTGTCGGCGGTTACACTGACCACTCCTCTGCGGGAACGTCAGTGGGTTTTCGTCGCAGCCAGTTACGAGGCGAAAACGCGTGCGGTCGTCCTTCACCAGAGTCCCCATTGCAACGCAGGCGACCTGAGCTCTCCGGAAACCCGAGTGTTTGATAAAACTTCAGGTCCGCAAATCTCTCCGCAGGATTCGTTTTATATCGCGTCTCATCGACAAACCCGCGAAGCGGGAGGCATGCGAGCCGGTGGACACTACAACGGCAAGATTGACAGCCCTAAGCTCTACGCCGGCGCCGCGTCCGTCCACGAGATTGCTGCGCTTAGCGGCGAAACTGGAGTCAGCCGACTAGCCCCTAGTCTGGTTGCCGATTGGGATTTCAGCCTTGACCAGGGATCCGATGTCTTCAGGGATGTATCGGGATATGGGTTGGACGGAAAACTCGTCAATATGCCCACCAGGGCGATGAAAGGCTTTAATTGGACGGGGCGGGTTCACGATTGGCGTTCCGCGCCAAGGGAATATGGGGCCATCCATTTCCACGACGATGATCTCTACGACGCTGGCTGGTCGACAGATTTTACGTTCACTGTGCCCGAGGGCATCGCCAGCGGAGTTTACGCTGCTCGCCTTGACGCTCGCGGGGCGATGCCGGCGTACGTGATCTTCTTCGTGCGGCCGCCGAAGGGTCAAGCGACCTCCGAGGTTGCATATCTGGCGTCCACGGCGACCTACACGGCTTATGCGAACCAAAGGCTTATCGCACGAGACCCTCTTGATGAGATGAGCATGGGGGCTGTGCCCATTTTTGGTGCCGATGACATCTTCCTGGACGAAAACCCTGAATATGGGAAATCGGTCTACGATCTTCACACCGACGGCAGTGGCGTTTGTTATTCGTCCCGTTTGCGGCCGGTCCTGAACATATCTCCAAATGCAAAGTATTGGTCGTTTGGCGGCGACGGCTATGTCACGGGCTGGCTTGATGCCATGGGTATCTCCGCGGATGTCATCACCGACGAGGACCTTCACAAAGAGGGCGAGAGTATACTTGAACCCTATCGCGTCGTCTTGACCGGTTGCCACCCCGAATATGTGTCCATAGCTATGTGGGATGCTTTGCGGACTCATCTCAGCCGGGGCGGGCGCCTGATGTATCTTGGTGGGAACGGGTTCTACTGGAGGACAGCGTTCCATCCGACCCTACCGGGCTTGATAGAAGTTCGACGCGCCGAGGACGGATCGCGCACCTGGTCTGCTGAGCCTGGCGAATATTTTATGAGCACTACGGGCGAATACGGAGGCCTCTGGCGTCGCCAGGATCGGACCCCCAATGAACTTTTGGGCGTGGGTTTTTGTGCTCAGGGGTTCCAGTCCGGATCCTATTATCAGTGGAACCCCGACAGCACCAATTCTCGCGTTGACTTCATCTTCAAGGATCTCAGCAAGGAAGGACCGTTCGGCAACTACGGGCTTGCCGGCAATGGAGCGGCCGGGCAGGAGTTAGATCGCTACGATAGGACTCTGGGATCGCCTCAACACGCGCTGAAGATCGCGTCTTCGATCAACCATTCTGACTACATGGTGCTGGCCAAGGAGGAGTTCGGGGCCATGCACTGGATGATCGGGGGGAGCGAGAACGAGAACGTTCGATCAGACCTTGTCTTCTTCGAAACCTCCAGCGGTGGTGCAGTCTTCTCAGTCGGCTCAATATCTTGGTGTATGAGCCTGCCTATTAACGGTTACGACAACGACGTGTCTCGATTGACGAGAAACGTGTTGGAGCGGTTTCGTGAACCCGCACCGTTTCCGCTCCCGTCCCCGTCCTGAACAATCCAGCTGGGTGCTCGCGCGCCTTTCGAGCGTCGCGAAGAACGTGATCAGACAGCGGCTCAAAATGCTCTGCCGGGTGAAGATCCTTCCGGCAGAGGCCGCTGCGCCAAGCAGGTCGTGAGCCTAGGCGTTGATATAAATCGAGTTTAACGCCAGCGAAACTTTTCAACGCCTCTCGGCTAGCGGCCCATTCCGCCCGGGCCATGGTCGTCAAACTGCCAGGCGACATGTCGTCCTCGGCCGGCGCGGAACCGGCCTGTATAACCGCGCGTAATCCTGCTTTAAGGTCTTCAAAGGTGTGGGGCGCCCCACCTTGGCCTATAACATCCAGCCGAAAAAGATTGTTGCGGTAGAACACAACAACGTGCCGAGCTCTCGCGGGGCCCGGCTCCTGCTCGCTATATGGCGTCCGGGCAGTGTCCTGTTCGATGCCGGGGATGCGCGTCGTTGCGAACAGGTATTTGTGCTGTACCATGGACTGTGCATTCCCGCGCAGTACGCCGGGGGATATTGTTTCGGCATCTAGGCACATCTTGTAGTGAACCGCCGATGCGATTAGCCCAGCTGCCCGATCAACCTGGCTTTTGCCACTATCGGCGAGCAAAAAAAAGAAGTTCCAATTTAGTGCGATGCGCGCGCGTGTCCCGAGGTATCGTGATTTCCAGAACCGGTCCAGCCAGCTCGCCACGCCACTTTCGTCGTACTCGGCAAGCGCAGCGTGCAAAGCGGGACCCGGACCGGCTAGAAACTGCTCAACCTCTGTCCGGGTGCGAGCCAGTTGATCCTTGGTTAATAATGGAGCGCACCATTCAAGGAACCGCGTGCAACTGTCTTCAAGGCGGGGGAGAGGCACGCGAGGCCAAGGCTCGATTTTAATTGTTTCGCACGGCTGATGAAGCGACGATTTTTAAAGCCTTGTCGAAACTGTCGAGGGTCTTGGCGATATCCTCGTCGGAGTGTGCAGCAGAAATAAGCAATTTGTGACCATTGCCGGTGTAAATGCCTCTCAAAGTAAGCTCTTCTCCTAGCAACCCAAGCGGAGCAGTCTCGGAGGCCGCAATGTCTGCGTAAGTAACAGGGTCGCGGTCTAGGCCCCAAACTAGGGACAGAATGGAGCCGACGCGGCTAGCCCGTAATGGGACTCGGTGTTTGTCGGCTGCTTCAAGGATCCCCCTGGCCAAAGTGGCGGACCGTCGTTCAAGACTGTCGTAAAGCCCCGACCCGCGTCTCTCTAACTCGCCGAGGGTCGCGTTGGCGGCCGCTACCGGTACGGGGCTGCCGTTGTAAGTACCAAAGGCACGGACCGGGCCCCGGCTCGCTGCTTCCATGATCTTGCGTCGCCCTGCGACGGCTGCAATCGGAAAGGCTCCGCCCAATGCCTTTGCGAAGGTTGTCAGGTCCGCCTTTACTCCGAGCAATTCCTGAGCACCACCCAGCGCGAGCCTGAATCCAGTAACTACCTCGTCGAAAATCAAGACGCATCCATATGCGTCACACAACTCGCGCGCCCTCTCGAGGTAGCCGGGAATAGGCGCTAGGGAGCCCCAGTTGCATGCTATGGGCTCCATGATAACGGCCGCAAGACTATCCCCCACTCGCTCCAGCTCAGCTTCGAAAGCGGCAATATCGTTCCATGGGCAGATGACAACTTCGTCACCACTCGCAGGCCAGCCGGGGTCTGGCCGAGGGTCGCGTCCCCACAGGTGGTGTAGCTCGGCGGTAGCGAAGCCGCTCGCGAGCGCGCTCTCGATAGCGCTGTAGATGCTATGGGCGGCGGCGAGCGTGTGGCACCCTCGACGCTG
>NZ_JAMYLM010000050.1:0-12932 GCF_040317995.1 Mesorhizobium sp. M1334
GTTTGCATGGCCGTGATATTCGACGAGATGGAAGCTGAGGAGGCCCGTAAGGCATTCCTGGCTGCCGCTAAGGAGGAGGGTAGGCTTTTTCCTGATTAGCAGGTCGCATCGCTCTTCGCGCGAGCCAAATTCGATCACCGGCCCAGACATCTCTACCAAACATTCCCACCCCCTCTAATTATCCCTCAATGGCAACCCATTGGTTCGTCCCTCCGGTGTTCGTGAAGACTGAAACCGGCGACAGGCATGGCTGCAACAATGCGAGGGCAGCCCTTGAGCAGCTCAAGACGTGGACCCGCAGAGGACCTCGCTGGCACAAGGCGGTGAACCTCTGCCTGTCAGAGCTAGCTAGGTCGGTATTTGCACCAATTTGATGTGTAGGTTAGACCTTCGTCCTCGGCAAGATTGGCCAATACGATGACTCGCTGCTGAATTACCGGCTCGCGCGTGATGAGCGCGAAGGCGTCAGGTGCCCCCGCCGTTCCCGAGGGTCGCGGTCTACGGAACTAGCGTCAGTCGCCGAGCCGTGCCTTGCGTCCGAACGCGGTCACCGGCCCCCAGTGGGATCGGGCGAGCCGCTGCAGGCGCATTCGCAGCAAAGGGTTATGACGTGTTCTCGTGACCCGTGAGCCGGCGCGTGCCGAGTTGGCGGCGTCCGATTGCTGGCGGCTCGAAGCGCGCGTCGGGCGCCCTCGCCTATTTGCAGCCACCTGCTCAAAATCGCCATGAAGCCAGCCGCCAGCCTGCTATGTTCGACGGCAATCGTTCAGCTTGCTGCCGCCCACCGTTTGAAAACGATGGTCACCTTCGTCCCTTTGTTGGCGCTGGACTCGACGGCTAGCTGGGCCTTGGCGTTCTCGGTCAGCGATCGCGCGATCAGCGCTCCGAGCTTGCCTGGCTTGGGCCACATCTCGCCTTCCGGTAGGCCGATTCCGTCGTCCGCCACCGTAACCCGGCAGCCATCGCCATCGACGACACTGTGCAGCATTATCGTGCCGCCGTCGCGCCCCCGGAAGGCATGCTTTAGTGAATTAGTCAGCAATTCGTTCACGACCAGTCCCGCTGGCATGGCGACGTTTATTGACACAGGATATGTATCCACCTTCATATCCAGCCGGATCCCCTCGACTGCATGCGAGCTCATCACCGCGGACGCTATCTGGCTGAGATACACACCAAGATCGACCTCCTCCTTCGGCTGGTCGGCCGTTAGCGTCTGGTAGAGGATCGCCAAAGCGTCGACGCGACCGGCGAGCCGCTCAAACCGTGTCCGGTCGGCCTCGGTAGCGTTGCGGCTTTCCAGCCGGATCAGTGCGGTGATCATCTGCAGGTTGTTCTTCACCCTGTGCTGCAGTTCGCGAAGCAGTATGTCGTTCTCGCTGACACGCTCCTCGGCCGAGCGCTGATCTCCCGCCTCGCCGTGAGCCGATACGTCGACCAGGGCCACCAGTCGGAAGCAAACCTTGCCGTTGTCGTCCTCTATCTCGTTCGAATAAACGTCGACAATCGCGGGTTTGTCCTCGCCGCGTTCCAGCCTGAAGGTGCCGACCAGATCGGTTCCCTCGACCACGGCCTCGGCTAGCGGCCTGTCCTGTTGCTGATGGAGGCCTGTGCCTAAAAGGGCCGCCCAGTTTTCTCGGGTGAGCCTGGCGGCCGTCAGGCCTGACAGTTTCTCGAATTCCGGATTGGCGTAGACCACGCGCTCTTCACCGGCAAGGTCCGAAACGGCTATGGCGATCGGCACCTGGTCAAGGAATTTCTTGAACTGTTCGCTTTCGAGTGCTGTTGCAAGGTCAGGTGTATCAAGCAGCTGCTCGACCGCCTCAGCCTTCTCTGAATCCGATGTCATTTGCGCGCCTGTTCTGTGCGGATGATATCAACAATGCGGCGCGCCTGCCATCGCCAAAACTGGAGCTGCATCTCACGTTTCGCATCATGCATCTGACAACAAGCCCTGCGTCGCATAACGGCCGCACGTCTGACATTGCGGCCGGCCGAAGCAGAGCGGCAAGGGCCCGGCTGCAATCCTGGTGCCCTGAACGTTCAGGCGGGCCCTCGCTGCGTTGCCCATTAAAGTTCCGGTAACTCTCTCAAGTCGGGAGCCAAATGTTACTGGCTCGTTTTGTCCTCCAAAGGTAGCCTGATGTCGAGGCGAGACAGGCGAGACAAAGGAGAAGAACTAAATGGCCACCGTATTGAACGCCAAGGGTGTGCCACTCCCCTACAGCGGGTCCTCGATAAAGTGGTATTCGGCGACGAATTCGGGCCCGCTACTTTATGGCAGCATCTACAACGACTCGATGTACGCCGACGGCGGCGTTGCCGTCACAATGTATGGCGGCAAGGGCGATGACATCTATTATCTGTATTCATCCAAAAACAAGGCGGTCGAGCTGCCCAACGAGGGCATCGACACCATCTCGACCTGGATGAGCTACAAGCTCCCGGCCAATTTCGAGAACCTGACGGTCACCGGGGACAAACACTTTGCTTTCGGAAACGAGCTAAGCAACATCATTACCGGCGGCTCCGGCCAACAGACGCTCGACGGCCTCCGGGGAGACGACGTTCTCAAGGGCGGGTCCGGGGCCGACATTTTTGTTGTGACCCCCGGGAATGGCAGTGACCTGATCCTCGACTTTGGCGCCGACGATACAGCGCGCGTCGGAAGCTACGGCTTCACCTCCTTCGAGGAAGTGCACGCCAACATGGTGCAAACGGGAGCGAACGTCCGACTCAACCTGTCCGAAAACGAGTTTCTCGTGTTCGCCAACAAGACCATCGACCAGTTCACCCCAGGCCAGTTCGATCTTGCCCTGGACAGGTCGCATCTGGAACTCACCTTTTCGGACGAGTTCAACACGCTGGACCTGTGGAATGGCTCGAGCGGCACCTGGGATTCGAACTTCTGGTGGGGTGCCCCGAATGGCAGCTCGCTCACGAGCAACAAGGAGCTTCAATGGTATATCGACACCAACTATGCTCCGACGCGTTCCGTTAACCCCTTCAGCATCGAGGATGGTGTTCTTACGATTACCGCCGCCCGGGCTCCCGCGGCTATCCAGCCCTACATAGACAATTACAAATACACGTCAGGTTTGCTGACGACCTATGAATCGTTCGCGCAGACCTACGGCTATTTCGAAATTCGGGCCGACATGCCCGAAAAGCAAGGTGTGTGGCCGGCCTTCTGGCTGCTGCCGGCAGACGGCTCCTGGCCACCGGAACTGGACGTCGTGGAGATGCTCGGCCAGGATCCAGGCAAGCTCATTATGACAAGCCACTCGAACGAGACGGGAACTCATACGACAGTGTCCTCGACGGCCTTTGCCGCCGATACGGGAGGGTTCCACACGTACGGGGTGCTGTGGACGGAAGACGAACTCGTCTGGTATTTCGATGATGTGGAAGTTGCCCGTGCCGCAACCCCTTCCGACATGCACGACCCGATGTATATGCTGGTCGATCTGGCAGTCGGTGGTCTCGCGGGGGCGCCTGCCGACGGGCTTGCGACACCTGCGGAGATGCAGATCGACTACATCCACGCCTACGCGCTGAACGATTGGCTTATCTAGGCGCGGCGCCTGACTGCGGCGGTATGTAGACGTTGTCATCGAGCCTGATTTCGGGCACGATCCTTGCGCGTGGGACCGAACTGAAACCGATGTGAAGGCGATGTCGCATTCCCATTCGTCCGAGCCGCCGCGAACAACGCTCGCTGCGGTTTTGGCCTCTTTCCGCCGCGCGATCGCTGGAATCGCCCTGATGAGCGGTGTCGTCAATGTTCTGGCGCTGACCGGCTCGTTCTTCATGCTGCAGGTCTATGATCGGGTCATACCCGGCCGCAGTGTGCCGACACTCATCGGACTTGCTGTGTTTGCCGGCACGCTTTTCGTCTTTCAGGGTGTTCTTGAACTAATCCGGTCGCGGCTGCTTGTGCGCATCGGGATGGCGTTGGACGCGCGAGTGAGTGGGCAAGTCTATACCGCCCTTATGCGTTTGCCGTTGCGCACCAAGCTCCCAGGCGACGGCCTTCAGTCTTTGCGGGATCTTGATCAGGTTCGTTCGTTTCTGTCGAGCACTGGTCCGACAGCGCTTTTCGACCTGCCCTGGATGCCGCTGTATTTGATAATTTGCTTCCTGTTCCATTTTTGGATCGGCATGACGGCGCTGGCCGGCGCCATCGTTCTCGCCAGCCTGACTCTGCTTGCCGAAGTTCGCACGAGGGAGCCGGCGAAGAGGGCAAACAGCCAGGCGGCGGCGCGCAATACGCTTGCGGAGGCGACGCGCCGCAATGCAGAGGCTCTGCAGGCGATGGGCTTTGGCGCGCGCATTGCCGAGCGCTGGGCAGGCGTCAACGCCGATTATCTCAACACGAACGCAACAGCCAGCGACCTGGCTGGGACACTCGGGACGATCTCGAAGGTCCTGCGCATGATGCTGCAGTCGGGTATACTGGCGATCGGCGCCTATCTGGTCATTCATCAGGAAGCGACAGCCGGTATTATGATCGCCAGTTCGATTATGATGAGCCGGGCGCTCGCACCGGTCGAACTGGCTATCGCCCATTGGAAGGGCTTTGTCAGTGCTCGCCAGGCATGGACCCGGCTGAGCCAGCTTTTGGCCATGCTTCCCCAGACCGCCACGAGTGTCTCGCTGCCCGCGCCGGTATCTGCTCTTGCCGTCGAAAGCATCAGCGTCACGCCACCCGGCGAGCGGCGTGTGGTTGTGCAGGATGTCGGGTTCGCGCTGGAAAAGGGTGCCGGCCTCGGCGTCGTCGGACCGAGCGCGTCTGGAAAATCTTCACTTGTCCGGGCAATCGCCGGAATATGGCTGCCCATCCGGGGAACGGTCAGGCTCGATGGCGCGACCCTCGACCAATGGTCGCCGGAAGAGCTCGGCAACCACATCGGCTATCTGCCGCAGGATGTGCAGCTGTTTGATGGCACCATAGCCGAGAACATCGCGCGCTTCGAATCTCGCCCCCCGTCGGACAAGATACTGGCGGCTGCGCAAGCCGCCGGCGTTCACGATCTCGTCGTCCATCTGCCTGAAGGTTACGAAACTCGCATCGGCGAGGCTGGGGCGGCGCTTTCGGCGGGCCAGAGACAGCGAGTTGCACTCGCACGAGCCCTCTACGGCGACCCGTTCCTCGTGATTCTGGACGAGCCCAATTCCAACCTGGATGCAGAAGGGGAGGCCGCGCTGGCGGCGGCAATTGAAGAAGTGCGGGCGCGAGGCGGTATTGCTGTGGTGGTTGCGCATCGGCCGAGCGCGCTTGCAAGCCTGGATCAGGTCCCTGTCATGGCAAACGGCCGTGTCCAGGCGTTTGGGCCCAAGAATGAGGTCCTGGGGAAGGTAACCCGCCCGGGAGGCGTTCCTCTGAAGGTCGTCTCCGGCCCTGAGGAGGCGACACAGTGATGACGCAATACGCGGCGCCCGCGATCGATCGGACCATTCGCCGCTATCTGTTCGGTGGTGTCGCGGTGTGCGTGCTTCTGGTTGGTGGGGCGGGAAGCCTGGCCGCGGTCACGGAGCTTTCCGGAGCCGTCATTGCTTCGGGAAGGCTGGTCGTCGATTCCAGCGTTAAAAAGGTGCAGCATCCAACGGGTGGCGTCGTCGGTCAAATCCTCGTTCGAGAAGGCGATGCCGTGAAGGCGGGCCAGGTCTTGGCCCGTCTCGATGAAACCGTCACCCGGGCGAATTTAGCCATCGTCACCAAGAGCCTGGACGAATTCGAGGCCCGGCTGGCCCGCCTCGAAGCCGAGCGCGATGGCAATGACGCCATCGCCTTCCCAGCTTCGCTGAGCTCGCGGCAGGGCGATCCTGAGATCCGGCGTGCGATGGGAGGCGAGCAATCCCTGTTCGAGTTTCGTCGCCAGGCACGCGCTGGCCAGAAGGCTCAGTTGGAAGAGCGGATTGCTCAGCTCAGCGAGGAAGTTTCCGGTCTGACCGAGCAAAGGGATGCTAAAAGCCAGGAAATCAAGCTGATCGGGCTTGAGCTCGACGGGATGCGCAAGCTCTGGCACCGCAAGCTGGTTTCAATCGATCGCATAACGACACTTGAGCGTGATGCAGTCCGGCTTGAAGGCGAGCATGGCAAGCTGACTGCGGCAATCGCGCAATCGAAGGGTCATACGTCCGAAATCCGTTTGCAGATCATTCAGATCGACCAGGATTTGCGCAGCGAGGTGGCAACCGAACTCCGTGACGTCCAGGCAAAGCTCGCCGAGTTGGTTGAGCAAAAGGTCTCTGCCGAAGATCAACTCAGGCGTATCGATATACGCAGCCCGCAAACTGGCGTCGTCCATCAGCTTGGCGTGCATACGGTCGGCGGCGTTATATCTGCCGGAGAGCTCATCATGCAGATTGTCCCTGTGACAGATGACCTGACCGTGGAAGCGCGTGTGGCACCGCAAGACATCGATCAGCTGACACCAAGGCAGAGCGCAACCTTGCGGCTTTCGGCTTTCAACCAGCGGATAACGCCTGAGCTAAATGGTGTAGTCAGTGAGATCTCCCCCGATCTCAGCATCGATGAGCGAAGCGGCACGAGCTTCTATACCGTGCGGGTCACACTGCCGCGCACAGAGCTTACACGGCTGAAAGGCCTAACCTTGGCGCCCGGCATGCCTGTCGAGGTGTTCTTCTCGACCGGCAGCCGGACAATGCTGTCTTACCTCGTGAAACCTTTGGAAGATCAAATCCAGCGGGCATTCAGGGAGGAGTGAGTTCGCGCGCCGGCCTCGGCCATACGTGCCGACACTCTCGACCGCATGACCGCATGCGGAGCGGAAAGAGCAACGCATCGCTCCAGCGGAAGTTAAGCCCATCGGTCGCGTATGTTGAGACGACTATTGCCGATGCGCCAATGCCGAACTCGTCATGGCACTCGTTGTGACCGGAGGCGCTCGCTTATGGGCTGTGCTGGAGTGCGCGTGAAGTATCCGCCTGCGCGCCGCTTCGTTGATTTCCCGGCCTTCTAGGAAGTCGTCAATCTGATCGTATGTGAGACCATATGCATCTTCGTCAGGCCGAAGCGGGACGAGGTTCTCCAGGTCGGCGGTCGGGATCTTGTCAACAAGTTCAGGCGGAGCGCCCAGATGCGCTGCCAAGGCGCGAACCCTGCGTTTGTTCAACCCGGAAAGAGGAAGAATGTCGGCGGCACCGTCACCGAACTTGGTGAAGAAACCCATCAAGGCCTCAGCCGCATGGTCGGTGCCGATGACCAGCCCGCGCGTGGCGCCGGCGAGCGTGAACTGGGCGATCATGCGTTGACGCGCCTTGATGTTGCCAAGCAAGAAATCCTCGCGGCCGGCATCGCCAAGCTCGACCCCAGCCAGCTTGATCGAATCCAGCATCGCGTCGGCAGCCGGCTTGATGTCGACCCGGTGCACTTCATCCGCCGCTATGGTGTCCAAGGCCCGCTGGGCATCATGCTCGTCCGCCTGGGTGCCGTACGGGAGACGAACGGCCAGGAATGTAGCGTCGTATCCTGTCATTCGCAGTTCCTCGACGGCGCGTTGAGCCAGAAGAGCGGCGGTGAGTGAATCCACTCCGCCGCTGATCCCCAGCACATAGTTGCTTAGGCCCGATGCACGCAGATAGGTGCTGAGAAAGTCCATGCGCCGGCGCGCTTCCAGCGCGACGTCGAAGCTCGCAGTGACGCCCAACGCTTCGATAATCATTTCCTGTTCTGTCATTCGCCGAGGTGCTCCCGATGTCACAACATTCTGTCCAGTCGAGCGGCCAGGAGGTCGGCGGTGGTCGCTGTCTCGACCTGCATACCGTAGCGGCTCTCATAGATCGCCAGCATGGCATCGTGGGTCGAGTCAGCTCCGGAACATACCGCGTCAGCGACGATGATCACCCGGTAGCCGAGATCGATCGCTCCCATCACAGAGGCGAGCACGCAAACCTCCGTCTCCGCGCCCGACACGATGAGTGAATCAATGCCCGCAGACCGCAGGCGAGCATGCAGTGACCCGTGCCAAGCGGACATGACTGGTTTGTCCTCAAGCAAAGCGGGCGGCACGAAGCGCGCCAGTTCCGGAACGAGATCAATCAGCTGACAATCAAGCCGATCGCGGGTCATTGTCTCCCACTTTTGATAGTACCGTCGCCAGGCGCCGCCAACGTCGTCGGGAGATCGAGGGGGAATAAACCGGGTGAATATCGTCCGCGCCGGGTCCAATTCGACGAGGGCGACGACATTGGGCAATACGCGCTCCATCCACGGCGTGTGCCATTGCGTCGGTTCGGCAAACATCCGTTGCATGTCGACACAGAGGTGAACCCAGCGCTCACGAAGCGGTCCAAACCGCAGGCCTTCGTCCAATTTCGTCAATGCCGGACCGCTTTCCTGGCAGTGCTCTGCGCCTCGGACTGTTCCAGACCAGCCACGATCTTTGCTTCCTTGCCATCCGTGGCTTGGCAGCCGGGGAATAACTCCCCGATATTCCAAAGCTTGTTCAGTGGCATGTCGGCGAACGCATATACTGGATGAACCTGGTGCAGCAGGAGCGGAGCTGCCCCTAGGTTATCCTGTTTGGCGGTTCTCCCGCTCGACTCCTCCCGCCGCCCATACACAAAGAGATTTTGTTGATCGACGTGGTCATCCAATTCGACCATTTGTATTCCTCGCAGTCAATTGAGCTCGATCCAGGCCGGCGCATGGTCGCTTGGCTTCTCCCACCCGCGAAGCTCGACATCCACGCCGGCATTACGCAGCCGGTCGGAAAGAGAACGGCTCACCAGGAGATGGTCCATGCGCAGGCCGGAACTCCGATCGTAGCCGCCCCGATAGGAGAAATTCCAATAGGTGTAGATGCCCTCCTCCGGATGGATGCGCCGGACGGCATCGATCCAGCCACCTTTGAGCATTTTGGCATAGGCTTGCCGACTCTCCGGGAAATAGACCGCATCGCCCTGCCATCGCCTCGGCACCACGGCGTCGATCGGGGTTGGAACGACGTTATAGTCCCCGCAGAGAACGCTTGGTACCCCAGCCTCGAGCAAACGCTGGCCGTAGCTGATGAGACGATCGAACCAGCGCAGCTTGTAGTCGAACTTTGGGCCAGGCGCTGGATTGCCATTGGGCAGGTAGAGACAGCCTACGACGATCCCATCCACCTCGGCCTCGATATAGCGGCTGTGGGTATCGTCTGGATCGCTGGGTAGGCCGCGTCGACGTTCCACCGGCTCGATTCCGCGAGCGAGGATTGCCACACCGTTATAGGATTTCTGGCCGTGCCAGATGGCGCCGTAACCCGCCTCTCTGATCGCATCGGCAGGGAACTTGCCGTCGGACGTTTTCAGTTCCTGAAGGCAAATGATGTCGTAATCGGTTTCGCCCAACCACTTCAGGAGCACAGGCAGCCGGCCGTTGACGCCGTTGACATTGAAGGTGGCGATGCGGGTCATGTGCGTGCCCCCTCATGAGATACTGGCGGCAACCGGCGCGCAGGGCGGAGTGGCCTATCTCGTTGCGCTGAACCCCTAGCTCTTGGCATCGCCAACTTCGCCGGCATCGTATGCGGCCGAGGCTCACTTCTTGCCCAGCTCGTCTTCGACCTTCTTGCGACTGTTGCCGACCGACTTCACCGCCGATTTGACGTCAGCTTTGCTGGCGCCGGTTTTGCCCGCCTCATACTTCATTTCATGATCCTGCCCACCAGCGACCCTGGCACGTTCCTGATTGCGTGCACGTGTTGTTCCAGTGTTTGCCATTTCTTCCTCCGAGGATTGCCGTTCCAGTCCCAACAACGCAGCCGGACTCTTCCGGTTCAATCCTTCGAGGCGCGGGCCATGGAACCGAATCCAGAGGGGCTTATTGAATCAGCCCATGTATTCGAGGCCCTCAGCGAACGACGCACACAGGGCCAGGAGTGAGAATCTGCGCCCTACATACCCACTGCCGGAGTTTCGTCCCTTCCAGCTAACCGCGACTTGCAGCGCCTGCGGCGTACCGTCGCGAATAGCCTGCGCATAAAGTCGGCGTCGATCTCGGGTGACGACCTCGACAGAGGATGCTCATCGAGCCACTTGTCGGCCCGCTCCGCTTGCGCGTCTGTGTCGTTCGGCTCGCGTTCGGAATTGAGGTCCCGAGGCCCGGTCGGCGTTGCGATCAGGCTATAGGCTCGGTCAGTGCCGTTGACTTGATCCAGTAGTCGCCCGGCAGGAGAAAGCTAATAATCTGTCGTCTACGCGCACCAGGCGTACCCCAAGTCCCCCGCCCGGCCTGGTGGACGGGTGACCGCCGCCCCGCCTCGCGCTCGGCGGGTTTGTCATTTCCGTCGCGGTGCCCTTTTCCGCCTTGTAAGGAGCGGTATCCCGCGACTGGGTTGGTCGGACGAACATTTTTCTCCACGCTGCTAAGGAGCGATATGACACGCCAATCTGTTGCAGACGAGCTAGACAACGCCGCTGAGCGCATCGCGGATATCTCGCGCGCAGAGCATCCTGCGCCGCGCTGCCCTGATGCTCAGGAACGTCGCTGGCGTGCCGCTGGAACCGGCCACCGAGGACGCCCTGAACTCGATCGCCGCCGAGATAAAAATCGGCAGATCGGATCTCATCCGGATGGTGTTGCGCGAGTGGCTGGAAACCAACGCCTATTTGCCAGTACGCGCCGTCGATGAAGATAGCGAGCCGGATGGGAACGCGTAGGCTCAACCCCGATCGCCTGAATTTTTTTGTCAGCTTAGGAATTCCAGCCGAACCGGCCCGCCTCTCGCAACTCGTGCAGAAGAGAGCCCTCTCGACCGGGCTAAACAGCGCAACTTTTCCGTACCGACGATGAGGCTCGCCGCCTTCACCTCCGCATGACGTGACGCGGACCGATCCGCGCACTACGAGTTCCTGTGTCGAGATGCGGGCGTCGCGGTCAAAAATTGCGGCGAGCAGGCTATTCTCATCGGCCGCTCGAACAAGCCACTGAGGGTCCTGGCATGGCGGTGTCGCTCGTAAATGAGCTCGTTGCATGGGGATGGCGCAGGTGTTGCTGCAGGCGGCGGATGTTTATTTGTAAGCGCAGGTCTGCACCTGCATCCTTTGGCGCTATTATACGTTTGCCCCGCGAAGAAGATGCTCCGGACCGGCGGCCATGTCGAAGAAAACAACCGAGGACGCTTACGAAGGTCAAGTGCAACTTGAGCGGCGGGCCGAACGGGAGGGCCGCGGACGCAATGCCGAATGGCCGTCAGAAATTCCCAGCCGCGGCTGGAAGGACGTGCTGTGGCGGGTCTTTGCTGAGGTAACCGAGGACCGTGTTATGCTGATCGCGGCCGGGCCGCATTCTATCTGCTTCTTGCCCTCTTTCCAGCGCTTGCCGCGTTCGTGTCTATCTATGGTTTCGTCGCCGATCCTCAGACCATCGCTGAGCACATTGCGTTCCTTAGCGGCGTACTGCCTTCGGGAGGTCTGGGGATTATCAGATCTCAGCTTGCGTCCTTGGCCGCTCAGAAGGCTGGCGCGCTCAGCTTCGGCTTCATTTTCGGCCTTGCCGTCGCACTGTGGAGCGCCAGTAACGGCATAAAGACGCTATTCGAAGCCATGAACATCGCCTACGAGGAGAGTGAAAAGCGCGGCTTCATCCACCTGAATGTCCTGGCCTTGGGCTTCACACTTGGCGCCATCCTCATTGGTATCGGCTTTGTCGTCTCGGTCGGGCTTGTGCCGGCCATGCTTGTGCTGGTGAACCTCGGCGGCTGGACCGAAGCCCTTGTGCGGATCTTTCGGTGGCCGATGATGCTGATCATGGTGGGCGTCGGGATCACGCTGATTTACCGCTACGGACCCAGCCGGGAAAGGGCAAAGTGGCAATGGGCGACATGGGGCGCCTTCCTCGCCGCTGTGGTCTGGATCGCAGTCTCTATAGGCTTCTCCTATTATCTTGAAAACTTCGCCAACTACAACGCCACGTATGGAGCCCTTGGGGCAGCCATCGGCTTAATGATGTGGACCTGGTTCTCCGTGATTATCCTGGTTGTAGGTGCGGAGCTGAATTCCGAGATGGAGCATCAGACAGCGATAGACACCACCACAGGTGCGCAGCAGCCGATGAGTGCGCGAGGTGCCAAGGTCGCCGACACACTGGGCGGATCGGCCGATGCCGCCGACCAGCAGTCGCGTTTGGACGAGCGCGACGCGTAGCGCGCAGATCACTTTACACGCCTTCGTCAAGCGGCTGCCGAGACGGGCCACATCTGGTGGAAAGTGACTGTGAGCTGGTGGAGTTTATTCTCGATCTTGCCCCAGCCTTGGGCCTGTTCGTCGCGTTCGACCTTCGCGAATAGCCGCATAGCAACCCATTGGTTCTCCCCTCCGGTCCCTGTCAGGACGGAGCGACCTGGGATTGTGGGAGAAAGGCGGATCGAGGCGCGTCACTAGGATCGAGGAGGAGCATGGGGATCTTCGCGAGCCAGTGTCCGATCCCCACCACAGAAATTCTACCAAACATTCCTGACTGTCGCGGCCCAGCGCCGTACCAATTTGTGCAATTCGTACATCGTCTTGATGCCGCTCAGGTAGGGAGTAAAGTACCTTCGGCGTGTCCCTGGGGAGGGCTGGATGAGCGCGCGAAGGGTCGGTCCGTTTCTAGAACCAAGCAATTACTGTACTCCTCAACAGGGCGGACCGTCGCGACACGGTCGCGATCAAAGCGGCACTACGCGAAGCTCGGGAGACTGCGCCTTATTTGGTGGGTCCGACGAAGAACTAACCGAGGCAATCGTCGAGGCAGCAACTGCCATGGGCCTCTGCGTGGCTTTCGACGGTCGCGAGTAGCTGTCAGCCAACTTCAGCCGCTGTGGCATCGCAACGGAAACGCGCCGTCCTGCGCCATTTTTCACTAGTCAGAGGTAATCCGCAATCACCTTCGCAACCTGCTAAATCTGCCTGTAGAACGGGAGCTGCCGGCTGAGCAAAAGCAT
>NZ_JAMYLM010000051.1:0-11407 GCF_040317995.1 Mesorhizobium sp. M1334
TTTTGCCGTCTGCTCCCACGTAGGCCCTCCGTCTCTCGCGATCGGGGGGATTCTTCGCACATTCACCTCATGCGCCGCACGAGGGGAGCGGCGTGGCGCTTACCGGACATCTGTAGAAGGCGGCACTCCTACCACGTGCGCGATAGGTCGAATTTGGCAACTCATAGGGGATGAAGGTGCGATGATCTTTGGAGGGGGCCATGCACCAAGGGAGCGAGAATACCTTTTTGTCGACGGTGGTTGCCTGCGAGCAAGCGTCAGGAAGATTTGTCAGGATTTATTTGGGGATGCGATCGCCTATCAACCGTATGTCCCAGCGATGGCAAGTGGGGCATACGACAAGATCTTCTTTTACGATGCTGTTCCGGGCAAGGCGCATGGAGAAGCCCAGGGCGCGTATGAAGCTCGTGTGCAGCCAGACTACGATCGCCTTGCGAAAATTCAGGCGCTGGATCGTGTCCACCTTGCACTTGGGCAAATCGTAGGGGCTGATAAGCGACAAAAAGGCGTCGATGTTAGACTAGCAGTTGATATGATGACCCACGCTTTCCGAGGCAACATATTGAAGGCAACACTGTTTGCGGCCGATTCCGATTTTGTTCCTCTCATCAAGTCCCTGGTCAGCGAGGGATTACATGTAACTCTCTGGCATCCCCCGCAGGCGAACGCTGAATTGAAGGGCGCGGCAGACAGCACGCGCCTATTCGATTTCAAGGCTAGCCACGATTGCATGACCGTTGATGGTCAGCAGTCGGCATTCCGATTTGGGGCATCTGGCGGTGGTTCGATGGTGCCTGCGAACGATGCATTGGATAACATTGTGACCGTGGGTGAACATGCGTACGCCGGTCGTTGGCAAGGTGGCACTCTGAGAGTTTGGCGCAGCGGTCCCGGAATAGGTTGGTCCTACGTGGATTTTTTGGCACCTGGCGCCAGCTTGGCGAGAGCGCTAACCGCGTTCGATTTGATATATCCTTGGGGTATTGCGGCCACAGGTGAGGACTGGATCGAAGTCTAGCCGCCTGTCTCCTTACCTACCACAGCCAAAAGTTGCTGGTGCACCTTGCCCGCGTTCCCGGTCTGTCGCATCCCCCGGCACCGTACGGGCGAGCCAAAGTGTTTTCACGTCCGAGGTGTTCCACAAGAACTGCTCATCGAGCATTGCCGCGTCGCCGATGTCGCGGTTTTCGATGCACCCGTGGGCCGAGAGCATCGCCGAGCAAATCGGCAAAGCCGTGAGAGACCGGAAAACGAGGCACGCGGCGAAAAGAAATTAGTGCACCGCCACCGTAATTCCTAAAACCTCTCCGCCAACCCTTCTACTCCCCGACAATGGACGTCGGCGGGCGTGCCGAGGTTATCGGATCGGCATGACGAAGGACGATCCTCCACGCGCCTTCCTCGCGCCGGAATATGGTGGTGACTCGAAGCGCAATCGGCACCAGTTTGTTGCCACCACCGACCTTGGATTGGAACCGCTCGACCTCGATGATGTATCCCAAGTCGGCAGTCGCATACTCCGAGATGCGCTCAAAGCCGATGGCCTTGCCGTGCCGGTAATTGGTGGCGGCCCGTTCCATGGTCTCAGCGGCCTTTCTCCATCCCTTCGCCGGCGGGCCAAAGGGATTGGCAATAATGACGTCGTCCTGTCGCGAGTAGAGATTTTTCAAGGGCTCAGGATCGCCCTTTACGAAGGCATCCAGAGCCAGATGATCCTGCTCGATAAATTTCGTCAGGTCGGAGGCTAACATCTTAACATCGCCACATGACTGAAAAGAGAACTCTATCACGCGCTTCATCCGCCCTTCGCCTTGCCGTAGGCGTTCGCGCTGGTGTCCGGAGTATAGATCAGAATTACGGTGAGTGCACTTTTTACAATGTCGCCCCCGCCGCATGGTGCACCTTGCCGGCGTTCCCGATCTGCCGCATCCCCAGCACCGTGCGGGCGATCCAAGGCATTTCATGGCGTCATTCGCGCCATGTCACCGCCGCATCAAAAGCTCCGCCCCGCCACCGTTCCGAACCCGTTGTTTTCCCGCGCCCATCCCGCCGACGCCAGCAACCCGCGAACAATCCCGGTCGCCGTGACCGAATCGGCAATCACCATGCTGGCCTCGCGCGGCACGCCCGACGCCGCGCAGATAAGGGCGGCAACGCGGTTCCGGTCATTGCCGGCAAGGATAAGCGGCAGCGCAGTCGCGGCCGATATGTTGCGCATGAGCCTCGACGATCTCGCTGGGCTGTGGGGCATGACGAACTCCGCGTGAGGGGATCGCCTTGCTGGCAAGGCTTCGCAGGGTCCTATCAACCGGAATCTTGTCGATCATCGTCCGTCCTCTCCGTTGCCACAGAGGACCGGTTTAGGCTTCTATTCGTTGTAATTGATGAGCTCTAAAACACCCTCTACGTAGGAATGGATATCAATGACGATCTTCCACTGGTCGCGCCGTGTACCCTCCAGTTCGACCGTCCCGTTCATTCCCCACATTGCCTCCGGATCATCTCGCTCATCTTGCGTTTCGTAAACTGGGCGAACATCCTCCGATGAATAATTTTGTTGCCGCACTCTCTGATCGTCTTGGTGACGTCCGGAGACCCTTCGTAAACACCGCCAAAATCCTGTTGCTCATCCTCTATGCGTTTGAGGTGTTTCTTATAGTCGACAGAGTCTTCCGCCCTGCTAAACGTGTCATCAAACGTTCGGACCAACAGCGCAAGTCTCAACAGCCGTTTCGACAGTTCTGCTTCAGCCATCGTGAAGCAAAGGATGTCGATTTCCGGAAACTGTGGGGCCTCGTGTCCATTCAAGCCTGTCCCCTGTCGGCTCATGCTGGCGGTTACGATGTTGTAGATTTCAAAGCACAGCAGGCGAATTTCACCTCTGTCCGTTAGGTGCGGCTTGAAGGCGTCATGCCAATATGGATTCGTCATCGCTTGCCTCCTTATGACCGGCCACCACTATCAGCATATTTGTGCTTGACGAGGGCCGACTGACGCCGGATGGCAGTTGACCGGTTCTAATTTCGGTCCGGGAGTGTGGATTTCTAGGTTCGCTGTCATGGGCTCGATGATTCAATTGGCTATCGGCCGCCTCGAAATCGAGTGGGGCAAAAACAGCGGTTTCACCGACTACTCCGCCCTGTTCCAAGGCGAGACAGACGTGGCAGATGTTCCCTACTACTACGCAGGTGACGAAGACGACCCCGACTTTGAAGGCGAGATGCGGTGGAAGCCCATCGTCGAGCTCAAAGAAGGGTTATCTAAGCCCCTCGTGCAGGTGATCGCCCGTCTCAATCTGCTGGGGCATACCTATGCCCAGTGCGAACCGGAGTTTGCCTTTCTTGCAAAGCTCGTTGGATTTGACGTCACCCGTTTCACTTTCGGGCACCTGCGCGACGCGCTGGCAAATGTCGATGTAAATACCGTTTCAGCCGACTATGGCGAGGGCGGTGAGGACTTCGGAAAGTTTTTCCGCCGCGAACTGGCGCCACGCCTAGGCCTGGTCAAACACTTCGAGGATGACCCGGTTGAATATGGCGCGGTGTCGCATGCAATGGAGAATTTGAGCGCTTATACCGTCATGCATTTGCTGGCGCGAAACCCCTGGGCGAGCGAACTGCACGTACAGTGGGCGTTCAATGATGTCGAGCAAGGTGGATATGCGTCCCGCGAAGACTTCGTTCGCCCGCTTGATCCTAGCAATCGCTTCCTGATCGTAACCGAGGGCAGTTCGGACGCCGCAATCCTGCGGCATGCCCTGAAGATCTTGCGCCCGCATGTCGCGGACTTTTTTGATTTCGTCGACATGGAGGAAGGCTACCCATTCTCGGGCACTGGCAACGTGTTTCGCTTTGTACAGGGACTGATTGGCATCTCCGTCCAAAATAAGGTTTTGGTCCTTTTCGACAACGATGCAGAAGGTGTTGCCAATTACCAACGGTGCAGGGAGCTTAAGGCCCTGCCAAACATGCGAATCCTCAAACTCCCCAATCTTCCCGCCTTCGGTTCGTTCGAGACGATTGGACCGAACGGGGAACTAATAGCGGATATCAACGGGCGCGCGGCCGCAATCGAGTGTTATCTGCATCTGGATCCGGGGGCGAGAGTGCGCTGGACCAGCTATAACGCAAAGTTGGAGGTGTATCAGGGCGAACTTGAAGAAAAGACGCGGTACATGCGCGACTTCCTCGGGCAGCGCGTCAGGCAATCCTCTTACGACTATTCCCGCATAGAAGCCGTCTTGGACACGATCACCGAGAGTGCCGTCGCGATGCGCGAGCCTGAGGTGGCAAAGAACTGGGCGCGCGAATTCGATGCATAAAGCCATGTCCTTTCTTGGCGCTGCTGATCGCTGCGTCTCGATAGAATGAGTTTTTCGGCGTCGGTGGCCATGGGCTATTTCCCCGGCTGTGCGGCGGCGGACCGATATCTCGGAACTTCGATAGACCCTATCGAAGTCGCATCCGCCTCGATGCCGGCCAGTTCGAATTCATGCGTGCCATCCATGAGTTCGCTTGGCGGTGGCATTCTCTTTTAGACTAGCTTCCGCCTGAAAGGTAGCGCTTGGTTACGGCCAGCCGTGGCGCAGAGCCGGATCACAGACGAATCTCGTTTATCCACGGACTGTAGAAACCCCACTGCCCAGTTTTTCGCCGGCAGAAAAAATTACGTCCGTTGGGGCGCCGCGGGCCTGTAATTGTGCAGCTTTGACAAGTTTGCGCCCGCCCCCTTCTAACGTCTGGTCGTTGAAGGCTTTACCCGGCCCCAGGTTCCTCGATCGCGGCTTTTAGCATCATCAACAGCGGCATCGCGGCGAACTCGCCTAGAGACGTTTCTATGATGAGCCTACATGGCCGCCGATGGTCTTCGTCTTCGTCCCACCCTATGGGGTCAGGACCATTTTCGAACGCGAAAAGGCCGAGTGCCGTAAGCCGCGACAAACTCTGGTTGAGCACTGCCTCTTCACCAAAGAAGTCCGCGGGTTTCTTAATGAGCGGGTCAGCGCGGCGTTGGCTCAATTCCTGGGATGATATTCCAGAAAGGATATTGAGGTCGTCGGGTTCAAGGTACCGGATGATGCCGATCAGCTGGCGGTTTGCAGTGACTCTTGGGTTTGCAGGATTCAGCGCATTTGCGAAATACGTCGCCCAAACATCCTGCAGCGTTTCGTCGGATTCATCTGAAATCCCTTCCAGCAAAGGCACACCGTTGCGGAAATCGATCGCCTTAAAGTTGGAGACACCGAGCTGCTTTAAACGCGCCTGCGTTTTGGCGACAACATTAGCGCGATTCATGACACGATAAGCAGCCGCCTTGTCGGCCATTGCCTCGGAAATATGATCGATTGCCTTGCCAAACGTCTTGGCAAAAAAGCCGCCGGCTTCGCTTGCAGCGTCAATGCCTTTTTGGCCGAGCTTCGCAATCTCCTGTGCCGCTTTGGCCTGTTCGTCGGCGATCATGGTGCTTCCCCCGCTTGTGCGCTCGAATTACGGTGACAGTGCACTTTTTACCATGTCGCTCCCGCCGCATGGTAAAAAGTGCACTGTCACCGTAATTCCTCTTTTGTCAGGCACAACGAACGTGGTCATTCGATACGCTACGTCGTTGAGCGAATGGAGCCAAGCCAAGAGCTGCTTGGCCCTACCAAATCAGCGACACGAAACGAATGCTCCGGCTAGCAAAGCAGCGAGCTACGCGTTGTATCTTATTGTGTCAAAATATGCCGTCCCATCCGGACGGCGCCCGCCAGCTGTTACCACTAGGGCTGATGCTTCTACAGCCCGCCTATAGCCTGCGACGGTCACTCCGTCCTTGGTGAACCATCCGCCTGTTTCGTTGCTGCCATCCTTGAATATGGTAATCGAGTCGACATCGTCGCGACCCTCTACTTTGTGCGGCTTACCATCATAGAACGCAGTGTATTTCCACTGGTAAGGCTTTCCTCCTTCAGTGCCCCTTACAGCCAACGTGTAGCCATTCTCGAGCTCGTCATACTTTCGCGTCTCGGTATTTGGGCTGAAGCCACTGGTAAATATGCTTTTTCTAGATTCTAGCTTCCATTCGGTTCCGAATAAATTAGGCATTGTTTTCTCCTCCACTATTTAAGCGCGTAATAGCGCGTTCACCTACATATTGGCCTTCTTCTTGTCTTTATGTGTTCATTTATCGCTCCTTGTCCGGCGAAAGCTGCATTAACGCATCGAAAGTATATCACAGTATACCTGGACCAGTGCAATTTTGGCCACCATACTCTTGGCAAACTTTAAACTTCTGGTCTGCAAACGATCCTGATGCGTTTCCTCCCATTTTTGAGAAACGCCAGTCTATAGAAGTCTGATTCCCTGCTCATGAAGCGGCCTGCCACAGGGTTCTTCGATAAACCGCACCTGCGATCCACGCCTCACCAGCAGCGAATGCTCAATCCCAAGTATCTTGCGCACACTCGCCAGCGCCGCCTCATTCACCTCGATATACGCGACGATATACCATTCGCCGTTTTCTTCCCTGGCCATGCCCATCGGCTCGGCGCGCCACTTCAGCGCGCCATGGTGGGGCATGAAGTAGGTTTCCTGGATGCCGCCGACGGCGCTGAGGCCCTCGTCGAGAGCGTATTCCATCACCGCGCAGCACAGCTGCGTCAGCGTGCCCCTCAGTCCGGCAGTGCGTTTGTCGGGAACGACGAATGTGCGGGTCCATTCGGCCCAATCGGGACGTCTTGGGACGCCCGATTTTTCACACATGTGAGAAAAAACCTCCGAGACCATGTGCGGCTCGCTCGTTGGGATCAATCGGGCCGAGGTCACCACGCGACCATCTTCAATACCGAGCAGGTAAGTCGCCGCGTCTGTATCGAATTGATCTAGCTCGCGACCGTCCGGGCTCGGAGGGCGCCAATGTTTCTGGTGCACGAAGAAATCGTGCCGCCGGCGCAGAAACTCGTCGAATTCGTTTTCATAGAGATGCTTGTTATGCGCATTGACTACGTGGGCCGTTATCATGGCGCGATCCCCCGATCGTTCTCAAAGGGATACTCGCAGTCGCGCTAATATACGTCACCTGTCCGATGGGACAGTTGACGCGGCTAGTAGCAGGACGGTCGTCCTGCTCTAGCTCTTTGTTTCTTCGCATGATCTTATCCGAAAAGTCTGCAACTTTTCGGGATCATGCTCTAGGGGTGGATCAGGCGCCGGCGCACCGCCTCGACGACCGCTTGCGTGGTCGTGCCGACGCCAAAAGCCTCTCGAGCCCGTGTCGAATGCCATTTGATAGTACGCTCGGTCAGGCCGAGAATCTGGGATGTCTCAGACGATGTCTTGCCGGCCGCGGCCCACAAGAGCACCTCTTTTTCGCGGTCGGTCAGCACGCCCTCATCGTCATCATCGTCATCCGCCAAGGCCTGGATCGACATGCCGGCGTAGACCGCCATGGTCACCAGTTGCACTTGATGGCGCGGCGACAGGGTGCAGGACTTCGCGGAAGAGGCAAACGACAGCACGGATTGCCAATGGTGAATGCTGAGCATTGGCACAGCGAAGCCGCTACAGATGCCGAACTCCGTCGCCTCGCCGGCGACGCGTCGGGAACCTTCCGTATCCGACCACTTTGCCGGAACTTCGGACCAAAGGAACGGCTTCAGGGTTTTTGCCGAGTAGATGCAAACACCATCGACGGCGGCATGCTCGGCCTCGACATAGCGTTCGAACCAGCCGGCCGGCCAGCCATTCAGTTCAACCATCGGCGCAAGTTTCTGACCGCTGAGGGGCACCCCGCTCAGGATAAGATGTTCGAAGCCGAGGTTCCTCACGGTATCAAGAAGGTCGCTCAGCAGCGGCCCGGTGGCTGTATGGTTCCTGCAGCGTTCGACAAAGTCGAACACGTCTGAATCGATCATGACAGAGACCCCCGTCTCCACGCCCGAAAACAAAGTTTAACTAAAATTAGCGACTTCGAATACTCCCAATAAGTGTGTCCGCCACGCAGGACGCGCGGACCAAAATCAGCTAAATCAGCCGGATTGTGATCAGCAACACAGGACCAAGCATGACGCCATCACTGCCGAAACGAAACGAGCCGTTCCGGGCCGGCGAAACCGCGCTGCTCTTGGTCGACATGCAGCGGGTCTGGCTCGAGCCCGGCGCCGATCCGGCGCATCCGGAGCGCGGTCCAGACCACTATTTCTACCGGCAGACGGCGTCGCAGACGACCCCCAACCAGGAGCGCCTGCTGGCGGCGGCGCGGGCCAATGGCGTCGAGATGATCCACACCATCATCCAGCGCCTGACAGAGGACGGCCGCTTGGTTCCAGCGGCAGCATTCCGGTGCAATCGGAAGACATCCCCGGCAATGTCGGCCTCGATCCGGAGGAACGAAGCCGGCGTGCCGAAATCATGTTCGCGCCGTTTCATGACCGCGTGGCCGCCCATCTCGACGACCGGGCGAAGCAGGGCAGAGCGACGCGGATCGCGACGATCCACTCCTTCACGCCGGTCTTCCTCGGTGTTGGCAGGCCCTGGCACGCCGGCGTGCTTTACGACCACGCAATCGAGTTCGGCCAGGCAGCGCTTGCCGGCCTGCGCGCCGACATTGCGCTCAATGTCGCGCGAACGAGCCCTACGTGATCAGCCGCGACGGCGACTACGCCATACCGGTCCATGGCGACGATCCCGGCATTCCCGCCGTCCTAATCGAGATCAGGCAGGACCTGCTGGCGGGCCGCTCCGGCATCGAGGAATGGGCGAAGCGGCTGGCCACAGCGTTACCGGCGCAGACAAAGGCTTTGTGAACAAGCTCGGCTGCTCGAGCGCAACGCGAGAGCCGAGCCGTCGGTGAAAAGCCGGAGCGAACGATCGCTACGAGAAGATTTGCGACAGTTCTTCGACCCTGGTGCCTTCCTTGACCTGACGCAGCTCGACATAGCTGACCGCCGTGGCCACCGACAGCACCATCGACAGTACGGTCGACACCAAGGCTGCCAACACATCTGCAATGATCCCACCCAACATGACGATGACTGCCAGCATCACCCACTGGATGACCATCGCGATGATCATCAGGATCAGGAACAGGCCAAATAGCGGCCAGCGGTTGCCCTTGGTCAGGACGCGGCTGCGCGACATCGAACCGAACACGCCAAGCCGCTCCTGGATCAGAACCGGCACCGCCACGCACCATCCGAGCCACAAGATGATGCCGGGAACCAGCAAGGCTATCGACGCCAGGCCCACACCCAGGCCGACGAGCAGGCCAATACCAAGGGTCGGCAGCAAATTGCGGATGGCTATCTGAATGCAGTCGCCAAACGTCGGCCGCTTGCCGTTCAAGTCCTCGATCGTCGCCCGCACCAGCGCCGACTGGAGCAGCAGCGCGAAAACGAACGATAGCAATCCCGTAATAACCGTAATCCATGAATTCTGAAACACCATAGAGGGATCGGCCGCGGCGCCGGGGTCGCCATGCAGAACCGCATCTATTTGCGGTTGGCTCCACAGCCGAAGAATAATCGCCGGCAAGCCTGAAAACAGGAGCGCGAGCCCAACGCACAAGCCGATGTTGCGGCCGATCACGGCGAAGCTGTTGTTGAACACCCTGCCGATCTCGAATTTCTCAGGCCGTTCCAGTGTCGTTGAAGCCATGATTTCCCCCCGTGTTTCGCCGTAACAGTATCACGGCGCCCCTAACAGTAATTCTGCCAAGATTAACCGTCGCCGTCCAGCCCACTTGCAATTGTTCCGCTGCATTGTCAGTGTCGGCTCGGAACCACAGGTTGCAGGGGAGCGGGTGGCGGTGGCACAGCCAGGCACAGCGGAAGCCGAACGGCTGACCAATCTGCACAAGCAGTTGATCGCCGATGAGTCGATCCAGTTCGACCTGCCGGCCTATATGCCACCAAAGCCGCCCGAGTGGCTGAAGCCGCTGCAGGATTTTTTGTCGTGGCTCGGCCCCTACATGATCTATCTGTTCTGGGGGGCGGTGATATCGGGCGTCGCAATCATCCTGCTTTTGGTCTTCGTCGAGGTGAAAGGCATCGCCTGGCGGCTGCCGTGGCAGCGCGCGCGGCCCGAAGTCGAAGACGAAGAAGCTTGGCGCCCAGACGCCGGCGCCGCGCAGATCCTGTTGTCGCAAGCGGATGCGTTGGCCGCACGCGGCGACTATGACGAGGCGGTTCACCTTTTGCTTCGGCGCAGCGTCGCCGACATTGCCGGCCGGCTGCCGGACTTCCTGCGCCCGTCGCTCACCGCGCGCGACATCGCCAATGCCCCTTCCCTGCCGGGAAGGGCACGCCATGCGTTCACCGAGATCGCCCGCATCGTCGAGGCGGCGCTCTTCGCGCGCCGGCCGGTTGGCGCGGAGGGCTGGCGGCAAGCACGCGGCGCCTATGAACGTTTCGCCTTCCGGGAAGCCTGGACGTGAGCGCACCAGCGGTCGAGGCGCAGGAGCCGTTCAATCGAAAGACACTGTTTTGGGGGATTTTCGCCAGCCTGCTTGCGGCGGCCGGTTTCTTCCTGCTGTCCACCTATGCTCCCGATTTCCGGCAACCCGGCAATGGCGGCGCCACGCCGCTGTCGAAGAGCGGCGTCGGCTACGCCGGTCTGGTGGAATGGCTGCGGCTCACCGGCGAGGCGCCGGCCATGGCGCGGACGGAGGACGATCTCGGCACCGACACACTGCTGATCGTCACCATCTCGCCCGACAGCGACCAGGAGGCGCTTGACCGCATTCTTGAGCTTCGCCAGGACCAGAACACGCTCTTCGTGTTGCCCAAATGGCAGATCCTGCCGCTGCAGGGGCATGAAGGCTGGAACATGAAATTCGGGCGATTGCCCGGTTCGGTGGTGAGCGAATGGCTTGGCCGCATCGCCGATGCGAAGATCGGTGCCGGCCAGAGCACGGCAAAGCAACTCGACATCGAAGGCAACATGGTTGCCGCACCCGAAGAATTGCAGTGGGTGGCCGACAAGTACCCTCTCATCGCAGCCGGCAATGACAAGGCTGTGCTTACCGAACTGGACGACAAGCCGTTCTATATCCTGACCGACCCCGACCTGATCAACAACGCCGCCCTCAAGGACCCCGAGAAGGCAGCAGCCGCGCTCGGGCTGATTGCCTTGCTCCAGCCCGACGACGGCCCCGTGATGTTCGATCTGACGCTGCACGGCGCGGGGCGGAAGTATGATCTGGCCAAGCTTCTGGTCGAGCCGCCGTTCCTGGCGCTGACACTGACGATCCTGATCGCGGCAGCCCTGGCGTTCCTGCATGGCCTTGGCCGGTTCGGCCCGCCGCGTATAGACCCCCGCGCGCTAGCCGTCTGGAAGCGGGGGCGGGGGGCTACGCCGGCGCTTGTCATGCGGCGGGGCCGGCGGGGGGGGGGGGGGGGGGGGCGCCGATGGGGCGGTTTTGGGGTGGGGGG
>NZ_JAMYLM010000052.1:0-11156 GCF_040317995.1 Mesorhizobium sp. M1334
TTGTGCCTCAACGCCGAGACGAACGGCTCAAGCCACCGCTCCAGATCGAGTTGCCAATCCCTGTTCATGGCCGGCCCCTCCAACAGCCGACCTCTCATGAATCACGCAAAACCGCTCTTGGGAATCTGAAGGGTTCTGTGAGGTCCGGGCACAGCCGGGGCACGCAGGCTCGACGTCGGACCTCATTGCAAGCCGGATTGAACGAAGCCGCGGGCTAATCTGGCGCTATGGGGATTGTAGCCTGGAGGGGCGGTCGGGATTGTCTTCGTCGGGTGAATGAAGGGCAACCGCGATGCGACCCCAAGGGATGATGGCACGGTGGAAGGTCGACTCTTGATGGCGATCACCGCGGATTGGGTGGGGACGCCTTCTGTCGCGGGCACGAGTGCTCGCGGTCTTGTGCGGAAAGTCAAAGGTCGGCATGCCGGCGCGGATGGCGACGGATACCAAAGCTGGTGATGTGGACCTGCCGCGTACGATCATGAGGTGTTGTCCCACAAGGGACCTGGCGGCGCTTGTCCGCAGCGCCAGATGGCCAGCGTGATCATCGATCCTCCACAGCATGGGCAGCGATGCGCTAATGAGAGGGGCGCGGGCGTGCTTTCGACGCGCGGTTCGATATTGTCCTGCAGCGGGTTGGCCAGCAGCCTGCGACACAGGTCGAGCTTTGCGGCGCGATGGCCGTTGGCGAGGAATCCATAATGGCGGATGCGGTGGAAGCCGTCCGGCAGGGTGTGCAGCAGGAAGCGCCTGATGAACTCGTGCACATTCAGCGTCATGAGCTTTGCCTTGCCGCCATGCTGATAATCTCTCCAGCGGAACACAATCTTGCCGTCGGCCATGCTGACGAGCCGGGAGTTTGCGATGGCGACACGGTGGGTATAGCGACCGAGATAAGCCAGCACCTGCTCTGGCCCGCCGAACGGCGGCTTGGCATAGACGACCCATTCGAGGCGGCGGGCCTCGCCCAGCCGGCGTCTGAACACGACGGGCAGCGCCAGTTCGGCGAGATCGCCGAAGAAGCTCAACTTGCCCGCTTCATACGCTGTCCGCAGTTCCTCCAGAAAGAGTCGGCGGAACAGGCGCGACAGCACCCGCACCGGCAGGAAGAAGCCGGGCTTGCAAGAGATCCAGCGCGTTCCATCGGGCGACAGCCCACCACCTGGCACGATGCAATGGATATGGGGATGATAATGGAGGTTCTGACCCCAACTGTGCAGGACGCCGACAAGGCCGATCTCGGCTCCCAGATGTTTGGAATCGGCGGCGATGGTGCGTAGCGTCTCGGCGGCCACCTTGAACAAGATCGTGTAGACCGCCGCTTTGTTCTGGAAGGCGATCGCCGCGATTTGCGCCGGCAGCGTGAAGACGACGTGGAAATAGGGAACCGGCAGGAGTTCGCCCTGCCGCGCGGCAAGCCATTCCCGGCAGGCCTGTCCCTGGCACTCACATGGGCGGACTCGGGTCAACCGGATTGTGTACGGCTTACGGCTTCATGGATTATCTCCTGGAGTTGCTACGGATCCGAGGTTGAGCCTGTTTCCAATACGAGCATTTCTGGCTCGGTTGAAACTCACATACGGTCGCCGCCCCAGGGCGGCTGCACCCTTATCCCGCATACGGCGGCTAGGCTCAGGAGGACGTGACCATTCTTAGGGGCGGTTGTTGAGACCATATGCCAGGCCGGTTCGTCCACCTGGATCCGCCGGGGCTGATCAGGCCCCGTCAGATGGCGAAAGAGGTTTGGTTGGCTTCAGATCAGGTCGGCTTTATGATGGCGCCCTCCATCACCACTCCGGCGGTCGCATACTGCCACAGTGCGACCAGCAGTTTACGTGCCAAGGCGACGATTAGCGGCTTACGCAGCCGCCCACCGTGGCGCTCGACCCGCTGTTTGAACCACTGGCTGAGGGCCGAGTCTGGTTGGTGTCGCAGCCACAGCCAGGCCATCTGCACCATCGTTCCTCTCAGCCGCGGATTGCCCGCTTTTGAGACGCCTTGCTCATGATCGACAGAACCGCTCTGCCAGGGCGTTGGCGCAAGCCCGGCATAGGCCGCAAGCTGCCTTCGATTGTCGAAATGACGATAAAGACCTTCAGACCAGAGTACGTTGGCGAACTCAGCGCCCACCCCCTTCAGCTGCAGCAGTTTCACCACCGGCGCCGGGTCGTTCGCCTTGGCCCGATCCAACAGCAGATCGTCGCGCGCCGCCTCGACCTTTTGCAACTGCTCCAGGATCAGCTCAAGCCGGTCGAGCTCACGCACAACCTGTGCCTTCAGGTGGAAAGGTAAGGCGCGACCATCACCCGTTTGCAGATCCTTGAGCCTGGCGCGTCGGTCGCGACGCAGCGGCTCATAGTCACCGACGCCCTGGGCGAACAGCAGCCCCTTGATCCGGTTGACGTGCTCCACCCGCTCGGCGATCAGCGTCTTGCGCTCCCGGCAGAGTCGGCGGCGATCCTCTTCCTCGGGGGTCGGCGGCCTGACCATGGAGCAGACCCGCGGCTCGCCACGCTTGTAGGCCAGCAAGGTCCGTACCAGGGTCTCGCCGTCGATCTTATCGGTCTTCGCCCGTCGGCGCCGCCGTGACACCAGGATCGAGGCGGCGTCGACCACGTGGCTCTCGATCGCTTCGCCCTGAAGCACCCGATGGATCCAGAAGCCGTCTAGTCCAGCTTCCTGAATGACAATAATCCGGAAGCGCTCGCCGGTTCGTGCCCGAGCCTTTTCCTGGAGCGTCGCAAACAGCTCCAGGAGTCCCGCAACGTGCCCGCCCCGCAGAGAATGCTTGGACATCTTCTCCCCGCCACCCGGCGACAGTGAAGTGATCAGCCAACTTGATCGAGACAGTTCCATCGAAACAAAGATCGCGCCAAGATCAATGCGGATAGCGGCCGGTTCCGGCCGATTTGCAACCTGTTGCATTGTCGTCTCCAGAATGAGTGGGTTTAGCAACGCCATTCTGCCGACGGCAGGTCGCTATCCACCAGCCCATAGGATCTTCGGGCAGTGCCGATTGCGGCAGGAATTGTAGGCGACGCGGATCGCCCCGCAGGACCGGCAGCCCTCGACATGGCCGCCCAGTTCGGCGGTCCGGCATAGCTCGATCGCGCTCATCACGCGCCGCTCGACGCGCCCGAGATGGCCGTCATGGGCCTGCCGATACGCCTCGCCGTGGCGGCGGAAGATGTCCGCCACCTCCAGTCTCGCCGACATTGGCGGAACCGGTCAGCCCGGCGGCACAACCTCAATGGTCAGCCGATCGAGCGGGGCTTTCCGTCCGCCGAATGAGACCGTTCGAGACCTTCGTGTAGCGCGCCGTGCTCGACAGGTTGTTGTGGCCGAGCAGCACCTGGATGATGCGGATGTCCGTACCGTTCTCCAGCAAATGCGTGGCGAAGCTGTGCCTGAGCGTATGCACCGTCACGCGCTTGTCGATGCCGGCAGCCGCACGCGCCGAGCGGCACGCCGAATAGAGAACCTGCACATCGATGGGGCGGTCGACGCCGCGCCCGGGAAACAGCCAACCCTGCGGCTTCGCCAGCCGCCAGTAGACTCGCAGGATGCGCACAAGCTGCGCCGACAGCATCACGGTGCGGTCCTTGCCGCCCTTGCCGTGATGGACGAGGATCACGCCGCGTTCACTGTCGATGTCGCCGACCTTCAGCCCGACGGTCTCCGAGGCGCGAAGTCCCGCGGCGTAGGCCGTGGTCAATGCCGTTCGGGTCTTCAGGCTCGGCACCGCCTCCAGGAACCGGACGACCTCGTCGGCGCTCAGCACCACTGGCAGCGTGCGTGGCGAGCGGGCGTAGACGATCCGCTCCGGGATCTCGGCATGGCCCAGCGTCACGCCGTAGAAAAACCGCAGCGCGCACACCGTCTGGTTCAGCGCCGGCCACGAGACTCCCGCCGAAACCAGATGGACCTGGAAGGCGCGGACGTCCTCCAGGCCGAGCCGGTCCGGCGAGCGGTCGAAATAGCGCGAAAACTTGGCCACCGCGTGCACGTAGGATCGCTGGGTGGCCGGCGACAGATTGCGGATCGTCATGTCCTCGATCATGCGTCGGCGAAGAGGGCTCAACTCGGCCATCTCAAACTCCTGTTCTCAAGATTGCGCTTCAACAGCCGCAATCCTTCAAAACAGAAGCGTCATCCGCAAACCCACGCACCAAATGACGCGTCAGCGGCTTCGTTCAATCCTCAAAACGCTCCCAGAACCTGCCAAAGTAGTGCTAGGTTGAGAACTCACACAATAGACTGATTTCCATTGGTATTCTTCGCCTTCAATGAGTCGCTGGAGGCAGGACTGATGTCGAAGAGCTTACTTTGGTTGTCGGATGAGGCGTGGAGGGCGATGGAACCGCATCTTCCTCGTGGCAAAGCTGGAATCTCGGGTTGATGACCGCAGGGTGATTTTGGGCATCTGCATGTTCTCAAGACCGGTTGCCGCTCGCGCGACGTGCCACCAGCCTATGGTCCGCCAACCACAATGTACAATCGCTACAACAGGTGGTCGCAGCGCCGCATCTGGCAGCGCATCTTCGAGAAGAGGGCGGCTGCCGGGCGCGGCCGTCTCTGAGGGCACGCACGGCGTTGACCACCGCCATCGAAACGCCTTGCTCGCGGTTGACCAATCCACTCTGCCACGGCGGCGGCGGCGAGCCCGCACAGGCGGCGACCTCCTACTATTGTCAAAGGTCGAAACAGCCCTTGGTTCAAAGGATGGCGGCGATCCCAGGCGTCGAGCAACATTCTCGCGAGCGACGGTTTAGCGCAGCTAATCGTTGTGCCGCAACCAGAGCATCACGTTCCGCTCGATGTGTTTGAGCAGCAGCTCAAGCCGTTTGTCGGCCCGCCTCTACGCAAAAGGGCTGCTCCGGCACTTCAACAATCGCCGGCAGATCGCCTTGCTCGTGGCGTTGTGCAGATACGTGATTGCAGGCGCGTTTATGGGAGGTGCTTCATTAAGTCGGCCTAAAGCGACTTGTAACAACACACCCCCGGGGGCTGATCAGTCTCGGCGGATACCAGAAGGCGAACCGAGATTCGAGCTGGCTTGAATCTCGTCTTCTGGGCTTTCGCCGCCGCAAGCGGATATTGGTGCAGCCGTCCCAAGCGACGACCGTATGTGAGCTTGACCAGTTTCGAATAGCCGAACCGCGTCACGCAATCGGGCCCAGCTCTCGATCCCGCCGCCCCAGTGAGGCACGATGGCCGCCCTAGCATCCCTCTTGACCTCACTGTAGCGTTGATTTATCTGATGGCACCTTTTCTGCTTGTGACAGCTCTCCTTCGGAGAGCATCGCCACACCGATGATGCCCTCCTTGACTAATTGTGCGATCTCAGCATCGGAGAGGCCGAGAATCCCTGATAGGACATCTCTGTTATGCTGTCCGAGTGTCGGCGCTGCTGTGCGAATTGCATAGGGGCCTGCACCTTCGCGGATTGGCATCGAGGGCTGCGGATGTAAGCCCACGAAATCACGTTCAACGTCTTGCAGAAACGCGCGAGATGCCAGATGCCGATCCGTAAGTAGGTCCTTTGGCATCCGAGCTACGCCGGCAGCGACTCTTGCTGCTTGCAACTCGGACATGGCTTCATCCGCGTCGCGGCTGCGTGTCCAGACTGTGATGCCTTCCTCGATAACATCCTCAATGGCCCGGCGAGCTTCTGCTGATTTCAGCAACGCGTCTGCAGCCCAATCTGGCCGACCGATAAGAACGGCAAGCCTCTGCCACATATCCTCGTCAGTTGCGGCTACCATGATCCAGCTGTCCTCACCTGCACTCCGGAAGCAGCCATGAGGTACAAACTGCGGATGTCGATTTCCAAACTTTAGTGGCGGCAAACCACCTATCGAGCCAACAGTGATCCATGGTGCTGCAAACGGCATCATGCATTCGATCTGCGCAAGATCAATGAACTGTCCCTGCCCTGTGTTGCGGGCGTGAATCAGTGCAACCAGAACTGCAGCGCAGCCGTTCAACCCACCCACGGGATCTCCGAATGCGACATGGCTCATGACGGGCGGCCCGTCAGGATCTCCGATCACACTCGGCAACCCTGAGCCTTGCTCGAGAGTCGAGCCATAACCCCGACAATTGCGATGAACGCTGTCGACGCCAAAGGCAGACATCGACATCATTACCAGGCGTGGGTTCAGGGTTTTTAGCACGTCGTATCCGAGCCCGAGCTTCGGCAGCACGTCGACCGAATAATTGCTGACGACAACATCGGCTCCCACTACAAGCCGTTTTGCAAGAATGAGTCCCTGCGGCCGTGTCAGGTCGAGTGTGATACCGCGCTTGTTGCGGTTCATAATGCAGTAGCACATCGCCTTTTCGTACAAGTGGTCGTGGACGTAAGCAGGGCTTCGATCAACGCCGCGGAACCAGTCCGGATATTGGATGGCCTCGATCTTGATGACGTCCGCGCCGAGATCACCCAGAGTGCGCGTACACAACGGGCCCGCCCAGCCCATCGAGAAGTCGATCACGCGAACCTCCTTTAACGGCTGCCGGTCCGAATCGATGCAGCCGGACGACATCAATGCGGTTAAGTGTGTCCCGCGATTCGCGTAAGCCTGATGCTCGCCGGGGGCTGGAACTTTCCCTCCCCCGCGCGCCGGCGTCAGCGTCAGCCGCTGCATCGAGCCTACGGTCAAGCCCTCTTCTTCGCCAAGCAAGACGGGCACGATCACGCCGCGCGCTTTTTTCTCGGTATCGCGGAGCAGATCGGATATTTCCGGTACTGGCACGATGGGGATCTTCCGTTTCAATCCCTCCTCGAACCAATCTTGCGCTGTTCGCTCCTTCAGCTTTGGGACAAACTGTCGTTCAATATCTTCCATGTGTTGCAGACGATCTTCGGCGAGGACCAGAGCCGGATCATCACGCAATTCGGCTAGACCGAGCATGTCGCAGAATGCGCGCCATTGTGCCGGCGTCCACGTCGTGACGCCAAGCCAACCCCGCTTGGTTTCATAGATGCCGAGCGGAAAGCCGGGCCAGAAGCGGTTAGTGCCGATCCGGTGCATCACGTCGCCGCGCGCAAACGCCTCGAACATAAGATACTCGCTGACAGCGAGGCTCGATTCGAAAATACTGAGGGACCATGATCGCCCTGCCCTGCCCTGCATTCGCGCAACCGCCGAACTGGCCAGAGCAATGAAGCCCCACAGGCCGGCAAGGATACCCGTCTGGAAATCGGGTGCGTGCAACGGCGGGCCTTCGCCCGGTCCAACCAGCTTGACGAGGCCGGCGAGCGCGCGGACGGTCGAATCAGTTGCTGCGAATCCCGCATAGGGCCCCTCGAGGCCGAACCAACTCGCTTCGAGGTAAGTCAACCCGGGGCGCCGTTGCCGGATTGCGGCGATATCAACGGGCGGGCAATCTGCGGAACCGACGTCGCGGCCATCGACCAGAATGTCGCAATTCTCGATTAGTGCCGTCAGCCATGTAATCGCGTCCGGGTCTGTGGCATCGACGATGTTGCTAGACTTGTTGAAGTTCAGGAATGCGAACCACGCGCTCTGTCCACTGGGCGTGACTGGCGCGGTTCGGCGAAGAGGATCGCCTGTTGGCGGCTCGACCTTCTGAACGTCGGCGCCAAAATCGGCAAACAGCCTCGCGCAATAACTGGTTGCGGCCGAGCTACCTATTTCGACGACCCGCAGATGCGACAATACTCCCATCGAGGACTCCTTCCCGGCTATGCTGATTGCTCCGGAAATCACCGGCTACGATACGAACCTGAGGCGCCAAGAACGCGGCGCTGCTCGCCAGACATCGATCCACAGGCATTTGCGACCGATACTCGCCGGCGACACTGGACCAAGCGCGTTCGCGACTTTCTTACGATGACCGTCAGTCGCTTTGACGATCACAACGCCTCGTAACGAGGTCGTCCTGGCCCTATCAACTGCTAGCAACTTGGTCGTATCTGGCAGTTCCATTAAATTCCTCTGCTGAATCGCCGCTAACACCTCAGGGGAGGTTCGGTCGCGTATGGGGCTCGCCGGTTGTGTGGGCTACCTTTTCCAAAATGCGGTCGCACAACCGCTCTATGTCTCGGACCTCATGGTCGGCTGTAATGCACACCCGGATCCCCGCCTTTCCTTGCGGAACTGTCGGGAAAAACGTCACCGAGGTATAGAAGCCGGCATCGAGAAGCTCTCTTGCGATTGCGATCGCCTTGGCCTCCGATCCGATGGCGATCATTCTGATCGGAAGCGAACTGCCTTGCTGGGCGGTTGCGACATGACGGTCGAAGAGCTCAATGCGTTGCGCCAACAGGCTTTGCCGCTGGCCAAGTTCTGCCGAGCGGTGAATCTTGCACGAGCCAAGCGCCGCGCCAACTGCCGCTAGATTGGCGGCCGCCGAGAACGCATAGGGGACGGAGTAACGTCGAAACAGGGCATCCTGGTCGGCCGTTCCGAGCATCAACATGCCGCCCGATGCGCCGAATCCCTTGCCCAGCGAGGCTGCTATGATCGTGCGGTCACCAAGCTCTTGCGGAAACTGAGAGCGCGCAAATCCTTGGCCTTGGCGTCCGAACAGCGAAATGCCATGAGCATCGTCGATGTAAAGAAAGAGCCCATAGCGTTCCTGGAGTTGGCGCAATTCCTTGAGCGGCGAATGGCCACCCATGGAGTAAACACCATCGCATATATAGGCGACCACTGGCTCCTGGCGGCACAAGCGTTCGAGAGCCTCGATGTCGTTGTGCGCAATCGTTTCCACTCGCGTTTCATCAGCCACCACCGGCTTGTGATGGGCGAGCGAGATGTGCGCAACGCGATCGAACACGACGACCGGCTTCCTGCCGCCCGTCAATTGACCCGAAGCAAGGAGGGGCATCGCGCCCAGATTGGCGAGCATGACACTGGAAAAGGTGAGCACACGCGCGGAGAACATCTCCGACAGGGTTGCTTCGAGCTCTGCGAGTAGATCGAAATTGAGTCGCGTTCGTGCGCAGGACCAATGCAATGACTGATGCGCCTCAATCGCCTCGATCGCGCCAGCGATGATCACCGGATGATTGTCGAGACCAAGATAGGAGCATCGCACGAAATCGATTACCTGCGGTCGACTGTCAAGCGGACCGGTGCCCAAAGCAAAGGTGCGTCCCGTCGTGGAACGTCCGTAGACGGCCATGAGACCAGCCGCGTGGGCCGCATCGAAACACGTCATGCTCTTGTTGACCATATAGCCAGTGTTCCGAAAGTGTTCGGTCGGGCGAACACCATGCGAAAGAGCGACCCGCTGCTGCATCTCATTCTCCATTCTGGCCTGCCCAAAATACGCTCGCGACCGCTCAGATGAGGAGCGCGGCTTGGCGACATCGGTCCGAACCAAAGTGCCGCACGGAACTTGCCACAGTTCGATCTGCACCTTGGGTTCAGCCAACTAAACCCTTGCCACGTCGCTTGGACACCTACCAACCCAGATAGGGCTCGAGCGTTCAAGGCGAGTCCGCGATTGCTACGCCGTCCGATGGCAGTAGCCACGGAGTAGCAGCCCCAGTCGCGGCGACCGACAGTGTTTTGTGGCGGTAGCGATGTGGAGCACAACTCGCTGCTGCCGCCACGCGCACATAGAGGAGCGCTGCGAGCAGCCACTACGCATTAATATGCGCGGTTCGCACGCACGCGTCGCCAACTTTGGAGATGCTACCACTATAGTCAGTCTCGTCCGATTGGCATTTTTTCGCCGTCAGTCCGAAGTGCGGGCCAACACGCGAGGTGCGAAAACGCTCGGAGCGTCGACAGCCGACACGAAGGTCAACGAGATCAGGACGCCGACGCCTGGCGCGGTCATTAGCCGGCGAGCGTTCACATCGAGCATCCTCGCCTGCATTTTCTGCTGCGAAGCCCCCGCCCGACCGCAACGGGCTTTACCGGCAGATCATCGAGCTCGGTCAGCTCTGCGACGTCGTTGCGCCCTCGCTGATCCCCAAGCGCCGGGGCGAGTGCGTCAAGGCGAACCGGCGCGATGCGATCAGCTTGGCACGGTTGCTGCGGGCTGGAGAACTGAAGGGAATTTGGGTTCCAGACGCGGTGCATGACGCGACATAGTGCGGGTGCGGTCCGCGGCGAGCGAGGATCTGCGCAAGAAGCGCCAGATGCTGCTTTCGCTCCTGCTGCGCCATGGTCGGGTCTTTACCGGTTACAAGAACTGGAGCCGGGCCCATGCCCGCTGGCTGGCGGCGCAACGGTTCGACCATCCGGCCCAGCAGCTCGTGTTCCAAGATCAGGTCGACGCGATCACCGATGCTAGAGTTGGCCGAGCTGGTCCACGGCGCCAGTGGTGGCGGCCTATCGGGCGCTGCGTGGTGTGTCCTTCATCGTCGCGGTCACCTTTGTCAGCGAAGCCGGCGATGTCCGTCGCTTCGACAATCCGCGCCAGTTGATGGCCTTTCTCGGTCTGGTGCCCTCGGAGCGCTCGACCGGCGACGCAGTAAAGCGCGGCGGCCTGACATTGGCCACAATCGCCGCGCCCGCCGCGTCTTGATCGAAGACGCCTTTGCCTAGCGCTATCCGGCCAGGGTGACGGAGCCCATTCGCGTCCGGCTCGAGGTCTTCCGAAGGCCGTGCGCGAAATCGCCTGAAGGGTGCAGACCCGGCCTTTGCGCCCGCCACCGGCGCCTGGTGGCTGCCGGCAAGAACAAACCCTTCGTCGTTGCGGCGGCCGCGCGCGAGATGGCAGCGTTCCTGTGGGCCATCGGCTCCCAGATGGAACCGGTCAACTGAAATTGCAGCGAGCTTCTTCACTGAAGATCAGAACCCCGGCAAGCCCAGGACAGATTACGGAAGTGCGGGTAACCAACCCGCGAATAAGAGCTGATCAACCGCCGTCTCAAGGCCCATCCCGTCTCCATGCTGCCCATCAACGAAGGACAAACCTGTGGCAAAACGCATAGGGCGAAAAGTTCATCCATCATTCTTGACCACGGTCTAAGTGACGTGCTCCCCGTTTTGTCCGCGTCTATAAGTTAGCCCTGTTCACGTTGTGATCCTTGACGGATCGGGTTGCATATTCAAGCGGGGTGAGCCCATCGAGGCTCGTGTGTGGGCGATTCACATTGTAGTCGATCCTCCATTCTTCGATGCTGTTGCGGGCGTGCCGATAGCTGGTGAAGAGCCGTTCGTTGAGGC
>NZ_JAMYLM010000053.1:0-11017 GCF_040317995.1 Mesorhizobium sp. M1334
TCTCCTGTCTGGAAGGTTGGCTCAACACCAAATCTTCTCAGACGGGGGCCTCCTCAGGCCAGACCCGCGCATCAGCTACCGCGGCAGCGGTTTAGTTCAATCAGATTTGCACGCCTAAGGGAATCCCACGCCGATTCAGCCTCAATTCATTCCGCTCTAGTCAGTCGGGTCGGCCGTATCGCAAGACCTCAGTAACAAGGCCATCATCAGGTCATCAGGCGGCCTCAGCCAGTTTCACGGCGTGCGCAAGCAGGGACCTGACGTCTATGGAGCCGTCGACAACGTATTGGGGCGAAATCGTCTGGCGAGACTCCAGGATCCTTTTGCCGATCATATACGCTCGCGCATCATTTATCGCATCGACCGCCAGCAGCCGCTCGCCTCTATAGTACCAAATCGACCGTGAGGCTTGATCACCCGCTCGCTCTACAACTCGATCATAATGGAAGTTCAAACCTGCAATCTGTAATTTGACGTCGTACTGATCCGACCAGAACCAAGGTCGCGCCTCGTAAACCTGTGACAGTCCGACGATATTTTTGGCCACCAGCTCTCCATGGTCTATCGCGTGGCCCACGCTCTCCAGACGGATATGATGGCCTTCATAAGGGAACGATGCGCACTCGCCTGCTGCCCAGATGCTCGGGTCGGACGTTCTCCCCTCGCGGTCGGTCCAGATACCGTTGTCGATCGCGAGCCCTGCTTCCTCCGCCAGCCGGGTTCTTGGCGTCACGCCAATACCCACGATGACAAAATCGACCGGGAGTTCTGTTCCGTCCGACAGAAGCGCACCGGAAACCCGATCCTCACCCAGTAGCCGATCGAGGCCAGTTCCTTCCTTGATCAACACGCCGTTCACAGAATGCAGCGCCCTAAAGAAGTCGGACGTCTCGGACGCCGCGACCCGTTGCAGAATCCTTGGGGCTATCTCAACCAAAATGACCTGAAGCCCAAGCTTCGCACCGACCGCGGCGGCCTCCAGACCGATATACCCTCCGCCGACAATCAGGAGTCTGCGCCCCGGAATGAACTCGGCGGCCATCGCGTCGACATCTGCGACGTTACGGATTGTATATACTCCTCTCAAGGAACCGCCCATTGCCACCGGCAGTCTCTTCGCAGTTCAACCGGTCGCAATTGCGAGGTGCTCATAATGGAAGATTTTGCCGCCCGCATGGACGGACCTGGTCACACGATCAATAGCGGTGGCTGACTGACCAAGCACAAGATTTATGTCATGTTCTTTCCAAAACGACGACGCACGAAGAGACAGCCGCTCTAGGTTGACCTCCCCGAGTAGATATCCTTTTGATAGAGGCGGTCGCTGGTATGGCTCGACGGGTTCTTCACCTATTAACGTGATGGGACCCGAAAAGCCGAGCGAGCGCGCCTTCGCTGCGAGTGACGCTCCTGCTTGACCAGCGCCGATGACGACGATGCCAGACATAGGACTTTCCTTTGACCTGATCGACGACCAGTCCCTACCGACCAGCCGTCCGCGCTCGGTCTCACGGCTGCCTTTCCGGCAAAAGCAGGACCAACCCTTCGAGAGCTTCGTTGACCCTGATCTGGCAGGTCAGGCGCGAACGCGCCGGATCCGTCGCGAACGCAAAGTCCGGCATGTCCTCCTCCATCGGTTGCTTGGCAGGAAGTTTGTCAATCCAACTCGACTCGACATAGGCATGGCAGGTGGCGCAAGAACATGCGCCGCCGCAGTCTGCCTCAATGCCGGGAATACGTTGTCGCGAGCCCCTTCCATGACGCTGGTTCCGCGGGGCACATCCACCACATGCGGTTGGCCGTTATGTTCAATATAGGTTATTTTGACCATCATTAGAGGATCCTTGCTTGCAGCAGGCGGTAGGCGCGTCGGCCGGCGAGGTCGCGCAAATCCGCCGGTTCACTTTTTTCGCATCTGTTTCATACGAGAGCGTGTGCGCGCCGTGGCTTCTTCCGAACCGTCATGGAAGGTTCCGAACCACGCATCGCAGGGCACTTCGGGTTCGCCATAATTGCATTCAAAGTAGCGATGATGAAGTTGGTGGAAAAAGTCCCCTACCCTTAGTCCAGCATTGCCGTTCTCGCCCAACGTAACGGACTCGTATCCCGCATGCGAGCTGACGGCCAACAACACCTTGGACTGCAGATGGAAAAGAAAATGGATCGGATGCGAGGCCAGCACAAAGTGAATGGCCACGGAACTGAGATAAATAATGTGCTCGACCGGATGCATCGACATGCCAGACCAAGGGCCAACAGTTACATTCCTATGATGAAGAGAATGCGCAAAATTATAGAGGGGGCCCCAATGTAGCAGCCGATGTATCCAATAGAAGTGAAGAACGCCATAGAATGGTAAAAGTATGAACCACAGGACAAACCAAACCGGATGACTGGCGAAATTTAGCATCGGCATGTATCCGTTTGCATAAGCCCAGAGGCCAAGAACCTCATATGCCGTCCAAACGGTAACGCCGCTAACAATTGACCAGAACACATTGTCCAGAAACTGGCTGCCAAACGTGAACAGCGCGCTCTTTTTATGGAATGGGCGCGCATCGTACCGAAAACGATTTCCCTGCATTTTGAACGTATAGAGATAAAGGTGCATACCGCCGGCTAGCAAGATCATCAACACCAAATTGCGCAAGTAGACGGCCGCAATCCAGTCAAGGGCAAAGGTGCGCGTAACTGACAGGGATGGGGTGAGGTAGAACCATGTAAGAAGCGAAACGCCAACTACGATCAAACGATCCGAGACGGGCATCCAGGAGTTCCACAGGAGCTTCAGTCCTTTGGTGGGGCCGCGCTTGAGGTCGAAGAGGGAGTGATCCTGGAGGGGGAGGTCAGGATGGTAGTTCCATACTGATTTATCCGCGATCGGCGCTCGGCGCTTCTCAACTTCAAAAGTCGTATTTGCCATCTGCGCGCTCCCAAAGCTTCTCATATTCAGTCGAACTTTAGCGGTCGCCCGAAAGACATCAGGGCCGCACAGGTTCGGTTGGCACCAAGCATGTTGCGATAGCTGTTCAGGATCAAATGAAATCTAGCGCGCTCTTGCATTCCATGAGGGAATGCCTCAGCCCTATTTGGTCGGCCTGAACGGCGCCAACTGGAAGCTATCCAAGCCCAGGCCCGACCCAGGCCGGGACCATAGAGCGGCACTGCTGCGGCGACATACTATTGAAATCTCTAAAGCACTTTGCGAAGTGCGAAGGCGAGATAAATCCGCAGGCCATTGCGACATCGATGATGGGCAAGCGTGTACCTTCAATCAGGCGCCTGGCATGATCCACGCGAATGCGTAAGTATTGGCGTAACGGAGGCAAACCCACCTGTTCGGAAAACAGGCGTTCCAACTGGCGCCGGGAGACGCCGGCGCGTTGGGCGATTTCGCTCATGGCCAACGGGCATTCTATATTCTCTTCCATGATCCGGATCGCCATACGAAGCTTGTCGCTTACGCCTGCAAAGGCGAGACCCGAAGGCCCGGTTTGACGATGCGACCCCGATCGCTGGCCCTCGACAATGGCATGACGGCACACTTCCTGGGCGATGAACGCGCCGGCGTGTCCGGCAATGAGGTCGACTGCCAAGTCGAAGGCTGCCAGTTCGCCCGCGCAGGTCGAGAACTGCCCATCTTTGATGAAGAGAGAATCGCGGATCCGCGGTTGAGTGAAGACCTCTGAAAAAGCGGGAAGCCGGGACCAGTGGATTGTGCAGCGCGCAGCTCCGAGAAGGCCCGTCTGCGCCAACAACCAAGTCGCTGTTCCAATCGCTGTCACTGGAACTCCATGGCGTGCAGTTATACGCAAAAACGCATTGAGTTGTGGCGTGAGCTGGTGCTCCACTGGCTCGCCTGAAACGACCGCCAGGTGGTCTAGCTTGCGCTTTTGCGAACCGGCGTCCTGTTTGGCTATCGTTGTGTCCACGGCGATCGATAGACCGTTCGCCCCCACGACCGATCGTGCGTCGAGCCCCGCAATCCGCCACCGAAACAGCGGCAGTCTCGATACTGTGTTGGCTATCCGAAACGGCTCGAGGAAGGCATGAAGCGCAAGGTGCGAGAATCCCGGTAAGACCAGAGCCAGCAATTCAATCGGGCGGTCGGCGATCGCCGGGGCGTCCAGTGCGGTCGACGACCTGATAGCGCTGATGTTGGCAGGAGCGTTCATCGGATACGTCCATGCAGTTGGCCGAGGCCTGATCCGTAACCGGGCTCAACGAGATCCGGCGTGGTTGAGCTAATGCCCGGTGTCAACGATTGGCTCCAGTCACGCTCGGACCGAGACCGGTTCGTCTAGGATGCCGCCACAAACCGCCGGCGTCGCAGCGTGCTATCCTTCGCTTCTTGCCAACCGAAAATCTCGCCCTAAAGCACTGCATCACCGATTTCGAGTTCCCGGCGTTTGATAAAATCAAGGAGCGCTTCGTCAATGGCTTCGTCGATCGGCGGTTCCTGGTATTCTTTCAGCGCCCGTACTGCTGCCTCGATCCCACGTGTATTGGCATCTTTAGCGCCGGCGAAGGACCACTGCTCAAAGCTGTCGTGATTCATTAATTCGGGAACGATAAAGGCGCGCTCAAAATTCTTTAGCGTGTGCTCAGTTCCCAGGTAGTGACTGCCTGGCTCACTTTGACGGATCGCATCGAGCGCTTCATCGATCTCGCGCAGAACAACGCCTTGTCCAAGCTTGTAAAACATCACCATCTGCTCGGAATCGAGCATGAATTTGCTATAGCTCTGGGTCAACGCCGCTTCGAGATAACCGGTCGTCGAAAGAACGAAATTCGCTCCGGCAATCAGCGCGCCATACATATTGCGCGCCGCCTCATAGCCTGCCTGGGCATCGACCAGCTTTGAACTTGTATTGCTGCCGCTGCAGCGCCAGGGCAGCTTGTAGTGCCTAGCCAGTTGGCCGACCAGCATGTTCATGTGGCAGATCTCGGGTGTGCCGGCCATCGGGGCGCCGCTTTTCATGGAGACTGTGGCTAGCCACTGCCCATAGATGCAGGGCGCGCCTGGCCGAACAAGCTGCGCGAAAGCGATACCGGCGAGTGCCTCGGCATTGAGCTGGGCAACCGCAGCCACGGTGCTGGCCGCGGTGCTGGCGCCGCCAAGGACGAACGGCGCAAAAATCATCGCCTGGTTATTCGCCGAATAGACCTTGACCGCATCGAGCATGGTGGCGTCCCAAACGAGCGGCGAATTGCAATTGGCAAGCGCGATGATGACGGTGTTGTCCTGCACGAATTCGTCGCCGAAAACGATCCTGGCCATGGCCACAGTGTCCTCCGCCCTCTCGCGCGAGGTTACCGCGCCCATGAACGGCTTGTCGGAGTAGCGTATCAGGCTGTAATTCATGTGCAGATGGCGCTTTGGAACGGCAATGTCCATCGGCTCGCAAAGAACGCCGCCAGTCATATGCATTGCCGGCGCCTGGTAGGCCAGCTTCGCGAAATTGACGAAATCCGAGATCGTCGAATTTCGGCGCTTGCCCTCAAGGTCAAGCACGTTTGGCGACCCATAGGCCGGCACAAAGATGCTCTTGCGGCCACCGAGGCTGATCGTCTTGGCGGGGTTACGCGCATGCACGGTGAACGTTTCAGGAGCTTTGGCTACAAGCTCCAGCAGCTGATTCCGGTCGATCCTGACGCGCTGACCGGATACGTCGGCACCGGCAGCGCGCCACAGTTCAATCGCCTCGTCGTCACGAAATTCGATGCCGATCTCTTCAAGTATCTGCATAGAGATATTATGCATCCGCAGCAGATCATCCTGGTTGAGCAAATCCATATATGGCAGCCCCCGCTCAAGCGGCGGCAACCAAGTAACTGTTCTGTCAGAACGCAGTTTTTGCCGAGCGTCTCGGCCCCCAGATCTCGCGGACATTTTTGTGATTCCTGATTTTGCATCACAATATAGGGCGATGGTTCCTAGACAGCCACCAACAAAAAATAATGTAACTTATGAACTGACGTTATGACCGGAGTTTAGCCCAGGCTATTCGTCAGATGATCGCGCGATGAACCGCTCCAGCCCGCCTGAGAAAGCTGGCCGTTCCCTGCCGACAATGAACATTAAAGAGGCTGCTCGGGCGCCGACCGTTTCAGCGGCAACCTGACGATTCACCCGTACGGGAGTCACCTAGTAGACGGCCTTGGCACCAGCGACTTCCAGTGTGGTCCCGGCGATGAAAGCTGCCGCATCCGAACTGAGAAAGTAGACCGCATCAGCAATATTCTCAGGGCTGCCAAGCCGGCCCAGGGGGTTCGACTTGCTGAGTTCCGCGACCGCTGTGTCGGGATTGAACCCCCGATGGATGAAGCCGGAACGCAGCATGGGTGTGTCAATCTCACCGGGGCAGACGGCATTGACCCTTATCGCGTCGCTGGCATGGTCGCGGCCAAGGCATTTTGAAAACGTCGCGACGGCGGCCTTGCTCGCGCAATAAGCTGCGTGACTTGGTCCTGGATAGATGCCCCAGGTCGAAGAGATGTTGACGATCGAGCCTCCACCATTCTCCTTCATGAAGGCTATTGCCCGCCTGCAGGTGTAGAATACCGCTTTGAGATTGATATCGAAGGTTCGTTCCCAATCCTCATCGCTCGTATCGAGGATTGTTCCGCGCGTGATGATGCCTGCATTGTTGACAAGGGCGTCCAGGCGATCGGTAAGGCTGATGGCGGTATCGATGAGATCCTCGCAATAGGCCTTGCTTCTGAGGTCACCGGGCTTTGCCAGGCCATTATCCCCGCTTCTGTTGATTTCGCTGATCGTCTCAGCCAAGCGTTCCGCATTGGTGTCGCCGGCGACGACAAAATAACCGCTCGAGGCGAACTTCTTACAGATCGCCTGGCCCATGCCGCCCGCCGCTCCAGTGACGACGACGGTCTTGCGTTCGGTTTTCATTTTCGTTCACCCGGTGAATTTCGACGGAACCTCAGTCCGACCGCAAAGCAGGGTTGCAAGCCGCAGCAAGGGAGAGATGTTTCAAGAAAGCTGATCATTTCATGGCTATAGACGGTCATGCACACCACGCAGAATTGCTGACGTGGTGATCACACCCACGTCGACCCCGCCTTCATCGACAACAACCAGCGGCGTGTTGTCATGTCGATTTGACAGACCAAGCAATTCCTTGATCGAGGCATCGAGGCCGAGCCGCGGGGCGCCGGCCAATGGCGCGCCTTTTCCGTCCTTGATAAATTCCTCAAGCGGCATCATCATTGTCTCTGCTTTCAGAAGCTTCAACCGGCTGCTGCCCTGGACGAATTTTTCCACGTACGGGTCATTGGGATTCCCGAGGATCTCGTCGGCGGAACCGATCTGAAGCATCTTTCCGTCTTTCATCACCCCGATGTGGTGCCCCAGCCGGACGGCTTCATCCAGGTCATGGGTGATGAACAGTGTGGTCTTTCCCAGTCTAGTCGAAAGCGCCTTGAATTGGTCCTGCAACTCGCGCCGAATGAGCGGATCGAGGGCCGAAAATGGCTCATCCATCAACAAGATGGCGGGATCGGCCGCCAGAGCTCGGGCGAGGCCAACGCGCTGTTTCATACCACCGGAAAGTTGATCAGGGTAACGGTCGCCCCAACCTGCAAGTTGGACGAGCTCCAGCTTTTCTTCAGCAATCTCGGAGCGCTGGCGAAGGCTCGCCTTTCTCAGTTCCAGCGGCAGGGCGACATTGTCGCGGACTGTTCGGTGCGGGAGAAGCGCCACATTCTGGAAGACCATGCCCATTGAGCGGGCGCGGATCTCGCGCATTTCAGTTTCGGTCTTCAGGTTTATATCTTCGCCGCCGACAATGATCTGTCCGGAGCTGGGCTTGATCAAGCGGTTCACATGCCGGACAAGCGTCGACTTTCCGCTTCCGGACAAACCCATGACACAGAAGATCTCCCCGGCCTCCACCTTGAAGGAGACGCCGGCAACGGCTGCCACGCAGCCATGCTTTTCGAGGAGCACGGCCCTTGAAAGGTGATCGCGTTGGACACTGGCAAGGTCGAATTTGGAGTTCGTCCCAAAGACCTTCCAGACATCCTTGAATTCGACGGAATGCGCTTTCAAAGGTAAGCTCCAGGTTTGAGAGGTATCGCCGCTAACCCGGGTCAGCACTTCCTTGGCTGCGTGCCTTGCTCGGGCGATCCGGTCGTCCGACTGATCAATGCGGGCCGATTTTGAGGCCTGAGCATCATGGTAGCCCTTCTTGCTTTTCAGCTTGGAGCCTGTTGCCGGCCGATATCCGGCTCGACCGGGCCTGCCTGGAGCTGCTGTCGGGGAGGCGCGAAGATTGGGGTGAAGAGCGCGGCCGGGCCACGTCCATACCAGGCAACGTCAGTATAGCGTCTGCCCTGAGACATCGCGGACTGTGTCAGGCGATCGAGAATGATCGCCAGGATAACGATGCCGATACCGCCTGTAGCTGCCAGACCAATATCGAGACGGCCGATCCCGCGCAAAACCATCTGCCCGAGTCCACCGACGGCGATCATGGAAGCGACAACAACCATGGAAAGTGACATCATCAAAGTCTGGTTGACACCGGCCACTATGCTCGGCAGTGCCAACGGCAGCTGAGCCTTGAACAGCAGCTGATTATTGGTGGCACCAAAGGCACGCATGGCCTCGACCACTTCTTCGGAAACCTGCTGAATGCCAAGGGTGGTCAGCCTGATGACCGGCGGGAGCGCAAAAATGATTGTCACAATGACACCCGGCACGTTGCCGATACCAAACAGCATGACCACTGGCACCAGATAGACGAATGATGGGATGGTCTGCATTGTGTCGAGGATCGGCCGGGAGATCGCAGCAGCCCGATGACTTCGAGCGGCAATGACGCCCAACGGAATACCGACGATCGTGCAGAATAGAACGGCGGTGAAGACGAGGGAAAGCGTTGTCATCGTCTCGCCCCAGATACCGAGAAGCCCGATGATCACCAACAGACCCGCGACCTGAAGTGCCAAACGCCACCCGGCGATCTGCCAGGCAATCAATCCGAAGAACAGAACTGTAATGACAGGCGGGATGCCATTGAGCGCGAGGTCAAATCCCGTCAAAAGCCGGTCAACTGGCCACTTCAAGCTCTGAAATAACGGTCGGTAGTGTTCGACTATCCACCCCACCACATCGTTGACCCATTGGCCAAACGGAATTCGCCAGGTTTTGAAGGGATCCAGAATGTCTTCGGGCTTCACGAAAGCTCCTTTCGGTAGAGCACAGGCTATCGAGTGCTTCCGGAGATGGCCAAAGTCCAGTTGACGAGTGGCTACGTCGTCAGTTCACGATAAGAAATGGAAGGGATGGGCAGCAGACCGTTTCGGCTGCTGCTGCTAAGGCAATCTTTGCTTGTGTTGCATTGTTGCACTTCCTCCATCCGTGACTGCAGCACAGCTTGCGACGCTGTTGTCTGGTTATTCCAGCACGCTAACCAGGCACGGGTGGCAAGACAACCGAACAAAAACTTATATGTGGCGGACTAAATGTTATCAGGCGTCGATGGAGCGGTTTTCGCGATCGCAGCCTCATCACCGAGCAATGGCTTGGCATCAATGAATTCGGGGGACGACTCCGGCAGGAGAGGCTTCAGGTCCGAGACCTGCGTGGTCAGCCAATCTCGAAAGATCTGGACGTCCTCGCGTCCGATCGCTGTGACCGGAATGACAAGGTGATGCTTTCGGCCGGTGAGATAGCTTTCCTGCACAGGCCTCACCAGGGTGCCTTCACTGAGGTAATCGCTCACCAGATGACGCCAGCCCAGCCCGATGCCATGCCCTCTGATTACCGACTGCATCATCGTTGGATAATTGTTGAAGGTGATGGTGCGCTTGAAGGAGGACGAGATTCCGAATTGCTCCAGCCAGTGGGTCCAATCGAAAGGTGACCAGGGGTAGGCCGACCAATGCTGGTCGTCCATGGCCAGGAGAACCTCGTTTACGAGATCCGCCGGCGTCAGGATTTGCGAGTGTGCCTGATAGGCCTTGCTGCAAACCGGGAAGACCTCCTCGCTGAAGAGCTCGGTCGCGATGAAGCCCGGACGCGGCAGATATCCCATCACCACCGACACATCGAAACCGTCGGTTGCCGGCGCCGGGCTGCGCTCGAGCGAGACCAGGTGAAGGTCGACTTTCGGATTGCTGGCGACGAAGTCTCCGATCCGGTGGCTTATAAACAGAGTCGCGAACGACATCGGCATGCCGACGATCAAGGGTTGGGCCTTTTGCCTCCTGCGCACGCTGTCAAAGGCCGCGGCCATGTGGCCAAGGCTAAGCGTCACGGCTTCGAACAACTCCTCGCCGGGCGGAGACAGGGAGACCTTCTGGTTGCCGCGATTGAAGAGCTGGATCTGGAGGTGGTCCTCCAGCGTTAGAATGTGGCGGCTCACGGCCGCCTGGGTGACCGACAGCTCATTTGCGGCCTTGGTGAAGCTTAGATGCCGGGCCGCTGCTTCAAATGCCCGAAGGGCGCTCAAGGGAAGCCTGCGATAGTCCTTCGACATGAGAAATTGTTATACCCGTCCGGACAAAAAGTAAATTGCGTCTCGCTCCGTTCTCTATAAGCATCGGGCTGATCGATATCAATGATCTCAATTGCGGAGGATCGAGGGAACTTCAGTCGAGGTGCGGGTCGACCACACAGCGGATCGCAGTCCTGATCAGACAAATAGAAGTCATTGACTGGCCAGGAAGACAACTGTGAGGGGTGACCGACGTTTTGATGAGGCCGCGGGTAACATCCTCGCTGCCGAACGAGATCAACGCGGCTTCGGCATTGATCCCTCTAGCATGTGTCTCAAGGAAGTGTGACTAGCAGCTCAATCAACTCCCAAGGCTCCAGCCGGAAGCCTGGTCGGTACCCCATAGAGCATGGGGTACCGATCCCCTTTAATTATGCACGAGGCAAACCGAATGGCCGACCACGAAGAGATCATCCTTTCCGAGCTTTCCGACGAGGAACTTGTGCAGCAGATGCACGACGACCTTTATGACGGGCTGAAGGAAGAGATCGAGC
>NZ_JAMYLM010000054.1:0-10116 GCF_040317995.1 Mesorhizobium sp. M1334
CTCCTGTCTGGAAGGTTGGCTCAACACCAAATCTTCTCAGACGGGGGCCTCCTCAGGCCAGACCCGCGCATCAGCTACCGCGGCAGCGGTTTAGTTCAATCACAAACACCCTTCTTTGGGAATCCTACGATTCTCTCAAGACATGAAACGCTCTAGTCGCCCCAGACCGTGGGTCTCCGAGAACGCTGCGGTCGACTTCGATTCCGAGTGCCGGCAGGTCCATCGGAATAACGCCCCGTCGGCAAATCGCGCGCGGAACGCGGCTGAGTATTCGGATAGCGATCCTAGGTCCGCCGCCGAGTTGGCTGACAAGTCTGGGTGAGTGCATCCGGCCCGCTGATATCTTTACTGATCGCCACGATGGTGGCTGCCGTCGTCCTGAGCGCTGTTAAAGACACTCGACGCCTTCCCAATCTAGAGGCATTCCCTGCCTTCCGCCTGGCAATGCTTGGTCCTTACCAACAGGTATAACCGCCATCTACCAACAAAACAGTTCCGGTAATGTAGCTCGCCGCATCGCTCGCCAGAAATTGGACCGCGGACGCGATCTCGTGGGGCTGGCCGAAGCGACGCATCGGTGTCTGATCAGACCATGCCTTGACCACTTCTTCGGGATACTTATCGGTCATCTCAGAGCGTACGAACCCAGGCGCCACCGCATTCACGCGGACACCAGATCTCGCCCACTCGCACGCAAGTGTCTTGGTCACCATATTCACTCCGGCCTTGCTCGCATTGTAGGCCGTGACCACGGATTCTTGTCGGGTAACGATATCGCCGCACATGGAACTGATGTTTACAATGGCTCCCGACCCACGCTCCGCCATGAGGGAGCCGAAGGTGCGGCTGCAATAGAAGACACCGTCCAGATTCACAGACAGAACGACGCGCCAATCCTCGTCCGTGGTATGATTGGTCGGCGCCGCACGAGACACGCCGGCATTGTTGACCAGGATGTCAGGGCAAAACCCGATTTTAGCAGCGAGATCGCGCACGGACTGCGAATCCGTGACGTCGAGCTGGTGGACCTGCGGCTTGACGAGGAACTGATCTGCAGCGTTAGTGGCTCGAACCGCGTCGGCGTCGGTTAGGATTATGTCGGCACCGGCTTCTTGCAGGGTAAGGGCGACCTGCAAACCGATGCCCCGTCCCGCGCCGGTAATTAAAGCGGTTTTCCCTGTCAGATCAAACTTGCCCATTGTTAGCCTGCTATGTACTTTGCTTTTAGTGTGATCCGCGCCTGCATCCGCCAAGGGTAAGCGCCCTTCAGCATGCCCGAGAGCTTTGACGAGGTCGCATCGATTTTCAGAGACATATCTTGCGGTTCTCTTCACCCCACTAGATGAGCCGTTTCAACTCGAGGATACCCTGGAATTCCGCTCAACCTCGGATGCCGACAAGAAGGTCGCGGCGCGAAATCGTGCCCACCGGCCGGTTGTCGTCCATCACCGTGATGTCCCCGCTATGATGGGTTGCCAAGTCGATGATAGTACCGATCTTGTCAGTAGCTAACACCGTCGCTCCGTTGTGATGCGTCGTAGCCGAAGGGTTCGGAATCGGTGTCATGATCTTGCGAGCGGTCACAAGTTCAAGTCTCGAAATGCCCTTCACAAAGTCTGCCACGTACTCGTCCGCGGGTTCCGTGACAATTTCTTCCGGAGTTCCAACCTGCACGAATCTGCCGTCCTTCATGATCGCGATATGAGTGCCTAGCCTGATTGCTTCATCGAGATCGTGAGTGATGAAGACGGTAGTCTTCTTGACGAGCTTAGCTAGTTCGAGGAACTGCTGCTGCAATTGGCGGCGAATCAACGGATCGAGAGCGGAAAATGGCTCATCCATCAAAAGGATTTCCGGATCTGCCGCCATGGCCCGCGCCAGGCCGACGCGTTGTTTCATGCCGCCGGATAACTCATCGGGATATCTAGACGCCCACTCTTCCAAACCTACGAGCTCTAGCTTTTCCTTTGCTGTCTGCAAGCGCTGGGCCCTGCCGACACCACGCAACTCAAGGCTCAGAGCGACGTTGTCTTGAACGCTGCGGTGGGGCAACAACGCCATGTTTTGAAACACCATTCCTACGCTCCTCGAGCGCAGATCACGGAGTTGAGAGTTGTTCAGTCGGCTCACATTGCGGCCGGCTACGATGATCTCGCCATCCGTGGGTTCCACCAAGCGGTTGATGTGTCTGATCAGAGTCGACTTGCCGGAGCCGGAGAGGCCCATAATGCAAAAAATTTCCCCCTCCGCGACTGAGAAGGATACGTCGGCAACCGCGGTGACCGCGCCGTACTTTTTTAATATCTCAGACTTGGAAAATCCTTGCTCCCGAATAGCCTGAAGGGCGGCTTTCGCGTTATTTCCGAAGATTTTCCAGACTCCGGAACACTGAACAACGGGGTTGGTCATTGGATACCCTTGTTCATTTCAGCCGCTGGAGGCTGGCTGGAAGAGGATCGAAAAGTACGCACCGCATATACGATCGCCGCAACTGGACCGCGGGCCCAGATTTCCCCTGGACGCTGTCGAGGCTGGGCGAGGGCTTGTGTGATCCGATCGAGAATGATCGCCAGCGCGACAATGCCGAGGCCTCCGATACTGGCGAGCCCAACGTCGAGGCGACCGATACCACGAAGCACCATCTGGCCGAGTCCGCCAACTGCGATCATCGAGGCGACCACCACCATGGAAAGCGACATCATCAGCGTTTGATTCACACCTGCCATGATCGTCGGCAGTGCCAGGGGAAGCTGAGCTTTCCACAGCAATTGACGATCGGTCGCGCCAAAAGCCCGCATGGCTTCATTGACCTCTTCAGGTACCTGGCGGATTCCCAAATGAGTCAAGCGGATCACCGGTGCGACGGCGAAGATCACGGTAACAATCACACCTGGCACGTTGCCGATGCCGAACAGCATGACAACGGGAACGAGATAAACGAAAGCTGGGATTGTTTGCATGCCGTCAAGGATCGGCCTCAATACCATATACAATAGCTCAGATCTGGTTGACAGAATGCCGAGCGGAATGCCGATGGACAATGAAAAGACCAGCGCGGTAAGCACGATGGCCAGTGTGATCATGGTTTCGGGCCAAACGCCGATGAAACCCACAAAGACGAGAATAGCCGTTAGTGCGGTTGCCAGCCGCCAGCTTGAAAGCTGCCAGGCCAGCAGTGCTATGAAGACGATGACCAGGGTCGGCGGTGCCGCGGTCATGAAATGAGTGAGCGACTGCAGGACTGTGTCAAACGGCGCCTTGGCTGTCTGGAAGAAGGGTCGATAGTTCTCAACCACCCAACGCAATGCATCGCTTACCCAAGAGGCAAGCGGCAATTTCCCGCAATCAAACGGATTCCAAAGGCTACATCCGTTCATCTTCGTTCCCCGTTCCAGGTTTCTGAACTGGTTCGGCTGTAAGAGGTACCATGACTTCTCCCCGGAAGGAGGCGCAAAAAAATAGCCTGACGGGTGACTTTATTTCGGCCCCCGTCGCGAATGGTTCCGCCGCGCGCGAACATACCTGAGGGCGGCGCAGGTGACACACTATGTCAGCTTTGGAACCCGGGCTCCCCATCCTTTGACCTTCTGATCCGTGGGGCGGCTTACATAATGGTAGGGCGTTCATAGCTGGCGTCAATCAAACGCGATGCCGGGTAGATCGGGTATGGCTTGCGCCCCTTCTTCTACCTGATGCCGTGATTTCGAGTCCAATAAGTCGAATTTTTCATCGTCGCGGGTTACGGAGGATCAAGCGGATGTTGCGCGTGCAGGTCGAACGCGTGAACAGGCGCGTAAACGGCACGATCCAACAGACGACGAAGCACCGCCATAAGGGGAGTCCCGTTCACATATCGGGCCGCAGCAGTTTTTGGTCCGGCCGCCATTGATCATGTAGACTTGACCGGTCACCAAGGTGCTTCCTGCCCAGGGTAGCCAGACAGCGGGATTGTCAGCGTCCTTCAGTTCTCCAGGCGCCCGACCGGATGGTGGTTCATCAGCGCCGTGCGGACACGTGCGGTGTCCATTGCTTTGGACCATAGATCCGCTCAGCGGGGCGCGCCGGTCTTCGAGGGCGACGGACATTGATGGGACGGCGTCGAATATGGCGAAGGCGATCTGAACAGTTTTTCTCACGTCGCTCACAAATGGTTGGCGTATCGATGGTTATCGGACACCTGCAGGGTCGTCGCAGTGCCTTGAGCGCACTCTTGCGTAAGGTATCATGCCGCGCGATCATCCCGATTTTGGAGCTTGAGATGGTTCGCCGCTATTATGACCTGCCCTCCTTGACTGCCTTGGCGGTGTTCGAGGCATCTGCGAGGCACCTGTCGTTTAAACTTGCGGCTTCCGAGCTCAACGTGACGCCCGGCGCGGTTAGTCGGCAAATCAGAGCAATTGAGGAGGAAATCGGCGTTCCTCTGTTCGTACGGCTTGGGAGCGGCGTCATGCTCACCAGCGCTGGGGAAGACCTTTATGCTGTCCTGGCGAGTGGCTTTTCGAAAGCCTCCGAGGTTGTCAGAACCGTCAAGCGCGGCGATCGCTCCAAAAATGTAACCGTTGCCTGCTCGGATGCATTTGCATCGATGTGGTTGATACCTCGCATGCCTGGCTTTTGGACTCGTTATCCTGACATCGCGGTCGATCATCTCATCTCAGACAACTCGCGAGATTATCGGCGCGCAGAAGTGGAATTGCGTATCCGCTATGGCTCCGGGTTTTGGCCCGATGAAAGCACCGAATCGCTTTTCAACGATATCATTTATCCTGTCTGCGGCCCTGAGTTCGCCCAAGTTCACCGCGATGCCACGGCAGAGTCATTGTCCGAACTGCCACTCCTGCACGTCAACTGGGTCGATCCTGAATGGCCTGACTGGGACGAAGTGCTGCGCCGCGCCGGCGTTCCCCATGGAGCTCCCCGTGGCCGCAGGTTTGGCAAATTCTTTGTGACCTTGCAGGCTGCTCAGGCAGATCAGGGTGTTGCCGTCGGTTGGCACAGGCTGGTGCGACAGTTGGTAAAAGAGGGCAAGCTGGTCAGGATTACCGATCTTGAGATACCAGCTCCTGGAGGATATTACCTCACCTGGAACGATAACCGAACGTTGTCGCCTGCAGCCGAGCTCTTCCGGACCTGGCTGACAGAGATCTCCGCGGAAGAACGAGCTATTTGAATGCTACAACTCGCGTCCAGCGCGCCTATGCATCGCCCAGAGTTTCAGCTGCGCTCCTATCGACATGACCGGCTCAGGGTAGAGCCGAACCGGAGCTGGCTCGTTCAAAGCGTCCGCAAGCATTGGTTCATTGCTGCGGGCGGCTAGGTCGGCGGCCAGCATTCCATAGAGCGTGCCCTGCACCGTTCCCAGGCCGTTGCAGCAGCCGGCCACGAACACCCGCTCTTCAACTTCGCCGAATGCCGGCGCGGAGTTGAGGGAAAGGCACAGATGGCCCCCCCAGCGAAATTCCATGGGTATTTCACCGAGCATCGGGAAGCGCGCTCGAAACGATCGATCGTGCGAAGCGCCGATCCGGCGGATCTGCTTGTCACTGGTGGACATATCCGGATTATAGGTGAATGTGTTGCGCACGACGATGCGGTCGTCAATCCTGCGGAGGGTCGACCCCATGGGGTCGGCCGGTATCAAGCCCCACTGCGGGGCGCCGCCCAGGACAGCCTGCTCCCTCTTGGAGAGCGACCTTGTCATGCTGGCGTACGTGAACACATGTAGCAGGCGTTTCTTGAAGAAGCCGAAACTTTCGAGATGGCCATTGACTGTGAGTATCAGCCGCGGCGCCGAAATCTCGCCTTCAGGCGTTTTCAAAGTGTGCAGTTTGCCGGTGGTCACAGATGTGACCGGTGAATTCTCGAACAGCTGCACGCGGCTCGATAAACCTTCAGCAAGTCCGCGAATGAACCCCGCTGGCTGGGCCATCACCGTGCCCGGCGTGAAAGTGCCGCCGATGAAAAAGTCGGTTCCAGTGATTTGCTTCAACTGCGGCCCGTCGAGCCGCTCGAACGGTTCGGCCAGGCCGGTCAGGTGGTTTTCAAAGTCGCGCAGGACGGCGAGGCCATGAACTGTCGCAGCTCCATGGAACTTGCCGGCCCGAACAAAGAAGCGCTGCAATCCGTATTCGTCCGCCGCCGAGGCCGAAAATTCAATGGCGGCGCGGTTCATGCGGATGCGCTTGCGGTCATGATCCTGGCTTCCGCCGTAGTTCTCGCCGCCAAGCTCGTGCGGAAGGTCGATCATGAAGCCCGAATTGCGCCCGGCAGCACCCCAGCCGACGCGCTGAGCGTCGACCAACACTATGCGGTCGTTCGGCACCAATTGTGAGAGGCGCCGCGCGGCCGCCAATCCAGCAAAGCCAGCTCCTACAATGAGCCAGTCCGCTCTGTGACGGCCGCGCAGCACCTGCGGTGCCTTGGGAGGCGGAAGGATTCCATACCAGCCCGGCATGGATGTATCCGCAGGCGTGCGGACAGCCTGATGGTCGCTCATCGGCGCAACCAAGCTAGTCTACCGAACGCGAGATATTCGGATCGGAAATGTCCGCCCAGATGGTCTTGAGTTCGGTATACTGATCGTGGGCATGCAATGACTTGTCGCGCCCGCCAAAGCCCGAAAGCTTAAAGCCGCCGAATGGAGTCGTGATGTCCCCTTCGCCGTAGCAATTAATGGTGACCGTGCCGGCACGGAGGTCACGCGCGATGCGATGTGCCTTGCCGAGATTGGCGGTGAAGATCGAGGCCGCGAGCCCATATTGCGTGTCGTTAGCCACCCGAAGCGCCTCGTCGGCGCTCGCAACCTTAATGACCGAGAGCACCGGTCCGAAAATCTCTTCGCGCGCAATCGTCATTTCGGGCGTAACATCGTCGAATATGGTCGGCTCGATGAAATAGCCTTTGCCGTGCTTGTGCGCGTTGCCGCCGGTGACGATCTTGGCGCCTTCCACCCGCCCCTTCTTGATGTAGCCCATGATGCGGTCGAATTGTTCCTTCGATACGATAGCGCCTAAGCGATTGCCCGGGTCCAGCGGCTCGCCCAAGGGCCATTCCGTCAGCTTCTGAAGAACCGTTTCGACAAGGCGGTCCTTGATCTTTTCATGAACGATCAGGCGCGAGTTGGACGAACAATTCTCGCCCATGTTCCAGAACACAGCCTGGGCGACATGCTGCGCGACAACGTCGAGATTATCGGCATCGTCCAACACAATGCACGGGTTCTTGCCTCCGCATTCGAGCACGATGCGCTTGAGGTTGGACTTGGCGGAATATTCAAGGAATTTCCGCCCGACGTCAGTTGACCCCGTAAAGGCGACCATATCAATGTCGGGATGCATGCCGAGGGCCTTGCCGGTTACCTCGCCCGGACCCGTGACAATCTGCAGGACGCCCGGCGGCAAGCCGGCCTCATGCGCTAGCTCGGCGATCCGCAACGTCGAGATGTTGGTCTGCTCGGCAGGCTTCACGATCACCGAGTTACCGGTCGCGAGCGCCGGCCCAATCTTCCAAGCCAGCATCAGGATCGGAAAATTCCAGGGCAGCACGCAAGCGACCACGCCAAGCGGCTGGCGCACGATCATCGATACGACGTCGTCGCCCGAGGGCGACGTCTGGCCGTAGAGCTTGTCCGTGGCTTCTGCGTGCCATTCCAGGCAATGCAGCGCCTCGGGAATGTCAATGGTTTCGACGTCGTAGATCGGCTTGCCGCTCTCGATCGTCTCAAGCACGGCAAGCTCATGGGCGTTGCGCTTCATCAGCTTGACGAGGCGGCGCAGGACCCGCTTGCGCTCGCTCGGATGAGCCCGCGACCATACACCCGATTCAAAGGCCAGCCGCGCCTTCTCGACAGCGAGGTCGACGTCGGCCTGGCCGCAGGAAGCGATCCTGGCGATGACCTGTCCTGTCGCGGGATTGATGGTCTCGAATGTGTCGCCCGATTGTGATGCCCGCGCCTTACCGTCGATCATCGCGTTGGTTGGCAGTGGCAGGCTGTCCGCCAGGTTCTGGTACTCATCACGAGTTAATAGCGATGACATTCTCGGAAGCCCTCTTTTGCGATTTTGCAGTAATTGACGCGATGACTGCCTTAAGCGTGCGGATCGTCGTCTCGAGTTCGCGCTTCTGATCGTCGTCGAGCGCGCGCATCGGCCGACGCACTGGCCCGGCCGATAACCCAGCCAATTCGCACCCGTATTTGATGCTCTGGACGAATTTGCCGCCCTGTTCGAGAAGCCTCATCAGAGGCAGCAGCGCCGACATGATCTTGCGGCCCTTGGTGAAATCCTTCTCGATGACGCACGCTTCATAGAGCGCAAGATGCTCCGCCGGCAGGCAATTGCCGGCGCCACAGACCCAGCCCTTGGCGCCCCAGGCGAAAAACTCGAGCGCCTGGTCATCCATGCCGCAGAACAAGTCGATATGCGGATAGTCACGCGCCAGAGCGTGCAACTGGTTCATGCTGCCGCTCGATTCCTTGAGAGCGCAGAAGTTGGTGCTGCGGCCGACCCGGTCCAGGAAGTCTAGGTCCATCATCGTGCCGGTGCGGGCGGGATAGTTGTAGAGCATCACCGGCAGGTTAGCAGCCTTGTCGATTGCTAGAGCATGATTGGCGAGTTCGAGCTGCGTCGGAACAGCGTAGTACGGCGATCCGATCAGGATGCCGTCATATTTGAGGTCCTTGGCGATCAGCGCATAGTCGATACAATCCTCCGTCCGGATTGCGCCCACACCGGCAATCAGTGGTACCGCGCCCTTTGCAATGGTTTTCGCAAGCTTCAGCAGGCCGACACGTTCATCTCGCGATTGGGCGTAGTATTCGCCGGTCGTGCCGCCAACGATTATGCCGTGAACGCCCGACGAGATCAGATGCTCAATCATCCCGCAGAAGCCGTCGCGATCGATCGACCCGTCCGCATGGAAGGGCGTGGTAACGGGCGGGATAATGCCTTTGAAGGACATCTGCCTGGCTCCAGTTTGGGTTCAGGCTCGTGGTTATACGCAAGGATGGCGCGAACAGCAGTCGAAATAAAATCACTCGACAAGCTACTTTTTTGCGCAAGCCCGTCCCAAAGCCGGCAGAGAGGGTGCCATGGAGGTTCACGAATGAGGAGCTCGATTTCGAGTTTTTGACGCCTTGGTTGTCTGCGTTTTCCGTGTGCTCATTGGGCTCATCGGTTAGCTGGTATGGCGCCACTTGGTTGAAGGCGCTGCCCGCCCGATCGAAGCGAGCTGTGGACAAGATGGGTGCCGTCAACCGCGCTCTTCGGGCGTCTTTCTAGATCGGGAGTTCATGTCGGTCCAATTTCCGACACTGCTATGACTAAAACACGGTCCCCCGCCGGACCATGCCATCTGCAGTCAAGATGCGGCCTCGTGGCAGCAAGATACAGCTCCCCCGCAGAAGGAGGCATTTTGACGCTGAATTGGCAAATTGAAGGTCGTGGTCGAGTAGCTCAGCCATTCGGCTTTCGCCCTCACAGATCCGGGCGGGCGGATTTCCCGCACCCTCTTCCCGAGGGTAACCCGCGTCATATGCGTGCTTGCGACGTGAACTGTGGCGCTCCAAACAGCCCCTCTTCTGGAGAGCCGGATGCCTAACGAAAGAAGCACGTCCGGTTCGGCGAGAGGCGATGTGAAACCCGCCGTCGAACGGCGGCAAGGCGCATATCGCCTACTCCACCCACTTACCTGAAGGTCTGCCGCGGTGGGCGGATCGTCTCGGTCGCCGTCATCATCACCGTCGGCGTCAACGCGGACGGCCGGCCTTGGCATGGAGATAGCCGCCTGGTGTGGCGCGCCGGCGTTCAAACCGGTGCGCTCCACCTTTGCCGGAGGAGGAAGCATCGCGACAGCAAAACGTTCTGCCGCCGGCTTCGCGGCCGCGCCCATACCCAGACAGCCTCATAGAAGATATCTGCGCCGCTACGGAAGTTGTGCGGTGCTAAACGAAATGATCATTATGGACAATTTACCCTGCCCGAACCCGACTTAGATGGAGTAGCCTCCGCCTCATAAGATCGTGTCCCAGGGAGTGGTGTAGCTGACGGCTTGGTCGCCGTGCTCTCCGGCATGGGGCCGGGCTGATCAGCGTGCCACGGCTGGCAGGCTGATCAGAGG
>NZ_JAMYLM010000055.1:0-9394 GCF_040317995.1 Mesorhizobium sp. M1334
CCGAGATGGTGATGCCGGGCGACAACATCACCGTCGATGTCGAGCTGATCGTGCCGATCGCCATGGAAGAGAAGCTGCGCTTCGCCATCCGTGAAGGCGGCCGTACCGTCGGTGCCGGCATCGTCGTCACCATCAAAGAGTAATCGTCGGCGCTGCCGGTTGAGATCGGATGCGAAAGGGCGGTCTTCGGGCCGCCCTTTTGATTCTGATATTCCGGCAATGGATTAACCGCATTGCCTTAAATCCTGTTGCAAGCGCCTCTGCCATAACTAGTATAGGTTGCATCGAGGGGGCTGCCCAAATGGTTCCATGGCGCCGTTTGCATAGTCAGGCATGGTGGTCGCTAGGGCTGATCTGCCTGGTGTCGTTGCTTGCCATGGGCCACGCTGCCTTCGCAGCGGATGCAAAGAAATCCACGCCGGAAAAATCCACGCCGGATTTCGGCCCGACGATGCGGTTCGTCGTCGTCCGCAGCAGCGCGCCGGGCTGCGAGCCGACCTGTCCGGAATGGATATCGGCGGAAGGCTCGATTGAAGCCGGCACGCCGGCCCTTTTCAAGCGCACGCTTAAGGCGCTTGGCGCCCGAAAGCTGCCGATCGTCGTCGATTCCCCTGGCGGCAATGTCGAAGCGGCGCTGACACTTGGTCGCCTGATCCGCAAGAACAAGCTCGATATCGCCGTCGGCAAAACCCGCTTCGCCGGCTGCCTGCCAGATATGAAGAACTGCAAGGAAAACGACGGCAAGGGCGCCCGTTATTTCGGCGATGCCTATGGCAACGGCGCCATCTGCAATTCCGCCTGCCCGTTGATGTTTTCCGGTGGCATCCGGCGCGTGGTCGGGGAGTGGGCCTTTCTCGGCGTCCATCAGATCACCACGACCTATATCCGGACGAAATTGCTGTACCGCACCACCTACCGCATGGTGAAAGGCAAGAGGAAGATACTCAGTACCAGGGTCGTCAGCCGGAAGAACGCGGGCAGCTACAAGACCTACGAAATGAACAAACCGCTGGAGCGGAAGCTGGCGGCCTATCTGAAGGAGATGGGCGTCGGCCTGGGCGTGCTTGAGACCATGAAAAGCACGCCGGCCAGCGGCATCCAGCAACTGATTCCCTACGATATGCTGCAAATGAATCTCGTCACCAGTCTGGATGCCGTCGACCTGCTGACCGCGCCAACCCTGTGCAAATCCGATCCGTTGCCGGCGAGTTGCAGGGAAGTGCCGGCGCCGGCGAATATCGCGAAGCCGGCCGGGCAAGTGGTGGCGAGCGCCGAGCCTGCACCTCTGGGGCTCGAAACCCCGCCGGCGAAGGAGGTCGCTGACATGCGCTTCGTCCTAGTCCGCGGCAGCAACCCGCTATGCAATCCCAATTGCCCGGAATGGATCTCGGCCGAAGGCACGATTACCGCTGACACGGCCGAAAAATTGCGCCAACTGCTTGATAGCGTCGGCGACCGGCGCCTGCCCATCGTCATCAACTCGCGGGGTGGTGACGTGCTCGGTGCTTTGGCGGCCGGAAGGCTGATCCGCGAACGCAAGCTCGACGTCGCCGTGGCGCGGACGGATTTCATTGGCTGCGAGCCGCGGCAGGCCGACTGCACGGCCGAAGACGGCGTCTACAACGGGCTCACGGTCGATGCCGGCGGCGGTTGCGGCTCGGCCTGTCCGATCATGCTCGCCGGCGGTGTCAAACGCCTGGTCGGCCCGCGTGCACAGTTGAGCGTGCATTCGGTACGGCAGGAGCAAAAGGTCAAGGCCTATCTTGAGGACATGGCCATCGGCCCCGGTCTGTTTACGGCAATTCAGCTATATTCGGTCGAACGGCAGCTCGATCTCGACAGGATGCTGAAATACGGGCTGACAACAGGGCCTCAATCGGCAGACGAATTGACCGGGCCTGGCATCTGCAGATCGGAGCCAAGGCCGGAGAACTGCCGCGAGATCTCGGGCGCCAAGGCTCAGGCCACCACGCCGGTCAAATCGTAACGCGGGCATGATAGCCGCGAGGTGATCGTGCCGATCGCCATGGAAGAGAAGCTGCGCTTCGCTATCCGTGCAGGCAGCCGGACCGTCGGTGCCAGCATCCATCAAAGAGTAATCGGCGCCGGCATTGCCGGTCGAGATCGGACGCGAAAGGGCGGTCTTCGGGTCGCCCTTTTTCGTCTGCTGACTCCAGGCAGAACAATCTTGCGCGGGTGTTTCAAAGCTATTGCAAGCACCATCGCCGCAACTATTATCGGTTGCATCAAGGGGGCTTTTGCCGAGCGTGGTTCCAGAACGCCGTTCAAACAGTAGGGCAAGTTGGTGGCGCGGGTTGGTTCGCCTGGCGCCGATGGTCGCAATGGCGATGGCTGCCTTTGCGGCGAAGGCCGAGGATGTCTTCCCGAAATGGTCCGATCCGACGACTTGGACCGATCCGAAGATATTCTCCGATGATCTCTCGCCCATGCGATTCGCAGTCGTGCGGAGCAACGCGATCGGCTGCGAGCCTAACTGTCCGGAATGGATTTCGGCAGAAGGCGCCATAGAAGCGGGCACGCCAGCGCAGCTCAAGCGCGTATTGAAGACGCTCGGCCACCGCAAACTGCCGATTATCGTCAATTCCCCGGGCGGCAATGTCGATGCGGCGCTCCAGCTTGGTCGAATAATCCGCAAAAACAAGCTCGATATCGCCGTCGGTACGACCAAGTTTTCCGATTGTTGGCCTGGGATGAAGGATTGCCGAGCCAATGACGGCAAGGGCGCCGCATATTTCGGCATTGCGTCTGACGGGGGCGCCATGTGCAACTCCGCGTGTCCGCTGATGTTTGCCGGAGGCGTCGGACGCGTGGTCGGCGGTTGGGCCTATCTAGGCGTCCATCAGATCACTACGACTCATTTCCGCACAACACGGCAATATCGAACCACCTATCGAGTTGTGCGGGGCAAAAAATACAAGATCACCACAGAAACCGTCACTCAAGACAATGTCGGCTACAAGACCTATGAGATGAGCAAGGCGATTGAGAGGAGGCTTTCGGCCTATCTCAGGGAGATGGGTGTCGAACGGGGCGTGCTCGACAGAATGAAGGCCACGCCCGCCAGCGACATCCGGCAGATCGCCCTCGATGACATGCTGACGATGAAGCTGGTCACCAGCAGGGACTCTCTCGACATGCTTACGCAGGCGGGCATTTGCCGGCGGAGTCCTGCGCCGACGAACTGCAGAGAGATCCCTGCGAATGCCAAACTGGCCAAGGTGGCAGCGATCGAGGCGAAGGCCGGACCTTCTCAGCCGGCTCAAGTCCCCCTTTTTCAGCCGGTCAGGGAGGCACCTGCTCAGCCGGTCCAGGTAGCGCCAGGAAAGGAGGCGCCGGACAAGGGCTTCATACTCGTTCGCGGCAGTGATCCGATGTGCGAGCCCCACTGCCCGGAATGGATGTGGGCTCTGCCGCTCGGGGCAGCGCGGGGTGGGGCACCCGAGATGCGCTTCGTGATGGTTCGTGGCAGCAATTCGTCCTGCAATCCCGACTGCCCGGAATGGATATCAGCCCAAGGCGTAATCACGAGCCGGACCCGGCAGAAGCTGGGCCAGTTCCTCGCAACGCTTGGCAGCGGGCGGCTGCCTATAGTGGTGAGCTCGCGAGGTGGCGACTTGTTCAGCGCTCTGGCGGTGGGGCGACTTATCCGTGAAAAGAAGCTCGACGTCGCCGTTGCCCGCACCGATTTCGTTGGCTGCGACCCGGGAGAGTGGAATTGCTTGGCCAAAGATGGCGCCTATGCCGGAGTGGCCAGCGATGCGAAAGGCGACTGCGATTCGGCCTGCGCGCTGATGCTGGCTGGGGGCGTCAGGCGGCTTGTCGGTTCACGGGCGCTACTCAGCCTTTACCTGATGGGACAAGACCAACTGATTAAGGCTTACCTTGACGAGATGGCAATCAACCCTGATCTGTTAATGGCGCTTCAGCGCATTCCTGTCGAACGTCAGCTCGAACCTGACGTGATGCTGAGGGTCGGACTGACGACTGGGCCGCAATCAGTGGACGAGCTGATGGGTGCCACCCTCTGCAGATCGGTGCCGAAGCCTGACAATTGCCGCGTGGTGCTCTCGCCCAATGCACAGGCCGAGGCGCCCGCCAAATTGTAGAGGCGCGTCGGCTTCGGAAACTGGCCATCGAGGCAGGTTGAGCGGCGCTCGATATTTCCGCTATCGTCCAGCGAAGACCAGCATGGGGGATAGCGAATGAGCCAGGATGTCCCGACATTGTTCGAATGGGCCGGCGGCTCCGAAGCGCTGAACCGCCTGACCCAAACCTTCTACGACCACGTCTCTCGGGACCCCATCGTCGGGCCGGTGTTCAAACATATGTCGCCGGATCATCCCGCTCACGTCGCGGCTTTCATCGGCGAAGTTTTTGGTGGACCGAAAACCTACAGCGAAAAGCACGGCGGCCATCGCGAGATGGTGATGCATCATCTCGGCAAGCATCTGACCGAGGAGCAGCGCCGGCGCTGGATCAATCTTCTCGCCGACGCCGCCGACGAGATCGGGTTGCCTGACGATCCCGAATTCCGCTCGGCCTTCATGGGCTATGTCGAATGGGGATCGCGGCTGGCCAAGATGAACTCCAACAAGGGCCCGACCTGCGATCCCGAGAGCGAACCAATGCCGACCTGGGGTTGGGGGGTGCCGGGCGGCCCCTACAAGCCGCCTTCGGGAGACTGACCGGGCACGAATCGGTCGAAAACCCCGCCGGCCAGGAAAACGGGTAGCTATTGAGGTTTCGGTCCTCCAGGCTAACGGTTTGAAGTCGCCGTCGACTGGCGGGGCCACACTGAGAACCGGAGGCTTGCGATGAGATCGGAAGGCAAGAAAAGTTCAGACAGCGCCTTTGACAGTGGTCGCGGAACTCGAAATCCATTTGGCGTCATGGACGTCCCCACTCCCGACGACGAGGAGGTGTCGGCGTTCGCCGCCGGCGTGAAACTGGAGGGAACTGCAAGTGATGAAAACGCCGAAATGTGGGGCACCGAAAGTGACGGCAACAGCAACGACACGATCGACGGCAGCTGGTCCAGCCGGTGGAACGGCGGTGCCGATCCCACGATTCCGGGCGATGCCAAGGATAAATGGAAGTCCGGCCGGGGCGAGGTGAAGACAGCGGGAGAGAGAGTCTTCCTCCTGTTCGATTGGCATCATGGCGTGCGCAAAGGGCTGATCGATGCGCGGCGCGAGGGTGCGAAAGGGCTGGTTGGAAAATATATCAATCTGACCGATCCGAAAATCGTGCGTCCCTGGGTCGGCTTGATCGTCAGCAACCAGAGAATCGACGGGAAATGGCTGGGAGGACGCCTGGACTTCCGCAGATGAACGCTGGGCAGCGCACGTCGCTCTTTACAGAGCGCGCGGAAGCTTTTAGGAAGCGCCTGCTGCGCCGATATGCGCATACGGGCATAGCTCAGTTGGTAGAGCGGCGGTCTCCAAAACCGCAGGTCGTAGGTTCGAGCCCTGCTGCCCGTGCCATTCTTTGAATGGATACCTAAAAACGATTCTTTGCAGTGCGGCCTTTGAAAATCGGCTTGTGACTTGCCATATAGCACAAGTTGCGGCATAAGGGCCGCATAGCCGGGACGGGACGACTGGATGGTTCCGAGGCGGCGTTTGGCCATAAAGCGGACACTTGCCACTTGCGTGGATCAAGAATCGGTTTTATGTAGACGAGACAGACACGCGACGCGTGGAGCTGGGAAGCCGGCTTTACGCGTCTGATTTGCATGGGCGAAATGATTGCGCTGATTCGGCGCGAGCGCACGCTCAGGCGGCACGTCCCGGCCAGCGGGATCATCCAGGAGGCCCGGCCAACGGGTCTTGCAGACAGAGCGGCATATGGCTTCGAAAACCACAAATCCCTTCACCTTTCTCCAGCAGGTTCGCGCGGAGACCGCCAAGGTCACTTGGCCGTCGCGGCGCGAAACGATGATCTCGACGGTGATGGTGCTTGTGTTCGCGGTCATCGCGATGATCTTTTTCTTTACCGCAGACGTGGCCATGGGCTTTGCGGTCGAAAAAATCCTCGGCCTCGGACAGTAAGTCCGGCGATTACGGAGAAGTCTTGAAATGACCGCGCGGTGGTACATCGTCCACGCCTACTCGAACTTTGAAAAGAAGGTCGCCGAGGACATTGAGAACAAGGCCAAGCAGAAGGGCCTGTCCGCCGACATCGAGCAGATCGTGGTGCCGACCGAGAAGGTCGTCGAGATCCGCCGCGGCCGCAAGGTTGATGCCGAGCGCAAGTTCTTTCCGGGCTATGTGCTGCTGAAGGCCAATCTGACCGACGCCGTGTTCTCGCTCGTCAAGAACACGCCAAAGGTTACCGGTTTCCTGGGCGACTCCAAGCCGGTGCCGATCACCGAAGCCGAGGCCCAGCGTATCCTGAACCAGGTTCAGGAGGGCGTCGAGCGGCCGAAGCCGTCGGTGACGTTCGAGATCGGCGAAGCGATCCGCGTTTCGGATGGACCATTCGCGTCCTTCAACGGTTTCGTCCAGGAAGTGGACGAGGAGCGGGCGCGGCTCAAGGTGGAAGTTTCGATCTTCGGGCGCGCTGTGCCGGTCGATCTGGAATTCGGACAGGTCGAGAAGGGCTGATCCGAAATCCCTGCACCGGTTTCGGCGGCAGGGAAGGCGGCGCGGAGATCGCGCGGCCAAAAGCGGGTGGGAGGCGAATGCGGCTTTAGCCGGCCGCGCGGACCGCACCACCAGACTGCAACCGCCGGCAAGACCGGCATGAGAAAAGGCAGGAAGAGAGATGGCTAAGAAAATTGCAGGCCAGCTCAAGCTCCAGGTTTCCGCGGGATCGGCCACGCCGTCGCCCCCGATCGGCCCGGCGCTTGGTCAGCGTGGCATCAACATCATGGAGTTCTGCAAGGCGTTCAACGCGCAGACCCAGGAAATGGAAAAGGGTTCGCCGGTTCCGGTCGTCATCACCTACTACCAGGACAAGTCGTTCACCTTCGTCATGAAGACGCCGCCGGTGAGCTATTTCCTGAAGAAGGCCGCCAACCTGAAGTCGGGTTCCAAGGAGCCGGGCAAGCTCAAGGCCGGTACGATCGGCCGCGACAAGGTGCGCGCCATCGCCGAGCAGAAGATGAAGGATCTGAACGCAAACGACGTCGAGGCGGCCATGCGCATGGTCGAGGGCTCCGCCCGCTCGATGGGTCTGGAAGTGGTGGGCTGAGATCATGGCAAAGATTGCAAAGCGTGTATCGAAGACCCGCGAAGGCATCGACCCCAACAAGGCTTACGCTTTGGGTGAGGCGCTGAAACTGCTCAAGGATCGCTCCTCGGTGAAGTTCGATGAGACCGTCGAAGTCGCGATGAACCTCGGCGTCGATCCCCGCCATGCCGACCAGATGGTCCGCGGCGTGGTCAATCTGCCGAACGGGACCGGCCGCAGCGTTCGCGTCGCCGTGTTCGCGCGCGGCGACAAGGCCGAGGAGGCCAAGGCCGCCGGCGCCGACATCGTCGGAGCCGAGGACTTGGTCGACATCGTCCAGAAGGGCACGATCGACTTTGACCGCTGCATCGCCACGCCGGATATGATGCCGCTGGTCGGCCGTCTCGGCAAGGTGCTCGGTCCGCGCGGCATGATGCCGAACCCGAAGGTCGGCACCGTCACCACTGACGTTGCCGCCGCTGTCAAGGCATCGAAGGGCGGCGCCGTCGAGTTCCGCGTCGAGAAGGCCGGCATCGTTCATGCCGGCGTCGGCAAGGTGTCATTCGACGTCAAGGCGCTGGAAGAAAACGTCCGCGCCTTCGCAGACGCGGTGACCAGGGCAAAGCCGGCTGGGGCCAAGGGCAACTACGTCAAGAAGGTGTCGGTCACCTCGACGATGGGCCCGGGCCTCAAGCTCGATGTCTCGACGCTCGCAGCGTCCTGATACGAACAATTGGATCGGCCGCTAAAACGCTGATCCGTGAAAGAATTCCGGGCCTCCGACCTGTCGGTGGCCCGGTACCGGAAGTCGAAAGGCTTCCGGACATCCTGTCCGAGATTGCAGGCGGCCCCCAAGCCTTAGGTGATGTGGGCCTTAATTCATGTGGGCCTGCATGAGACGGGTGAAGACCGGACAACGGAGCGAAAGCTCCAATGAAAGGTTCGAACCGTGTTTGCCTTTTGTCTGCGCACCGTCCGGCTTGCCGGCAGGTGTGGCGAAAGGGGGCAGGATCCTCGAGCGTCGTTCGGGAGATCCGTTACTGGATGGCCCGGCCGGCAAAAGGCAACCCGACGCCTGTCCTTCGTAGAGGGCAGGGGTCAACTGGAGATAGGCAGTGGACAGAGCGGAAAAACGCGAACTCGTCACGGGCCTGAATGATGCGTTTTCAAGCGCTGGTTCAGTCGTCGTGGCCCACTACGCCGGTATCACCGTCGCGCAAATGAACGACCTTCGGTCGAAAATGCGCGCCGCCGGTGGCACCGTCAAAGTCGCGAAGAACCGTCTCGCCAAAATCGCTCTTCAGGGCACGGACTCCGCATCGATCATCGAGCTGTTCAAGGGACAAACGCTGATCGCCTATTCGGAGGATCCGATTGCGGCGCCGAAGGTCGCGTCCGATTTCGCCAAGGGAAATGACAAGCTTGTCATTCTCGGTGGCGCAATGGGCACCACCTCGCTCAACGCCGACGGTGTGAAGGCACTCGCCACACTTCCGTCGCTCGATGAGCTGCGCGCCAGGCTGGTTGGCATGATCGCCACGCCGGCAACCCGGATCGCCCAGATCGTCAATGCGCCTGCGGCCTCGGTCGCGCGCGTCATCGGCGCTTACGCCCGGAAGGACGAGGCGGCATGAGGCCGTTCCTCGCTATCACAAACACACGTTCGAACCTTATGAAGGAACATTGCAATGGCTGATCTGGCAAAGATCGTAGACGACCTTTCGAAGCTGACCGTCCTCGAGGCGGCCGAGCTGTCGAAGCTTCTTGAAGAAAAGTGGGGCGTTTCCGCCGCTGCTCCGGTGGCGGTTGCCGCTGCCGGCGGCGCTGCGGCCGCTGCTGCTCCTGTCGAGGAAAAGACGGAATTCGACGTCGTCCTCACCGAGGCAGGCGCTCAGAAGATCAACGTCATCAAGGAAGTTCGCGCCATCACCGGTCTTGGCCTCAAGGAAGCCAAGGACCTGGTCGAGGCGGCTCCGAAGCCGGTCAAGGAAGGCGTTTCCAAGGCCGACGCGGACAAGTTCAAGGCCCAGCTGGAAGCAGCCGGCGCCAAGGTTGAACTGAAGTAAGCGTTGAGTACCGGCGGGCCGGGGCGCGGCCGCCGCCCCAGCCCAAACCGGGAGGGGGGGGGTGTGTTTAACAAAACCCCCCCCCCCCCCCCCCGCGGACTAAGGGGATTGCGGGGAATGGGTGAAAAAAAAAA
>NZ_JAMYLM010000056.1:0-8948 GCF_040317995.1 Mesorhizobium sp. M1334
ACCGTATGAAGACGGCTGTGATCGGCGAAGGCGATACCGGCGGCATCGTCTACAACCGTGCCCTCGTCGATCTTGCCCGCCACTATGGTTTCCATCCCAAGGCCTGCCGGCCTTACCGCGCCAAAACAAAAGGCAAGGTCGAGCGACCGTTCCGCTACATTCGCGAGGACTTCTTCCTGGCCCGGTCCTTTCGCAACCTCGAAGACTTGAATGCGCAGTTGCGTCACTGGCTGGACACGGTCGCAAACCCGAGAGTTCACGCAACCACACGGCGTGTCGTCAACGAAGCTTTTGCCGAGGAGCGGGCAGCGCTCCGGCCGCTGCCGTTGGCTCCGTTCCGATCGGTCCTGAAGCTCGAGCGACGCATCAGCCGGGAGGGCATGGTTAGCGTTGGCGGCAATTTCTATAGCGTGCCCGACGCCACCAGGCGCCGTGTCGTCGAGGTACACACGCTGGCCGAAGAGGTGCGCATCTTCGAGGACGGCGCACTGATTGCCACCCATCCTATTCTCGAAGGTCGGCACCAGCGTCATGTCGAGCCCGGGCATCGCAACATCCACGTCCACAAGCGCCGACAAAGACTGAGGAACGACGAGGTCATCCTTCATGGCTCAGGCGACAGGGTCGCTCAGCGCCCGTTGGCCTTCTACGATGCCGTCGCCCGGGTGATGGCGAAGGAGCAGCGTCCATGACGAATGCGCTCGATACCACGCCATCCACAATCGACCGGATCCGCCACGATCTCGTCGGCCTGAAGATGCCACGAGCGCTCGAAGCGCTCGATCATATCGTGCGCCGGCTCGAGCAAGGCGAGATCGCCGCCCTCGAAGCCATGGACATCCTCCTTTCGGAAGAGTTGACCCTCCGCGAGAACAGCCGGATCAAGACGGCACTGCGCATGGGGCGTCTGGCCACGATCAAGACGCTCGCCGGCTTCGACTTCTCTTTCCAGCCCTCGCTCGACCGAGATCGAATCTTCACGCTCGCCCAACTCGGCTTCGTCGCCCGCTGCGAGGTCGTCCACTTCCTCGGCCCACCCGATCCCACGACATAATGCACACCTCGCTATGTTATTGAAAAAGCTGGATCTGCTGATCCTGTGATTGTGATAATGGACTGTGTCCGCTCCTGCCGGAATGGTGCTGGATATCGAGTTGCTCGATATCTTCATGACGGATGATCCAGGGCGTACCCTTGCAATACTGCTCGGCCTTCAGATCGCCGGCGCGGATCATGCGCAGCACGGTCATTGGCCGCAGGCCGAGCTTCGCAGCCGTTTCCTGCAATGTATACTCGCCGCGCTCCGACCGTTCGTCCTTTTTGTAGACGGCGATGTCGTGCTGGTTGCGGAAAGTGCAGACACGGGACTGCGTCCATCCGTTCAGACGACCCGTGGTTTTGCCGAGCCGGTTGAGAAGCGATGCGATCGCTCTATCCGGCAATTGGCGTGCCAGGGCACGGATCAGGTCCTCGATGTCCGGCGGGGCGCCCCAACGGTGATGGCCTGCCTTGTTCTTCCTGACCGAAAGCGCGGTATGGTCGCCGCCCTGCCAATGCACCAGCATTTTGATGTGGTCGTCTTCGATGGCGACGACAATCTCGCGGATCACGGCACGGATGATCCGCTTGCGCGTGGTGGCGGTGGCGTTGGCATGATGCCATGCCAGTTCGAGATCGGCGCCCATGCGCAGCAGGCTCCGCCGTTCCTCTTCTCCCAGAGCCTCAGACTTGTGGCGGTCGAGCGCGTCAAGCTCGTCCTGACGCTCGCGGACGGCTACGAGCGCGGCATTCCAGCGTCGCTCCAGTTCGCCTGCTACAAGCCGGTTGTCCGGGTCGACGGCGTCATACTGGCGGCGTGCATGGGCGGCTTCATAACGTGCCTGCTCGAGTGCGAGCTCCACATGGCGCCGCTTCTCTCCAGCCTGCACGGTGGAGGTCTCGATGGCCTTGATCGCCGCTTCCATGCCGAGCGGTTGAAGGCGTTGAAGAACCTCCGCGCTGACCGCCTGATCGACCCGCAACGATCCGAAGCCGATGCACGGGTCGGTTCCGTGGTTGACCTGCGCTCCGCGGCAATGATAGCGCCCCGTATTGCCGTTGCTGCCGGAATAGGAGACATGCAGCTTGCGGCCGCAAGGGCCGCAGCGCAAGAGACCGCCGAGCAGCAACTCGCCCCGGCGAAGAGCACCGCGCGGCACCAGGCCTTTGCTTGTGGCATTGTCCGTGATCAGGCGCTGATTCCTCTCAAAATCGTGCCAGCTCAGGTAACCTTCGTGATGGTCGATGAGCAAGACCTCCCAGTCGGCGCGATCGCGCCTGATCCCACGCAAAATCCGTTTGCGTCCGGCCTCTATGGTGACTTTGCTGCAGGTTCGCCCGAACGCATAGGCGCCGGCGTAGATCGGGTTGGTGAGAATGTGGTGCACCGTATTGTAGACGGGCAGCTTCCAGACGATCGCCCTGTCCGCCGCGCGCGTGTAATTTACGGCAGGGAGCATAATGCCCTCGCGGCGCAACCACAGATGCACCTGCCGGATTCTCTGCAGTTCGTCGAAACGCCGGAATACAAGATCGATCGCCTCGCGGATCCGCAGGTCCGGGTCTTTCTCGACCCGGTTCCGGCCCGACTTGACGTAACCGATCGCCACCGTCAGGAAAAGTTCGCCCCGTCGTGCCTTCTGCTTCAGGGCTTCGATCGAGCGGGCCCGCAGGATCGAAAGCTCCAGTTCGCTCATCGTGCCCTTCATGCCGAGCAGCAGCCTGTCGTTGGGATGACGCGGTTCGTAGATGCCGTCCTCATCGATGATGAGCGTTCCGACAAGGCCGTAAAACTCGATGAGCGTATGCCAGTCCCGGCCATTGCGGGCCAGCCGGGAGGCTTCAATGGCGAGGACCGCACCAACCCGACCTTCGCAGATCGCCGCCAGAAGCTTCTCAAAGCCCGGACGGCTGATGCCAGACCCTGAACGACCGAGATCTTCATCGATGACGATGGCGTCTTTCCAGCCAAGGGACCGCGCTCGCTCGGCAAGGCCATATTGGCGTCGCCGGCTCTCGGGATTGTTGACGAGTTGATCGGCCGTCGACTGCCGGACATAGACATAGGCACCGCGCGCGAGATGTTCAGCGGTGATCTTCATGATCTGCCTCCCGTCCCCGTCTGGCTCACCACCGCTTCCCTCAGCAAGGTCTCGATCAGCGGGAGGGTCCGTTCCCGGACTTCGCCTGGAAGACTCGATGGCGGAGCCTTCATGGAAAACAGGTCTGGCTGGTCGGTTCGGCATTGCCTGCGCTGCATGGTCGTCTCCTGGCTGGCGTGAGTCGCTCTGCAGAAAACGTAGACATGCATCGACCTCGCGGCGCAGGTCGCGCAGGCATGAAAGGGGAAAACGGGGCGCCTCGCGAACCGCCATCGTCAGGGCGATCTCTTCCGTCATCCAGATCGGAATCAGCGCCAGGCTGCCATCCGGTTGTCGCCCGACATAGGCCGGCTCACCGCAATAACGCTGACGGCCTGTGACGAAAATCTCCCCGCCCGAACGTGGATGAAAGGCGTAACGGACAATCTTCTTTGCCTCGCCATCCTGATAACGGGCATTATGAGCCCAGTCCGACCGGCACAGGCAAGAGCCATCTGGCCATCGCACTTGCCGTCGAGGCTGTGAAGGCTGGAAAGAGCGTCTATTTCTGCACGCTCGCCGAACTCATCGCCGCACTGGCAAGGGCCGAACGCGAAGGCCGCCTGCAGGAACGCATCCGCTTCTTCTGCCGGCCTGCTCTGCTCGTTGTCGACGAGATCGGCTACCTGCCCGTCATCCACGGTGGCGGCAATCTGTTCTTCCAGCTCGTCAACGCCCGCTATGAGAAGGGCGCCATGATTCTCACCTCAAACCGCGGCTTCGCCGAATGGGGCGAGGTCTTCGGCGATCCTGTCGTCGCAACCGCACTTCTCGATCGCCTGCTTCATCATGCGGTCGTCGTCCAGATCGAAGGATCGAGCTATCGGCTCCGCCAACACGCCGAGCTCATGCCCGAACACCTGCGATCAAAAGCCTCCATCACGCCGCCGACGCTCAACGCACCATCACGACCGCGCGGCCGGCCGCCGAAAAATGGACACCCTTCCGCAACAGCCTGAGCGGCGAAACTGGGGAATTTTACTTCGGCACTTTTGGGGAAAATTCGAGCGGCATTGACAGCTGGCACCGTTCTCGTTGAAATCCATGCTACCCGGCAAGCGTAGACGAACGAGATCCGGATGCGTTTCCGTTAAGGCGCCGAGAAACCCTCGATCGGGTAACGGGCGATGCGCCTGATAGATGGCGGCCCACATTTCGTAACCAGGTGAGCTGGAGAACAACACTCGCTTAGCACACGTGACGCCTTGATCCTGCCACGCTCCGCAGGCAGGTCACCAAAGGGAAATCTTTCAGGTAAACAGAGGGGGCGCGGTCCAATGAGCAGGGTAGTGCGCGTCGACGAGGCTTCAGTTTCGTCGGCGACGTTTGCCCCGCTCGAGAACCCAACCTTTCGGGCTATCTGGCTGACAGCACAGCTCTCCAGTCTAGGATGGCTAATGCAAACTGTTGCCATCAGCTGGCTGATGGCCACCATCTCAACCTCGGACGTGATGGTTGCGTTGGTGCAGACGTCCACGACGCTGCCCGTATTCGTGCTGTCGATCATCGCCGGTGCCATTGCCGACAATTTCAGCCGCCGCAGTGTCATGGCGCTCGGCTGGTGCCTGATAGCGTTGTCGTCAACGCTGCTGACTGCTCTTGTGTGGCTGGGATTCTACAATCCCTGGATGATCCTGGCTTTCAGCTGTCTGGCCGGATGCGGTGCTGCCTTCACGGATCCTGCCTGGCACGCATCTGTCGGTGACATACTGCACAAGCGGGAGGTTCCGGCCGCGGTAACGTTGATTTCGGTTGGATACAATGCCATGCGAAGCATCGGTCCGGCGCTTGGCGGCGTTGTTGTTGCTTCCGCTGGACCACTGGTGGCGTTTGCCGTGGCGACGCTGACTTACTTGATAATGCTTTGGGCCATTGGGCGCTACAGTTGGAGTGGCCGCTCTTCACCGCTCCCGCGTGAGCCACTGGCCACGGCTATTCATGACGGAGCACGGTTCACGGCACTGTCGGGAGAGATCAAGGCGGCAATCGCACGAGGAGCGCTTTTCGGCCTGACCAGCATTTCCATATTGGCCTTGTTACCCCTTGTGGCCCGCGATCAGGTTGGGGGAGGGCCGATTGCCTATGGCATTCTTATGGCTGGATTTGGCGCGGGCGCATTGTGCGCCGGCATCTCCAACAACGCGCTGAGGCGGTCACTATCACAGGAGCGGCTGACGACGCTGGCCTGCATCGCCTGCGCGGCCTGCTGTCTGGCTCTTGCTTTCACTCCATCGCTCGTGGTGGCGAGTATTGCCTTAACTCTTGGCGGCGCGGGTTGGGTTGTCACCTGGACGGGGCTTGATGTTAGCGTGCAATTGTCGAGCCCGCGCTGGGTCGTTGGTCGTACGCTTTCGATCTATTCGGCCCTCTCGTCCGGCGGCATCGCAGCCGGCAGTTGGCTCTGGGGCGTTGTGGCGGAAAACTATTCGCTGACATTGGCGCTCGAAAGCTCGGCAGGCGCGCTCCTGTTGGTTGCCACCACGGGCTTGTTGCTGCCAATCCGTCAATGGAAAGAATCTGACCAGGATTCCCTTGGTTTTGAAACGCCCGAGCTGGCTCTCGACCTGAAGTCGCGAAGCGGCCCGATCGTCGTCAAGATCGAGTATGCGATATCGGAGGCGAATGTCGAAGCTTTTCTGGACCAGATGCGGGAGCGGCGCAGGGTGCAAAGCCGCGTCGGTGCTCGACACTGGAACCTGCAGCGCGATCTGCAAGAGCCGGCGCAATGGACAGAGACATTCCGCACGCCGACCTGGATGGATTACCTGCGCCTGAACCATCGCCTCACGGCAGCGGACAAAGAACTGGATCAGCGGCTCCTTGAACTACACGCGGGAGACCTTCCGCCGCGGACCAAACTTTCGATTGAGCGACCGACCGGGGCGAACCGAAAGCGCGATCAAGCGGCGAGCGTCTTTTTCCGCCGTTAAACACGTCGAGAGGAGGTGATGCGCAAAAGGGCCGCGAAGGTTGGTGGAATGATGCCCAAACCCAAGCCGGTGATTTCGCTTACGGCCGGATTTTTTCCAAGTGTAGCCATTCATCACGATTGGGTAAGCGCTCCATCAACCAATCAAAGCTGGGTCGAAAGGGCATTTTGTGAGGTTCTCAACCCCGATCTCGGTGATCAGCACCTGCTCTTCGAGTTTCACACCTTCGCGGCCGCCCACGGCGCCGATGTAGGCCTCCACACATAAAGTCATTCCCGGTTCGAGCACGTAGTCGAACGCCCCTGGTATGAAGTCTTCCGGATAAAGGATGGCCGGGTACTCATCGCAGAGCCCTATACCATGCATCATGACGCCATAACGCTGCTCGACGAATTCGCTTGGGAGCTTGTGGCTCTTTTCAGTGAGTTCCGTAAACGAGACCCCCGGCTTCAGCATGGCCATGTTTGTCAATACATGCTCATAGGCGATTGAGTGCAAGCTCCGCTGCTCGTCAGTCGGCCTTCCTTCACCGCAGTACCAGGTGCGCGAAAAATCAGCACACATCCCGTAAGGGCCGACCATGTCAGTATCGAAAGCCACCAGGTCGCCTGCCATCACTCGACGGGGGCCAGCTTCCTGCATCCACGGGTTTGTCCGCGGCCCGGAGGTCATGATCCGCGTCTCGATCCATTCACCGCCACGAGCGATGTTTTCGGCGTGTAGTACTGACCAGAGTTCAGTTTCCGCTATCCCTGGCTGCAGGCGATCGCGCATTTTGGCGACGGCAATTTCGCAGGTGGCGAGGGAGCAGCGCATAGCATTGATCTCGTCAACACCTTTTATGGCCCTCGCATGCTCCATGAGCTGCATGCCGTTGCAAACCTCGATGCCAACGGCGTCCAGTGCGCGCAAGCCTGGGATTTCAATCTTGTCGATGGCAAGACGCCGGTTCCCGCCGCCAAAGCGGCGCATCAGTTCGTCGATTTGGCCTGCGAACTCCTTGGCAACTGCCTCCTCTACATCGCCGGCGACGAAATAGTAGAACCCCGCTCCGCCATCCCGGATCTCGTTGATCAAAGGGAGGTGTGTGGACAAGTGACTGCACCGATGGAAATCCCAAAGGACGACGTAGCCGTCTGCCGACACGAACACCGCGCGCGACGGGTTGTGCATGATCCAGATATGCATGTTGGACGAGTCCGTTGCATATCGGATGTTTAGCGGATCGAAGCAAAGAATGCCTGCGTAGTCGCGTTGCCGCAACTGTTGCACGATGCGGCTGAGGCGGGTTTGTCTCATACGCGCCAGATTGGGCGGAACGAGGCCGAGTTTCTTCCACTCAGCGAAGGCGAGGTCGGTTGGCCCGATTTCCACGCGGTCATTGTCATCGATGCTGCCGTCAGGCTTTAGCGCGGCGGCGTTTCGCGTTGGATCAATTTTGTGATTTGTGATCGAGAACGACGACATTGATGATGCTTTCCGATGCTGATGCCCTGGATCCTGTCGAAGCAGAAGCTGCTGCTGGTCGAGTTTGAGCGTGGTTCCAGGCGTAGCAAAAGGGGGAAAAAAACGCGTCCGGTATAAGACCAATTTATATGTCCAAGAGGGGCGATTAATCAGGTGCGGCAGGCAGTTGGGTTGATGTCGTAGACCTGACGGAAACATTTCGAAAAGTGCGAGGCCGAGGCAAAACCGCAGGCCACCGCAATCTCCACCACCGGCAGTTCTGTCTGCTCAATCAGGCGCTTGGCACGAGAGAGCCGCAGATGCAGGTAATAGCGCATTGGCGAGGCAGAGAGAGAGCGAGCAAAGAGCCGTTCAATCTGCCGCTGCGACCGGCCAACACATCGGGCGATGTCGCGTAGGGGCAACGGATCTTCGATGTGATCGTCCATGATGCGGATTACTTCGGCTAGCGGTTTGCAGATGCCGGTTTCTCCGGCGTTGATGGTCCACTGGCGGTCATCATCTGAGCGCCAATAGCCGGCATTGGCATGCCGACAAACAGATATTGCTGCTTCGCGTCCGAGGTATTCGCTGATCAGCTGCATGACGAGATCGAAGCAGGCAAATTCGCCCGCACAGGTGACGATGTGGGCATCTCTGACAAACAGCTGGTCTGTCACGCGTAAGCGGCCGAATGTTTCACGGAGAGCCGCCCGCTTATCCCAATGAATAGTGCAAGCCGCATCGTCCAACATCCCGATCTCCGCCAGGAGCCAGGTCGCGGTACCTAGCGCAGTGATTGACACTCCGTGCCGCCTGCAAAGCCGTAGCAGATTGAATAGGGGTGCCGAGGCCTGCTTCTCTACGCGCTCGCCTGCGCAGACGATGACCATATCCGGGTATCTGCCAGCCTGTATGGTTTGTCCGACCCCGGAAAAGTCACTGCCGACGGACACGCCAAGGCCGCTCGCGCATTCGACCGGCTTCCCATCTAAGCTCGCTACCATCCATTTGAAGAAGGATCGGCATGAAACGGAGTTAGCTAGGCGAAGTGGATCCACGAAAGACGAGAGACTGAGTTGCGAGAACCCAGGCAGCACCAGAATGACTATTTGGTACTGATTGGCCTGTGCCTCGATAGCCTGACGCTTGCTGTTCCATTGAATCAAGCGCGGCCCGTCGACCTGCGTAAAAGGCGCATTCATCACAAACGTCCTTGTTGGTTGCCCGACAGCCAGTGACTGGGTTCTCAATGGCTGCAGCAGATCGGTGGAGCTTCAACCCCGGGTGTTATGCCTGCGCTTCATGAAGTCCTTGGCGGTCTCGACCGCCACGGCTGCGTCGCGGCAATAGGCGTCGGCACCGACGGCCTTGCCGAATTCCTCATTCAGCG
>NZ_JAMYLM010000057.1:0-8921 GCF_040317995.1 Mesorhizobium sp. M1334
TTTTGCCGTCTGCTCCCACGTAGGCCCTCCGTCTCTCGCGATCGGGGGGATTCTTCGCACATTCACCTCATGCGCCGCACGAGGGGAGCGGCGTGGCGCTTACGGGAAAACGGAGCCAGTTGGATTGCCAAGACACCTGCCGGCCGTGTGGGTACAACGGACGAAGTGGCGAGCGCCGTGCTTTTTCTTTGCAGCAGTGCGTCGAGTTACATTTTCGGCCAGGCAATCCATGTGAATGGTGGTTCCTATATAGGGGGTTAGGCCGTGCCACGAGCATGACTTCCTAGTAGGATGACTGGGCTGCGATGGAACCGGCTTCAGCTAAGCGACGCCTTCGGCGCGCGGCGGGGTTGTTTGCCACCTTCTCGGCAAACGCGAAACAGCGCGGCCCCCGAGCCTAATCCGGTCGCTGCGGCGTTCAGGCTTCATCGGGCAGGAGCGGGAAGCAGGAAGCGCGCGCGAAGCAATTCTGCCTCCGGCATCTGCTACTCGCGTCCGGCCCGCCATTCGCGCATTTTGAGATTGAACCTCGCTCCGACCTCGACCAGTGGGCGAGGAGGCAATTTTTGAGGCTTGTCGAATGCTTGGAATATTTCGCCGAGCGGAGATCGATGCCCCACGACCAGCTCCGCCGTTGCAATGCCTGCGGCGGTGGCCTTTGTCCCGCCTATTCCGTTGCAAGCACAGGCGGAGAAAATCCGGTCTTCGAGTTCGCCAAACAGCGGCACCGTGTTATAGGTGAGGGCCATCGCGCCTGCCCAGCGGTACTGCATTTTAAGGTAACGATGATCGGGAAAGCGGTCCGCGAACTTGCGATCATGCAGTTTAGCCGCACTTTTCATCGAGCCTGCGCCGACTTTGATGTTGGGGTGGTAGCTATATCGCGACCGTATGAGGATCCTGTCTCCCCCCGGGCCGTTGATCCGTCTCACCGTTGTGCCCATCGGGGCGGCTGGCGTCGCTCCCCATTTTCGCAGACCGCCAAGGAGGGAAGGTTCGAACGGTTCTGTTAGTGAGGCGTAGGTGAAGACGTGGAGGAGTTCACCGCTTCCAAAGCCGAAGCTTTCCGCGTGACCATTCGTCGCCAGGATCACCTTGTCGGCTGTTACCTCACCCTTCGGAGTCTTTACCTTGCACCCGCTCGACGAGATTTCAATGGACAGGGCCGGGGTCCGTTCGAACAACCTGACAGACCCCTGAAACAGATCCGCAATGTTTCGGACCAATGCAACGGGTTGCACCATGACCGCGCCTGGAGTGAAGAGCCCCGACTTGAAGGAGCGCGTGCCTGTGACCTCGGCAATCTCTGCTGCGCCAAGCAGCTGATGGGGTTCGCCCAACGCCTTCAGCTTGGATGAGTATGTGGTAAGGTGCTCCGTACCGGCATTGGTCATGGCAACGCTGTACTTGCCGCTAGGATCAAGGATGTCCCTGTTCCAGCCGTTCTCATTAGCCAATCCAGCGTATAGCTGAATGGCAGTGCGCGCGACGGTTATCTCGTTGCGGTTTTTGGTGGCAGCATCCGCTCCGAAGTCGCCTGACGAGATGTCATGCGGCAAATCGATGAGGAAACCGGAGTTCCGGCCACTCGCCCCGTTTCCCACGACATCGGCATCGATGACTGCGACCGAAAGGCCTGGGTCGAGTTGAGTGAGCCGCGTGGCCGCGGCCAGCCCTGCGAAACCGGCGCCGATGATGACGACATCAGCACTGAAAGCGCGATCGAGCTCCGGCGTGGGCGTTCTTGCGGGAAGCAATGCTGCCCAGCCGGGCTCCGCTCCATGCGCCGGTAGTCGACTGGCGCGAAATGTCTTTCCCATCTTTACAGGGCTTGTTGCTCTATCAGCCCGCGCAACGCCTGCCGAAGCGCCGCGGTCCGATCTGACGAGAGAGAGCCGAAAGGCTTTCGTGCCTTGCCACAGCTATAGCCGGTAAGATCTGCCGCCGCGTATACATGCTGGACATAGTCGCCCTCCCAAAGGAGGGACATAAGCGGTTCAAGTTGGCGCCCGATAGACCGCACATCATCCCATCTCTTTTCCTTGGCGGCTTTCATGATTGCAACGCAGGTTCGAGGAGCGATGTTTGCACCACCCCAAATCAGTCCAGAGCAGCCCGCAAACAGCGAGAAAGGAACGAGCGGATCGGCCCCGTTTATGACATCCAGGCCGGTTGCGATCAGCCGCACCTGGGAGATCAGGTCTCCGCTGCTGTCTTTTACCGCTCGGAACTCTGGCAGCTCGCAGAGCCTTTGCAGCAGATCAGGCGTAATCCGAACGCCGACTGCCTGAGGAACGTTATAGCCAATGATAGGTAGCCCCACTTTCGCGACTTCAGCGTAGTAGTCGAAAATGCTGTTGTCGTCCGATGGACCTTCGAAGAAGGGCGGGAGAACCATGACACCGTCGGCACCGGCATCCTTGGCGAATTGAGTTCTTCCCACGACATCCGAGGTCAGCAGCGCCGAAGCCTGTGCGATCACCGTGGCCCGTCCAGCCACCTTGCGCGCGCCGCGCTCAATGACGGCTTTCGATTCCTCAGGAGTCAGGTAGACATGCATGCCCGTTCCAGAGCTGAACACGAAACCATCGACGCCGGCGGCCAGGTAACGCTCGATGAGTTCCTCCAAGCGGCCGAAATCGACTCGCCCGTTTGCATCAAAGGGTGTCGTAATTGCCAGATTGAGACCAGGAAAAGCGAATGTCGACATCTCAAACTCCATCTTCGGACGAACTCAGATCGACCCAAAGGGTCTTGGTCTGGCAATATTGATCATGCGCGTGGATGGACTTGTCCCGTCCGCCAAAGCCTGATTGCTTGTAGCCGCCAAACGGAGTGGCGGCGTCGCCCTCTCCGTAACAATTCACAGTGACCGTTCCCGCCTTGATCGACCGCGCGGCGCGAAGTGCCCTCGTGCCATCGCCGACAAAGACCGAGGCTGCCAGGCCATATTCGGTCTGGTTGGCGAGCGCGACTGCTTCTGCGAGAGAGTCCACCGGAATGACCGACAGGATCGGGCCGAAGATTTCTTCGCGGATGTGCCTACCTTCGTGCTGCGAGAATTCAACGATTGTCGGCTCGATCGTTGTACCGCCGAATACCTTTCCGCCAACCACGACCCGGCCATCGGTTTCCAGGTAGCTGCTGACCTTCTCAAAATGAACGGTCGAAACCAGCGGACCGATGCGTGTGTCTGGGTCGAGCGGATCGCCAACGGTCCATGTCTTGGCTACATCGATAAGCTTTTCAAGCAGGCGATCTTTCACGCTCCGATGGACAAACAGGCGAGAAATGGCCGAGCAGTTCTGGCCCACGTTCCAGAACGCACCGTTGCAGATGTGGGCGGCCACAGCATCAAGATTGCGGACGTCGCCCATAACGATGCAGGGGTTCTTGCCTCCCATCTCGAGAACCACTTCCTTGATGTTGCTCTCCGACGAGTATTTGAGGAAGCGGCGCCCGGTCTCGGTCGAGCCGGTAAAGGAAACTGCGTCAATGTCCGGATGTCGGCCGATTGGTTCACCGACGTCGGGACCGTCACCAGTCACCACGTTGAAAACGCCAGCCGGAAGCCCAGCCTCGAGCGCAAGTTCCGCCACGCGCAAAGTGGTTAGCGACGTCTCTTCCGCTGGCTTGACAACGACGGTGCAGCCCGCCGCGAGAGCAGGCCCGATCTTCCAGGCCAACATCAGAAGGGGGAAGTTCCACGGAAGAACGATCCCGACGACGCCGATGGGCTCGCGCACAATGAGGCCAAGGGAAGAGTCGTTTGCTGGCGAAACCTGGTCGTAGATCTTGTCGATGGCTTCCGCATGCCATCTAAGGCTGTTGATTGCCTCCGGGACGTCAATGTTGATGCAGTCGGTGATCGTCTTGCCGCTATCCAGGCTCTCCATCAGCGCCAGTTCGCTCAAGTTTTCCTCGATCACGGAGGCGAGCCTCAAAAGCATCTGCTTGCGGGTTGCCGGTGTCAGCTTTGACCAGCGTCCGTCCTCGAACGCCTGCCGCGCGGCGGTAACAGCCCTGTCGACGTCGTCGGCAGAGCCCGCCGGTAGATCGGCCAGAACCTTGCCCGTCGCTGGATTGAGAGTGGCATAGGTCCTGCCCGACAATGCCGCGACATGCGCCCCATCCACGATCATTTTGGTAGGCAGGCTGATGGATTGTGCCTTCGTCTTGTAGTCGACCTTCCCGTGCATTCCGATTCTCCTCCTTTTGTCGCGGCGTGACACTGAGACATTAACTGTCTCTCGAGTTCGCTCGCCGTATCGGTTCCGACGTCACCGACAACATTGCTTGCAAAAACTCGGTCGCCGCTAGCATCAATGCCCGCGGAAGACCGTGCCGGACCGGTGCAGCCTCAGTTCCTGGTCCTTGCAGATACAAGGACGTTTTGTTGGATCGGAAGGTCTGACCGATCGGGCCATACAAGCTCCGCCACAGCCCGGACGCATGGTCTGTCTGCAGTCTCGTCTTGCGATTTGATGACCCCACATCCCTTCAATCATCTTGATGGCGTCAATAGATCTCACCTCGCGCCTGAGCCGCGCTTGGCTACCCTATAAGCAGCGGCCAGTTGCAGTTCAAATGAGTATTATTGGCGTGCCGGATAACCAGGAGTCATAGCCCGTCCACAGTTCGACTTAACGCCGCGCTAATTCTTCGGCCTCTAGGCGAACCAGCCCCGACAGCGCCTTGAGTAATAATGGCAAACTGTCCTCAAGCCGATCCAATGTTCGCCCCCGCAATGCGAGTCTGCGCCAACGGCACCGTCAGTTGTCACGGTCTCGAACTGGCCACATTGCGCCTATGATGCCAGGACGTTGTCATCTCAGGTTCTGCGGCCTCTAGTCGGGGCAGGTTGTTATCCCTTCGGGAGAAGCGGAACGCGATCAAACTGAGTTATGAAGCCCATGACATTTTTAGAGGTCCGTAGCGCCACGAAATTTGCTATCGGGAGTCCGCAGCTCTCTCAGTGGCGTTATAAGGCTCTGGAAAGGAAATTCCTGAAAGTTTACTCGACATTCTCCCACGCAAACGCGACGCAATGAACCATAGTGCCGCCGGCTCCCTCCGGCCAACGGAACGCTGCTGCCAGGAAGCAATCGGATGGTAATTCCTCCCTCACCACATTTTAACGCTGTCGAGCTGACTGATTTATTCAATGCGTCCCGCGCGACCTTAGACGGTGGAACCTCTATGGGCCCACCAAACGAGGGTTGGAGCCGATCGCTTGCCGGTCTCCAATCGCTGCGAGGCATCCCCTTCCTTTTTGGCCAGCTGAGCAACGCAGACGTCATAATGCTAAAGCCTGATGGCGCAGCCACTCATATTCCAATGGCGCCGCAGAAACTTACCTACATTTTGTTTGCTCAGGCCGTTGCAGACCGGGTGGACGTTGTACCGCCCGGATTTGGTGACACGGCGCCGCTTGATAGTCCTTACTCGAAAGGAGTTGCGGCCAATGCTTTGGGTGATGTCGTGTCTCGCTACACGATCATGTACGCGGACGGCACGGAAACCGAAACCCCTATATTGCGGCGGTTCGCTATTCAGCAACACCATGTATGTTGGGGAGCAAGCCCGTTTGCCGCGGTGCCAGCGCGAGGACCGCACGTCTTTGCCACGCACGCCGAAGACGTTGCAATGGGGCGTGCATCGCAGGTCGATTACGGGCGAGCGGAATTTCGTACGGAATCGGGGCTTGATTATAGGAACGACAATCTCTGGCTTTACGCCATGCCGAACGAACACCCAGAAAAAGAAGTCGTGGGCATCCGGTTACGCGCAGACTCGGAAATGTCGCTGGTATACGCCATAAGCACGACCGAGCTTCAGGACCACCCCTTACGCCTACAGACGCGGAAAAAACTGAGACTGAGACTCCCTGTGGGAGTGAGCCTGAATAGGTTTGGTGAGCTTGACTGCGACGATCGCGGCAACCAGATCGGAATTGATTTGGGAGTCGTTATCTCCGCTCGAAGGGTGCTGGATTACAAGCAACCGGAATGGCTTAGCGATCTGCATGACGTCCAGCCCGAGGCCTCAGAATCAGAGGTCATAGTGGAGTATTCAGCCCATCCCGATGCGCGGCTCTTTTTGAGAGCTGACGATGGCACACGTTGGGAAAAGGAGCTGAGATTACTGGCGGACAATGATCAAGCCCCGGGAGACGGAGGCGAGCTGGCTGCTTCGCCGATCGCGCCGGCCACCAAGAGCGTACAATTCACAATCGTTGAGAAGGGAACGTCCAAGCGCGTGCCTGTCAGGATACACGTTCATGGCCCCCATGGCGAATATCTTCCCCCCAAAGGGCATCATCGGAAAGTCAACGTCGGAACATTTGAAGACTGGTTTGCTGAATTTTCGAATGGGTTCAATCAGTATGCTTATATAAACGGCCATTGTATCATCGACCTCCCGATTGGGCAAGTGTTCGTTGAAATCTCCAAGGGTTTTGAAGTATTACCTATGAGGTGCATCGTTGACATTACCGACGAGAGCGCAGACTTAACGTTCGAATTGGAAAAAGTCCTGCATTGGCGTGAGAAAGGTTGGGTCAGCTCTGACACGCATGTCCACTTCCTTAGCCCCCAAACCGCTTTGCTGGAAGGGCAGGCTGAGGGGGTTAATGTGGTCAACCTGCTGGCATCCCAATGGGGTGAGATGTTCAGCAACGTGGGCGATTTCGACGGCCAAACGACGCTGGGCGCAAAAGACTTCGGCGGCAACGGGGAGTTTCTGGTCCGCGTCGGGACCGAAAACCGTCAACAGGTTCTCGGCCACATATCCCTGCTTGGATATCAAGGAAACATGATTGAACCCCTCTGCACGGGCGGGCCGGACGAGGCCGCGGTCGGCGATCCTCTGGAAGCTACTCTGGCGGAATGGGCAGAGCGCTGTCGCAAACAAAACGGCCTTGTTGTGATGCCGCACGCGCCCAACCCGCAAGCAGAGCGTGCTGCCGATATCGTCCTTGGTCTGGTCGATGCGCTCGAAGTGATGTCCATGAACCCAAGGCGGTGGCAGATCAGTGCGTTCGCTCTCGCGGATTGGTATCGGTTCCTCAATATCGGCTATCAGCTTCCTCTCGTCGCAGGATCTGACAAGATGGATGCCGCTGCGCTCCTGGGGGGAATTCGAACCTACGCCAAGCTGGCCGACAACGACTTCACCTTCAAGAACTGGATGGATTGCATCCGTGGCGGCGATACCTTTGTTTCTGTCGGCCCGTTAGTGAATGCGACAGTTGAAGGACGCCGCCCTGGCAGCAAGGTCTCCCTCCCGCCCACAGGCGGCACAATCACGGTCCACTGGGAAATTGAATCTGTCAGTGTTCGAACGCGGGCCGTCGAAGTGATCTGCAACGGCTTCGTAAAGGAGCAGTTTCGGTTCGATCACCTTTCTGCGACAAGGCATTGCTCCTTCCACGTAGCAGAGTCTTGTTGGGTGGCTATAAGGGTTAGAGGCAGTGTCGCCGGACGTGAGGACGATATTGCAGCTCACACGAGTTCTGTGTTCGTCGAAGTAGGAGAGCGCCCGATATTTGCGACGACGGATGCCGTGGCTGTTCTTGCCCAAATCGAAGGCTCGATTGCTTACTTGGACACGCTCGCCCCGAGAAGCAGCGAAGCCAAGCAAGCGCGAATGCGCGCCGCCCTCGAGCTAGCTCACCATCAATTGCATCATCGACTGCATCATCAGGGTGTTGGCCATACGCACAGTCCCATTCATTCGCCGCATATTGCACGCGAGCATTGAGTTGGGCATCAAGAGTACTTGCAAAGTGCGCACAAGCCTGTGCCAGCAATTGATGAGACTATCCACGTTGGTCGAGCAGCTTTTGGTGTATTCTCAATCGTTGACCCGGGGCGGCGGCAATGCTGAATGTCCGGCTCGTCCAGACCCATGCTCAAGGGCGATGACTGCGGCTCCCCAGGCCGTTTGATCCTGCACATCACGCACTCCATGATCCATGATCTCCGCTTCGACCAGATGCACACCACGCTCGCCGCAATCCTGCTCATCGCGGCCGCGATGCCTGCCTACGGCCCATATCGGTGTCAACGCCACCTCGGCCTTCGGCGTCCCTATCCGGCCTTGACCACATGACTGTGATAATCGCCGTCGGCCTTTGGGCGGCGCTGAAGAGCGGAAAGGCAATCTAGGCATGGCCGCTCGCCTTCGTCGCCATCATGCTGGCGGGTGGCGGGCTTGGTATCCTACATGGGCCGGTGCCTTTCGTCGAACCTGGCATCCTCACTTCCATGGTTGCGCTTGGCCTTCTGGTGGCGCTGGCGGTCGATCTGCTGTGTCGGCAGATGTGGCCATCATTGGCCTCTTCGCGCTGTTCCACGGCCACTCGCATGGTACCGAGGTGCCAGAGAATGTCGGCGGGCTGGAATTCGTGGCAGGCTTTGCCGTTGCCACGGCGCTTCTCCATGCCGGCAGCGCGGGCGCTCTGAGCTTGGGCATGCGTTTCTGCGGCCGAACCGCGCCCCGGTGCCACCTGCCGGTCGGCGTTGGCCTTGCCCACGGAATGCTGTAATGCCGCGATGCGACGGTCACGCTGAAGGTCCCCCAACAGCGGCGCCCGACCCGATCCAGGTCGGCAGTCGAGTGAACATAAGTTGGTAGCCTCTGAAAGCGGGAAGCAAGGGATCGCTCAAGACCAAGCATCGAACAGTTAGGGTCCTTCGCTAAATCCCGCTGGTGTCGATGCCGGCTCAATACTCCCCAGAAGTGCCGTTTGAATCTTCCCCAGTATAGCGCTGCCGCCGGTCTTCCGGAGCGCGCTCCGGGAGACCGGCGGCGCGTAATCGTTGATGCTTCTCCTGATGGTCGGGAGAGGGATTTCGGTGATCAAGATCGGGGAGATGATGATGATACTGGATTTGCATCGGCAGGGCCTGTCGGTGTCG
>NZ_JAMYLM010000058.1:0-8701 GCF_040317995.1 Mesorhizobium sp. M1334
GCCTACATCGTTCCATTAGCTGTGGCTAATGCGGGTTGGTCAGCGGGCTCTGCCGCTCTAAGTTCCCCTTATGGGTCCCCTCTGGTTCGCTCCCCCGGTCTACCTCAAGACTGATCGACCTGGGCACCGCTAGGGGGTCAGCCATGTCGAGGGTGCCGCCCAGCAGCACCTAAAGTGACCAAAACGGTATCCATACGGCCAGGCCGCGGTGGCTACGCTCTCAGGAGATTTGCTGCGGCAGGTTTGGGCGGAGCGCGGATGAAGTCGGCGCGCAACCCTCTAGGGCGGCGACCGTTCACCCGAGCGCGATGCAGCGCTGCTTGACTCGACGAAAGACGCTGCGCGCGTGCGTGCCATGTATACGCATCCCAGCTTCATCCGCCGAGGCGTGGGGCGTCTAATCCTCACGCTGTGCGAGGACGCCGCCCGCGGCGAGGGCTTCACAAGTGTCGAGCTTATGGCCACGATGGCCGGCGAACCGCTCTATCGGGCCTGCGGCTTGAGGCGCTTGAAGAAGTCGTCGACAACCGAGGCGGAGCGGGCGTGCCACTGTTGCGGATGAGGAAGGCGTTGTGAATGATCGGCGGGCTGGCACGCATAGCCAATAGCTGACGGTAGCTGCGAAGCAGACGACGGCAAGGAAGTTCGTCGCCGACCGACCGTACCGAGTGGCGATGCGGCGGAAATCATTGAGGCGCCCGAACATGCGCCCGATGGCGTTGCGCTCGCGGTACAGGAACGGTGAGAAGCAGTTTTCCAGCGCCGGCTGATGCTCACGCTGCCTTTCTGGCGGCTGCCCTGAACGGACGGTCGATGGTGAAGGCATCTGGACGGATGGCTGCCTCAACCTGGCTCCAGGTCACGGGATGAGCGATTGGGAAGCCAGGTCGCGCTCGTGGGGAGAAGGCGCCGACTGCCGTGTTGCCGCGCCCATTGCGGAGGTAATCAATGAAGATGCGGCCCTTTCGGGCTACCGGCGCGGCGGAGAGCAGATAGCGATCAGGATGAGCTTCAGCGAGGCGCTTGGCGAACGACCGGGCAAGGAGCCGGGCATTGTCGTGTGTGATCTTCGTCTCAAGTGGGGCCATCAGGTGAATTCCCTTGCCGCCCGTCACCTTCGGCCAGCTCTCCAGACCTTCCGTTTCCATGATGTCGCGGAGCGTTAGCGCGGTCTCGATCACTTCATCCCACTCGACCCCCTCCCCCGGATCAAGGTCCAGAACAATGCGGTCGGCATGTTCGATATCGTCAACAGTAGTGTTCCAGGGATGCAGCTCTACCGCATCCATCTCGACCAGCCCCAGCAAGCCGGCAAGGTCGTCCACCCACACGCGCACACCTTCGCCACCCTCGCGCTTTTGAACGCGCAACTGATGCACTGCTGGCGGGATTTTCGGCAGTGCGCCCTTGTGGTAGAAGGTTGCCCCAAGAGCATGGCGGACCAGCTTCAGCGGTCGGTGGCCGAGATGGCCGAGTGCGTGATCGGCAACCCTCTCCCAGTAGCGCGCAAGCTCTTCCTTGGAGGGCGAGATCGCGTCGGGCAGCAGTTGCAGGATGTTCTCGCTGGGAACGCCATGTTCCCGGGCTGGCCCACGTCGCTTTGATCGCGCAGGAGGCTTGGCCGGGATCGCCACGAGGTCTTCTCGCAGACCCTTGAACACGGCTTCACGCAGCACGCCGCGATCAGTTACGCCACTGAATTGAACCTCAGCCAGAACGTCTGGTCTGACCCACGTCGCCTTCGGTTTCACAATGGGCTCTGACAGTGGCGGCTTGCTGATGATCAGCGGGTCGAGCCGCTCTCGAACCAATTGCGCTGCGCTCAAGGTGTAGCCGCTGCGAGCCTTGCCGGCATAGAGCAGTCGGCCGCCCTCGCGGCGGCCGATGTAGAGCGATGCAATGCGGCGCGGGTGAGCCCCGAGCTTCTCGACGAAAGCGACAATAGGAAAGGTGTCGCTCTTGATGCACTTCACCTTGAGCCAACTCGTCTGGACACCCGATCGATAGGTGGCATCGGTGCGCTTGGAGACGATCCCCTCCAAGCCCATTCGGCAGGCATGTTGAAACACGTCCGTGCCGCCCACCTCCAGATGTTCGGCATAGGTCAGTGTCGGGGCAGAGTTCTTAAGCAGCTTCTCAAGGGCTGCCTTGCGCTTCACCAGCGGCTGCTGCCGCAGATCGTGCCCGTTGAGGTGCAGCAGATCGAATGCATAGAAGATGAGCCTCGCCGAGTTTGGATTGCCCAACTCCCGTTCCAACGCTTGGTAGTCCGGCAGGCCAGTGTCGCCGAGAACGACAGCCTCTCCGTCGATGATCGCCGCTTTCACCGGCAAACCCGCCGCCGCTTGAACAATTCGTCGGTATCGATGCGACCAGTCGTAGCCACGGCGCGTAAAGGCTCTCGCTTTGCCGCCCTCAATGATCAGCTCGGTGCGGTAGCCGTCATACTTGATCTCATGAAGCCATTCGCCGCCCTCGGGAGCATTCTCGACCAGCGTCGGCGATTGAAACTCAATGAAAGAGAGCCCGTCTGTGGCGTTAGGCATGCACCCTCCGACGGCGACTCAAGACGCAGAGCAGCAATAGGTTCCGGGGCATTTTAGCGAAATTGTATGTTGGAGGAGTTTATGGTGCCGTTGGAATTAGGATCAATTATCAAGCCGCGCATATAGGAAGGACTGCCGCGAGCTGGCGGCGGATTTGCGTGGCTCGATCTGCCGCCAGCCAAAATGCAATGACAATAGGAGGTTTGCGTGGCGCGGATCGTAGTCACACCGCAATAGCACCGCCTGTAAATCGTAGCCGAGGTGTCGGGGTCCGCCACTGCCATCTCTCCTTGCACCGTCCTGATCTAATGTGCGTCCTGACACGGACTCTCCTTCGCTACCTGCATCGGGGCAAGCGGCAATTTCTGTCCTCACCACAGATCCGCTTTGTGAAATCCAGCCGTTCATTGCAGCGAATGCTGGTTACGGCCAATGTCGGCTTCCAAGAAGAGAATTCGGCTCCGCAAGGTCTCGAAAGGGTCATCGGCGTGAATTCGTCCTGCGCGAACGAACTTCCGCTCGGGGTCGCTCAAAGACTCCCATCAGCGGGCTGATTTGCTAGCAACAGTGGAAATAAACCCCTGACGGATCACCGGAAGTCGGATGTCTCTAGGGATTTTTTCCGCGTCCTGCTTTTGAAGCTGGCGTGCTTGCCGGAAAGGAACGATTGAGCCCCTTCACGGACCTTCTGCCGAAGAAATCAAAGGCCAAGTCCTGATCCTCAAACCGGAACTTTGTGCCCGCGGTATTGCAGCGCACGAAGGCGGCGACGGTGCCCCGGGGGGCAACCGGCCCAGCGGGGATCGGCCGCCAATCAAACGGGCCAGCCGGTCATCGAGCTACTATGGACGGCTTTTGGCGCGATCGAGCCGCAAGTCGACCTCACCGTGATTTCTATCCTCATTCGGTACGGTAGGGTTCATTTGGTGTGGAAAGCGGTAGTTTCGGCTGTGTTCTCAATTGGCGGCGATGAACGGACATCTGGCCATGGGTTTGAAGCTCGATTGATCTCGTGCGTTCCTCGGCAGCTCAACGCTGCAGCAGATCGAAGCGGGTGGCTAGGAATGCAGCTCGACAAAAGGGCTGCCAGACCCGTACGCTGCGGTATGGTTGACTTGGCCGACCTTAGCGAGCGGAAGCTTGCGGCGATCCTTGCGGCGGATGTCTCCGGCTACAGCCGGATGATGGAGGTGGACGAGGCCGGCACGCTCGCGCGCCTGAAGGTACATATTGGTGAGGTCGTCAGGCCCAGGATCGCGGCGCATCGGGGCAATATCGTCAAGACCACAGGCGACGGCCTGCTCGCAGAGTTCGCGAGCGTCGTTGAGGCGGTTGAGAGCGCTATCGAAATCCAGCGGTCGATGGCAGAGCGAAACATTGGTGAACCTGAGAACAGCCGAATCCTTTACCGTGTTGGGATCAATCTCGGTGACGTCATTTTCGAGAACGGGGACGTCTTCGGCGACGGTGTAAACGTGGCCTCCCGGCTTGAGGGGCTCGCCAAGCCGGGCGGCGTGTGCGTGTCGGACATTGTGCATCAGGCAGTCGAGGATCGGATCCAGGTGCCCTTCCGTGACATGGGCAACCAGCGAGTAAAGAACATCTCCCGACCCATCCGTGTCTGGCAGTGGACGCCTGACGGGGCGCGGCAGACGACGAGACCCGTCGAAGCGGCGCTGCATCAGCGGGTGCAGTTCGCGACGGCGTCGGACGGCGTGCAGATCGCTTGGGCCAGCATCGGTCAGGGAGCGCCGGTGCTGAAGGGTCCGAACTGGCTGAACCATCTTGAGTATGAATGGCACAGTCCCATTTGGCGTCCGATTCTGGCGAAGTTCGCGAAGCTTTGCCATCTCGTGCGGTTCGACCAACGCGGAAATGGCCTCTCGGACTGGGAGGTGGAGACGGTATCGGAAGATGCAATGGCCAGCGACATGTCCGCGGTCGCAGCCGCCGCACGGCTGGATCGGTTCGCGCTGCTCGGCATCTCGCAAGGTTGCGCGTTCTCCGTGCGTTATGCTGTGGAGCATCCGGAGCAGGTGACATGCCTCATCCTGCTGGGCGGATTTCTCCGAGGCCGGCTAATGCGACCGGACCTCGATCAAAGGAAGCTATATGAAGCCGGGGCGATGATGATCCGCGACGGCTGGGGCTCGCCGAATCCCGTTTTCAGGCACTTCTTTACTTCCACATTCATCCCCGACGCCCCACAGGAGATTGTGGCGAGCTTCGACGAACTGCAGCGCATTGCCACGAGCCCCGAAGCCGCGATGCGACTCTGGGAAATGAACAGCAAAGTTGACGCGACCGAGTTGGCAAAGAGAGTCCAAGTCCCAACGCTCGTGCTGCATTGCGTGGGCGATCGCGTCGCGCCGATCGAGGAAGGCCGCCTGATGGCCAAGCTAATTCCGGGGGCGATGTTTGTCGAAATGCAGGGAAATAACCACGTGCTCATTGAAGGCACTCCCGCCTTCGACCAGTTCTTCGAGGAAACGGGTGCCTTCTTGGCACTGCACAATGCGGCCGCGTCGCGTAAAAGCGCTCGAGTGGTCCGGCGCAGCGACGCCGACGGACAGGATGTGCCCTTTGGGAACCGGAAGTGATGCCCCTGAGCGGACGTTCGCTCGCCTTCGGTTGGACTCACACCCATGACTCTGAGCGGACGCTCTCTCTGTAAGGCCGAAGGGCAATTCTGGACTGCTGACATGACGTCGGGATCAGGACGCGTAATGATTTGTTCGGTATCTTCTGGAACCGAAGCGACGACGAGCTTAGCTGTGCCGATCCGTTTTTGGAAGAAAAATCACATGGTTAGTGAAATATCCTGGGAATTTCTATTGATGTTTGGAACTTGGTTGGCAGGAATGCTCTGATATTTAGCCGCCAATATTTTTGCTGATTAGCGACCAGCCTGCAAAACGTAGGGCGCCTCCGCCGCGAAGTCCATCTCGGGTTAGCGGGCGCGAATTTGCCTACCGGATATGTGCACACCCAGAAGAGCATCAAGATTCGGCGGCATAGTTGCCGCCCCGTGCCTCAAATCCCGCTTGCATGCATAGCAGCCGCCACCGGCACCGGCAGGGCGCGTGGCGCTGAAGATACCGTAACGCATCCACAACCCAAGGAGATTGTCATGAACGATAGGCGCTGCCTGATCAGGCGAAGGAGAAGCCGCTCAACCGGCGAAGACCTCCGACCGGCGCCGAACAAAATCGTGTTCCGCCACGAGAGCCGCAATGGCTGTCGCGATCTTCGCGCCGCCACGAACGGAAGGTTCGATCGGATTGGCGAAGTCCGCATCCTCATTGCAGACCAGGCGCAGGTCAAGGAGCGGCAAACCGCGGGAGAAGACCGACCGGGTGATGACGTCATTGAAGATCGTTAAGGCACTTGCGGCAATCCTGCGACGCTGCGGGTCGGGAAAGCGTGCCTCGTAGATCGTGCATATGGCCGTTGGCAGATCCCGGCTCAGCACCCCCTCGAGCATCCTCAGGTAATCCTGCTCGAACTGCTCCCGGACATCGCTGATCCTGTCCAGAGCCTCGGCTACCGAACGAGCCGCCTGATCCAGAAGACCCGCATCACGAAGAGCATCATTGCCACCGACACTGACGACGAGATGGCTCGCATCCTGCGGGAGCCGTTCAAGCTGCCGCTCGACGCCGCTCGTGACAGCACCGTCGACGGCGTTGAGAGTTGCATGCCAGCCTTCGGGCAGGCGCTCCCGCAGCTGCCACGCGACGTCAGGTCCGCCGGCAACATAAGCCGCGTTGTCGAAGATCGAATCCCCAAGAAGGACGACATGCGGCATCGGATGCTCCGTCGAGGCCTCTGCCTCTGATGCATCAGCGACGGAGGTAAGGCGGTAGGCTGTGACGGTGACGGCGAGCGTCGTCAACAGCTCGCGCCGGCTCGAACCGCTTGCAGAACCGTATCGCATCTCAGCCCTCCAGGAATGCCAAAAGCGCCGCATTCACCGCGTTGCTCTCTTCGCGTTGAACCCAATGCGTCCCCTTCTCGAAAGTCTGCAGGCGGCCATCGTCGCAAAGGGCGAGACTGCGCTTGGCCAGCCCAGATTCCAGAGCCTGGTCCTGCATCCCCCAGATTACAAGAGTGGGCGTCGTGATCCGCTCCTTCAGGCTCGGGCGAAAGCGCAGGGCGCGATACCAGTTGAGCATGTTGGTCAGCGCCCCCGGCCGCTCCCAGGCCTGCCGATATTCTGCAATCTCCTCTTCTTCGAAGGCGCCTGCCCGGCTGGATGTCCTGAGTGCTCGTGCGAGCAAGGCCGAGCGGCGCGCACCCAAAACGGCTTCGGGCAGCAAGGGGATCTGGAAGAAAACCGCGTAGCTGCTCCGCAGAAACTGCGTCGGAGATCGCAGGGCATGGGTAAACAGCACCTCGGGATGGGGCGCATTCAGGATGACGAGCTTGTCCAGGCGATGAGGCAACTTTGCCCCGGCGACCCAAGCGATGATGCCGCCCCAGTCATGGCCAACGAGGTGAAACCTTCCGATGCCGAGCGCGTCGGCCAGGGCGACGACATCGCCGAGGAGCTTGGGGAGCGTGTACTCGCGGATGCCCTCGGGCTTGTCGCTGGTGTTGTAGCCCCTCTGGTCGGGAACGATGACCCGATATCCGGCGGAAGCGAGCGTACCGATCTGCCGTCTCCAGCCGATCCAGAAGTCCGGGAAGCCGTGCAGGAGCATGACCGGCTTACCCGCGGCAGGCCCGGCCTGAACGACATGAAGCCGAATGCTTCCGGCGTTGAGGAACTGATGTTCAGGCGCGAGTGAGATCATGGCTGGTAACGTGGGTGTCGTTAAAGTGATCTAGCGCAATGAGGATTTAGATCAGGCTGCGTCGTCCCGACAAGATGCACGCTCAGCCGGCGCACCTGAGCCGCTCGCGACAAGCGATCGGATCGGCGGAAGAGACGCAGCCGGCTCGCGGACGGCACTGCTGGTGGTCGGCTACGGCTGCGCGATGATCACGAACTGACGCTCGGCTGGCGGCAACTTGCTCGCCAGCCGAGTTTGATTGTCGGGGGAGACCAGCCAGCCACATGGTGGTGATTGCAACCTGAGCCGATGTGCCAATCAGCAACCTTCGTCGGTCTTTTTCACCTGGCCCGGCGCGGCGGTGTTGGCTGCCGTGTCCTGCTGACCAGGCGCCGCCTGCTGAGCGCTGCCGGTCTGCTGGCCTGGCGCGCAGTCCCTGGCCGAGTTCGGATTTGTAGTGCCGCCGGTGGTGGTCGTGTCGGTGCCCTGATCGCCGGACATGTTGGTCCCACTGGTCGTCGTGCCGGTGCCCTGATCCGTCGTGCTGGGCATGGTTGTCGTGGTCGAGGTTCCGCCCGTCGAGTTTCCGCTCGAAGTTCCGCTCGTCGTCTGGGCAAAGGAAAGCCCAGCCGACACCGCCAGCACGGCCGAAGCCAAAAGGATGCGTTTCATCTTCTTTCTCCTGTCTGATGCGCGGGATGCGCCTGGCAATCCAACAGGCAGACAGAAGGAGTGTTCCCCGATGAAGTTCAACTTTTGTAACTCTGGCCGTAGGTCAGCCTTAGGATGACGGACGTGTATTAGCGGGCAGCCCGCCCACGTTCATTCCATGGCGCGCATCAGCATCGGGGATGATGAGGGCGATAACCGCTATAGTTCGGCTGGGTCACCAAGGGCCGCGTAAGCGCGCCGATAGTGCCGGGGTCCGCCGTCCACTCTTTCTGAGGAGAATTGGAGCGGCTTCCAGAAAAAGAGGTGGGCAACCGAAGAGTCGGCCAGAGTCAAGGTGCCCCGGGAGCGTCTAGGAGTTAAAAGCGGGCCGGGAAACATCGGCGAAACGCTATCGATAGCGGGGAAACCGGGTCACGGCTCGCCCACCCAGACCGCACGCCGGTCCCACCTGATCTCGACCAGGCGCCGAAAACGCATGGTCTCCAATTCCTGCCCGACAGATGGAGATCGTGTCCCAGGGAGTGGTGTAGCTGACGGCTTGGTCGCCGCGCTCTCCGGCATGGGGCCGGGCTGATCAGCGTGCCACGGCTGGCAGGCTGATGAGCGGATCATCGCTCATTTGGCTGATGGTTTCCAGCGTCATGTATCTGGCGCGCTGCACGGCCCATTCGTCGTTCTGTTCGAGCAGGATCGCGCCAACCAGGCGGA
>NZ_JAMYLM010000059.1:0-8140 GCF_040317995.1 Mesorhizobium sp. M1334
TGGCGCAGCTGCGGACGCAGGTAAGAGAAGCCGCCCGGGCACAGCCACCGGATGCGGTTACGCTCGATCGCCAGCGGGCAGAGCTCGTGGCTCAGATCGAGAAACTGCGGCAGGCGGCGACCGCACGGAGCTGGCGCAGTTGCGAGCGCAGGTGAGCGACATCGCTCGGGCACCGTCACCGGACGCGGCCGCACTCGATCGCCAGCGGTCCGAGCTCGTGGCTCAGATCGAAAAGCTGCGGCAGGCGGCGACCGCCGACCGTGCGGCCCTGGCGCAGCTGCGGACGCAGGTGAGAGAAGCCGCCCGGGCACCGTCACCGGATGCGGCCGCACTCGATCGCCAGCGGGCAGAGCTCGTGGCCGAGATCGAAAAGCTGCGGCATGACGCGACCGCCGATCGCACGGAGCTGGCGCAGTTGCGAGCGCAGGTGAGCGACGTCGCCCGGGCGCCGTCGCCGGATGCGGCCGCACTCGATCGCCAGCGGTCCGAGCTCGTGGCTCAGATCGAGAAATTGCGGCGGCAGGCGACGGACAATCATGCCGGCATGGATCGCCTTGAAAAGCAGATGGATCGCCTTGAAAAGCAGTTTGCTGAAGCATTTCAGCCTCAAGAGTCGTCTCAGCCTCAGTCTACCGCAACCATCGGCATATCGCCTGATATCGTTCTGCCCTCAGATGCAACTCCACGAGTCATTCTGCGCTTTGCGCGTAACCGCGATTCCGCGCGGACACGAGCGGCGACCCTTGAGCGGAGTCTGCGAGCTCAGGGGCTCGACGTCGTAAAATCTGGCAATTCACCCATAAGCTCTCGGGCAAACGAAGTCATGTACTTTTATAATGAAGATCGACCAAGCGCAGAGCGTATAGCGGCTGGGCTTGTGGAAGCTGCACTCATCCAGCGCGCATTTGCGGACGATGGTTCACTCCCCCGCCCCGGAACTATCGAAGTGGCAATCGGGCGGTAACTAATAAGGTAGCGCAAAACAGGAGTCTGATATGAACCTCAGTTGCTTTGTTCGCCATCTCGCCTTTATTGTCCTGCTGGGAAGCACATCTGCTTTCGCGCAAACAGATCCGCCTTCGCCCGCGACGCCGGAAAGCGCGAAAGCACAAAGTGGACCGGCCCCATTGGTCATCCATTTCGGCACCGGCAGCAGCACAATTCTTCCCAAGGACAGAGAAGTCCTCGATCAAGCGTCTCGCGCGTTCAACGAGGGCAAGCCGCAAGTCATGATCGTTACTGGCAGTGCCGATCGTGCCGGACCACCAGCGCAGAACCTCTTGCTTTCTCAGCGCAGGGCGACAGCGGTGCTGAAAGCTTTGCTCGATCGCGGACTTCCGGTCGACCGGTTCCAGGTCCTGGCGAAAGGCGAAACAGAACTCGCGGTTCCGACCGAAGAGGGTATTGCCGAACCTGAAAACCGTCGTGTCGAGATCACCTGGCGCTAACGCCGTGCGCCGCTTCGTGACCGCGGCCAGTCTATTGCTCGCGTTCGCACAGTCGGTGACGCCGGCTAGCGCCGAGGATCCGAGTGTTTTGTTTCGCGAGGCACTGCGACAAGACTTGATGGGCGGGCCGACAGGTGCTCGGCTCGCCTTCGACATGTACCGCCGTGCTGCAGAAGCGGGTCTGCCCGAAGCACAATTCAATGTTGCCATCATGCTTGACAGCGGCCGCGGCGTGTCCCCGGATATGGCGCAAGCCGCCACATGGTACGCGCGTGCGGCCTCTCATGGCATTCGAAGAGCGGCATATAATCTCGGCCAGCTTTACGAGGCAGGGCAAGGCGTTCCGCAAAACGTCGATCTCGCCCGTGCGTGGTTTAAAGCATCCGGTCTCCCGGCTGCTCGCGCGCGCCTGACTGCCATTCGTTCTGGTGGCGCAAAGGCCGCGACGCTTTCCGCTCCAATACTCATCGCGCCTACATATGGCGAGTTGATTGGCTCCAACGCAAATAGTGTCGAGCTAGTGTGGACGGCACGCCAGCAACCAGAGGGAGTGCGCTTCTTCGTGGAGTTGCTCGCACTTGTGCCATCTGGTTCAAGTGAGATCTATTCCGGCTTTGTCGATATTTCGAGCCTGAACGTGGCTCTCTCAAGTCATAAGGGAGCCTTCGCATGGCGCGTGCTCGCCGTGGCACGAAGGGGTGGCCGCTACGCTGCCAGCGATTGGTCTTATATGCGCACCGCTGCCAACTGATGGTGTGATTGATGGCGATCGCATCAATCAAGGCCACGGGTGGTCCGAAGCTAGTAGCTGCTTCTGGCCTTTCCGGCCCGGACCACCCGCCTGCTTGCGTCCTTCCCAAGACAGCGGACACTGTAAGCGCATCGATGCGGCGCACTTTGACCTGGATTCAAATGGCCGGTCAGCTATCGGCTGTGGAAACCCAACCGGCGCGCTATATGGGATATGGCGGCTTGGACTGCGACACCGACCCAGAGAACCTCAGATGACATTGACGATGCGCGAACTCGGCAGCCAGGGGCTGCAAGTCTCGGCAATTGGTCTCGGCTGCATGGGCATGAGCCAGTCATACGGTCCGGCCGACGAGGCGGAGTCGATCGCCACGCTGCACCGCGCCATCGAACTCGGCTGCACCTTCCTCGACACCGCGGAAGTCTACGGGCCGTACGCTAACGAGGAGCTGCTCGGCCGCGCGCTGAAGGGCCGGCGCGATGAAGTGACGATCGCGACGAAGTTCGGTTTCCGCATCGAAAACGGCAAGCAAGTCGGCACCGAGCGCGACAGCCGGCCCGAACATATCCGCGAGGCTTTGGAAGGTTCGCTGAGAAGGCTCGCCACCGACCATGTCGACCTCCTCTATCAGCACCGCGTCGATCCGGCGGTGCCGATCGAGGATGTGGCGGGTGCTGTCGGCGAGCTGATCGCTCAGGGCAAGGTTCGCTTCTTCGGCCTGTCGGAAGCCGGTGCCGCCAACATCCGCCGGGCGCATGCCGTTCATCCGGTGTCGGCAGTGCAGAGCGAATACTCGCTATGGGAGCGCAATCTGGAACCGGAAATCATTCCGCTGCTGAAGGAGCTCGGCATCGGCCTGGTGCCGTTCTCGCCGCTCGGCCGCGGCTTTCTCACCGGCGACGTCAGGCGCGCCGAAGACTATCCGGAGGGCGATTACCGGCGCGGCGACCCGCGCTACCAGGGCGCCAACTATGACGCCAACATGCAGGCGGCAGCCATGGTACTCGACATCGCCGCGGCCAAGCGCGTCAAGCCAGGCCAGATTGCGCTGGCCTGGCTGCTCCACAAGGGGAGCGACTTCGGCATCGACATGGTGCCGATCCCCGGCACCAAGCGCCGAAAGTACCTCGAGGAGAACGTCGCCGCGGCTTCGATCAAGCTCGACGCCGCCGAGATGCAGGTGCTCGACGACGCATTGGCGCCGGGCAAGGTCGCCGGTCCGCGCTACGGCGAGCGCACCATGGTGATGATCGATCGGTAGGTCTTGCCTTCTCCCGTTCTTGCGCAAAGCTCCGGCCTTGGCTAGCATCCTTGTGCAGGCACCGAGCGGAGGAGAACGTCGCGGTGGACCGGCTGGAGCGCCGTTGCGTCCCTTCAAACACGAGTTGGGCGCTCGAAGGACACTCCATTTTTGAATCGACGCAAGGAACCTTCCGGAAAACCCATTCCGGTTCCGGGGTCGTGCGCTCATCTGGGAGGAGACTAAATTGATCAACAGACGTGAATTCCTGCTGTCGACCGCGGCGATGGGCGCCTTGGCGCTGGCCGCTCCGCAACTGGCTTTTGCCCAGGACAAGCTGACCATCCTCGGCTCGGTGCCGAGCCTCGGCTTTCCGTTCTTCGTGCACATGCTGAACCAGATCAAGGCGGAAGCCCAGGCGCAGGGCGTCAACCTGATCGAGAGCGACGGCCAGAACTCGGCGCCCAAGCAGACCGCCGACATCGAGGCGGCACTCGTGCAGAAGGTCAACGCCATCGTCATCTCGCCGCTCGACGTCAACGCGCTGGCCCCAGCCATCGAAGAAGCGGTCAAGGCCGGCGTTCCCGTCGTCACCATCGACCGCCGTGTCGACGGCGTCGAGGGCATCCTCGCCCATGTCGGCGCCGACAATGTCAAAGGCGGCGAGGCCGAAGCGCAGGCCATGGTGGCGGCGTTCCCGAACGGCGCCAAGATCTTCCATCTGCAGGGCCAGCCCGGTGCTGGCCCGGCGATCGACCGCAACAAGGGTGTGCACAACGTCCTCGATCCGATGAAGGACAAGTACCAGATCATCTTCGAGCAGACCGCCAACTTCGCCCGCGCCGAGGCGCTGTCGGTCACCGAGGCCGGCCTTGCCGCCAACGGCAAGCCCGACGCGATCATCTGCGCCAATGACGACATGGCGCTTGGCGCGGTTGAAGCCTGCGCGGCGCGCAACTTCACCGACGTCAAGATCTACGGCTTCGACGCGCTTCCCGAAGCGCTGGTCGCCGTGCGCGACGGCAAGCTGGCCGGAACGGTCGAGCAATTCCCCGGCGAACAATCGCGCACTGCGGTGCAGATCGCGGTCGCCTACGCCAGGGACAAGACCGAGCCGAAGGAAAAGCTGGTGCTTTTGACGCCGATCGTCATCGGCAAGGACAATCTCGACAAGGCGGAGAGGCTGGGCGAGACGAAGTAGGCGCCGAGGGCGCACAGCGCCAAAGCAGCGTTCTGTCGCGCCCCCCCTCTGCCCTGCCGGGCATCTCCCCCTCAAGGGGGGAGATTGGCAGTTTCAACGCGTCGCCTTCTCTTCAACACCGGAGACTAGCGAAAGCCTGGGTGACATCCGATCTCCCCCCTGAGGGACCCTGAGGGGGAGATGCCCGGCAGGGCAGAGGGGGCGCTGTCCCGCTGGCCTTTCGGGTGGATCGCAATTCAAGGAGCATCCTTTGCCAGTCGAAGCCATTGCGCCCTCTCCCGCCCTGCTCGCCGTCGAGGGCGTGACCAAGCGCTTTGCCGGCGTCACCGCGCTGAACGACGTTTCGCTTGAAGTCCGCCCCGGCGAGATCCTCGGCCTGCTCGGCGAGAACGGAGCCGGCAAATCGACGCTGCTCAAGATCCTGTCCGGCGTGATGCCGCCGTCCAGCGGCCGCATCGTCTTCGACGGTGTCGAATTCAGCCCGCACAATCCGCAGGATGCCAAGCGCCACGGCATCGTAACAATCTACCAGGAGCTGAGCCTGATCCCGACGCTGACCGTGGCGGAGAATATCTTCATCGGCCGCGCGCCGCTCGGCCGGTTCGGGCTGGTCAGTTGGCGGCGAATGGAGGAAGATTCCCGCACGATCATCGCTCGCGTCGGGCTCAATCTCGACCCGGCGACGCCGGTTTCCGCACTGTCGGTGGCCGAGCAGCAGCTGGTCGAGATCGCCCGCGCGCTATCGCTGAAGAGCCGCTTGATCATCATGGACGAGCCGACCTCGGCGCTGACCGAAACCGAAGTGCACAGGCTGATGTCGATCATGGACCGGCTACGCAAGGATGGCGTCGCCATCATGTTCGTCACCCACCGGCTGGAGGAGGCATCGGCGATCTGCGACCGTATGACCGTGCTGCGCGACGGCAGGCTGGCCGGCCATCTCGACCGCGAAGGCGGGCCGATCAGGCTGCCGAAGATCATCGAGAAGATGGTCGGCCGTGCCGCGTCCGAGCTCTATGCCAGGCCGACGCAGCGCGATGTCGCCGGCGACGTCCGGCTCTCGGTGCGCGGCCTGCGCACGGTGCGCGATCCGCAGGCGCCGCACGCCATCGTACTCGAAGGCGTCGATCTCGACCTCAAGACGGGCGAAATCCTCGGCGTCGCCGGACTCGTCGGCTCCGGCCGCACCGAGCTCGCCCGCGCCATCTTCGGTGCCGACCGCATTGCCGCCGGCACCATCATGCTCGACGGCAAGCCGATCGCGCCGGCCTCACCCGCCGACGCCATCGAGCTCGGCATCGGCCTGGTGCCGGAGGACCGCAAGCACCAGGCAATCTTCGCAGCACTCGCCATCCTCACCAATTTCTCGATCGCCGCGCTCGACCGCTACTCCAGTGTCGGTTTCATGGCCGAGCGGCGCGAACGCGAGGCGCTGGCGAACTACAGGAAGATGCTGTCGATCCGCATGGCTTCGCCCGAGCAGGCGATCGAGGGCCTGTCCGGCGGCAACCAGCAGAAGGTGATCCTTGCCCGCTGGCTGGCGCGCGATCCCAAGGTGCTGATCGTCGATGAACCGACGCGCGGCGTCGATGTCGGCGCCAAGGCGGAAGTGCACCAGATCCTGGTGGAACTCGCCGCGCGCGGCATCGCCATCATGATGATCTCATCGGAGCTGCCCGAGGTGCTTGCAGTGTCGGACAGGATCGTCACCATGCGGCGCGGGCGCATTACCGGCGAGATGCCCGGCGTCGAGGCGACCGAGGAGAAACTGATGGAACTGATGGCGCTCGACCAGAAGCAGGAAGCAACGCAATGACCAGTACGACCGAACGGAGCCAGCGCGGTGGCGTCAATATTGCGCGCCTGCTGATGAGCTTCGGCCCGCTGATGTTCCTGGCGTTGCTGATCGTCGTCTTCACCGTGCTGAAGCCGAGCTTCATCGACCCGATCAACCTGTTCAACATCATGCGCCAGATCTCGATCACCGGTCTGATCGCGCTCGGCATGACCTTCGTCATCCTCACCGCCGGCATCGACCTGTCGGTCGGCTCGCTGCTCGCCTTCTGCGGCATGGTCGCGGCGGTGGTGGCCAAAGGCGGCACCGCCAACACGCTGTCGCTGTCGACAACGGGCACGCAGGGCTATGGCTGGTTCGCCGCCCTTCTCGCCGCCGTCGTCGTCGGCGCCGTGGCCGGCGGCGTCCAGGGCTTTGCCATCACCAGGCTGAAAGTGCCGCCCTTCGTCGTCACGCTCGGCGGCCTAACCGTGTTTCGCGGCCTGACCTTGACAATCTCCAATGGCGGTCCGATCTCCGGCTTCGACGCCTCGATGCGCTGGTTCGGTACCGGCCTGATCGGCCCGGTACCGGTGCCGGCGATCATCTTCGCGATTGCCGCCATCCTTTGCCACATCGTGCTGCGCTACACGCGCTACGGCCGCGCGGTCTACGCAGTCGGCGGCAATGCCGAGGCCGCGCGCCTCTCCGGCCTGCGCGTCGACCGCATCCTGATCTCGGTCTACATCATCGTCGGCTTCTTCGCCGGCCTTGCCGCGTTCGTTTTGTCGGCGCGGCTCAACTCCTCCGAAGCCGTCGCCGGCATCGGCTACGAGCTGACGGTGATCTCGGCGGTCGTTATCGGTGGCACCTCGCTGTTCGGCGGCATCGGCAGCGTCGGCGGCACGGTGGTCGGTGCAGGACTGATCGGCGTCTTGCAGAACGGGCTGCAGTTCAACAACGTCTCGTCCTACACACAAAGCATCGTCATCGGCCTGATCCTCATCCTCGCCGTGGCCTTCGACCGCTGGCTGAAATCGCGGGTAAGGCGGTAATGGCCGAGCGAACGCTGCGGTGCCATAAACTGCCCGGGAGGTGGCGATGCCCCAAATAAGAACCATGACCGAACAGGATGTTCCGGCGGTGTCGCGGCTGCTTGGAGGGTCCTGGCGACAGACCTATTCGCCGATCCTGGGTGCCGAGACCACGGCACGGCTGTCGGATGAGAGGCACGCGCCGGATCGGCTGGCGTCCGAGCTCGGGGACGACAACAAGATGTCATTCGTCGCCGAGCGGGCTGACGGCTCGCTCGCCGGTTATGCGATGGCAGCGATGGACGACAAGGGCGAGGTCATGCTCGAGCGGCTCCATATAGACAAAAGCGAATACGGCACCGGCCTTGCCGCCGACCTGCTGCATGCCGTTCTTGCCGCGCATGCGGGTATTCCCAGCATCGCCCTGGAAGTGATCGAGGGCAACGACCGCGCAATCGCCTTCTATCGTAAGCACGGCTTCGAGGTCGTCGAGCGCCGGCCGGCTGCACACGGCGTGGGCGGCCACGCCTCGCTGATCATGCGCCGGCTGCTGCCGATGGCTTAGCAAGCGAAAGCGGCTGAGCGCGTAATCTCCCCCTCGAGGGCAGGGGAATCGCATATGGCGATTTTGGGGTTGAGTTTAGGCTGAGAAAGGATTCTTTGGAGAGGCAGTGAGCGAAGGAGCGACTGCC
>NZ_JAMYLM010000060.1:0-7443 GCF_040317995.1 Mesorhizobium sp. M1334
TGGATCCGATCGGCGAACTCCCATACGGGCCGGCGGCAAATGGAAGGCCGCATCAGAGGCCGGACAGATGTCAGCACCCGACTACGCGCCGCTATACTGCCTTCGAAGATTCTTCTTGCGCTCACGGGGGCGTCCACAGATGTGCTGAGAGTTCTGCCAATTCGCTCAGAGGGAGGCGGTCATGGCAGGCTGGTGATACTCAACGTCACCGATTCCGTGGAAGGAACGCCACCATGACCAAGACTGAAGTAAGACCGCCAGCGCTGCCGTCAAAGACATTTTGCTTTTTGGACCCGGATGGGCTGCACGGAGTGATCCGTGCGGTGGTGCAGGAGGTTCTCGAGGCGGAGAAGGATGAGGCGCTGGGCGCTTCGAAGGGCGAGCGGACGCCGGAGCGGCTGGGCTATCGCTCGGGCTATTACGGCCGCACCTTTGTCATGCGGGTGGGCAAGCTTGAGCTGCGGGTTCCGCAGGACCGGGCCGGCCGCTTTTACACCGAGCTGTTCGAGCGCTACCAGCGCTCCGAGCGGGCCTTGGTTGCCACGCTTGCGGAGATGTATGTGCAAGAGGCGTCGACCAGGAAGGTCAGGGCGATCACCGAAAGCTTTGTGGTCATGGCTTCTCGGCCTCGTCGATTTCGGCCATCAACAAACGCCTGAACGAGAGCCTGAAGGCGTTTGCCGAGCGCCCGCTTCACGAGCCCTTCCCCTACCTCATCGCTCGATGCCTGCTACGAGAAGGGTGCGCGAGGCCGACATCGTCACGGGCTAGGCGGTGCTGATCGCGGTCGGCATCGACTGGGACGACCGGCGCCAGATCCTGGCCGTGGGGATGGCCAATCGCGAGAGCCGCTCGGCCTGGAAGGACTTCCTCGTGGCGCTCAAGGCGCGCGGCCTTAAGGGCGTCGAGCTGGTCGTCTCCGACGATCATGCCGGCCTGTTCGCGGCGATCGGCGAGGTGGCAGCGCTGCTACGCAGGGCTGGGTACGGTACATCGCCCGGCAATCTGCCCTTTATTATCATCTTTGTGATAATATATTTACAAACTTTTGCGCGAAGACTCCCCCAAAAGGTTTAGATCACGTCGGCGGTTCGGCAATCCGGAGCGTTCTGTGTTGTCTACCTCTAGCGAGGCATGCGAAGTTCGATGCGAGATTTTCCAAGAAGAGGTCCTGGGCAGGGGAAGCCTCCACCGCTTATGAAGTTGAAGGTTGGGCATATCTGGGACGTTGAAGGTGCCAGTCTTTAACATAGCGCAGGCGACTGACAAGGCGGTCTACGACAGATCGGAGGGCGTTGCCGTGGTTGTAACCTCGGGTACGCAGAGCGGTATACTACGCGCGGCTTTTGAGGTCGTGCTGAATGGCGGTGCGCGCCCATGGTACCTGGCGTTTGCGAGTCGATTGTGGCTGCTTGCCCCCGGGCGACGACGCAACTCTTGCCCGAGCGTTTCGTGTCAGGCGCTCATATCAAACTGCGCAAGGGATCGTACCCGATGACAGCTGCAGGGCATCCAAGTCTTCTGCGAGCGGCGCGGGGCGGACGAAGCTGACCGCTGCCGCCAAGTATGCGAGAATGTCCCGTTACGCTGCTTCGTCTCTCCCGGCTCTGTGTCCACGGTCGTGAGGCGCGCGATCCGTGTTTCGAGTTGGCGGTGGGCGTGCGAGAGTTGGAGCGGCCGCAAAAGCGATCCGTCTGTTGGAGTTCCCAGAAGCCAGGCACCGATCGCTATTAATAATAGGACAGAAAACAATGCTCCAGTGCCATTCGCAACAGGTACAGATCAACCTCGATAATCTCGCCTGGAACTTCAACGAGTTCCGAGCTCTTTGCCCTGGGGCGGGAGTTGCGGCTGTAGTTAAGGCGGATGCCTATGGAGCAGGACTCGCGGCCGTCACTCGCCGATTGGCATCAGAGGGCTGCGCAAGCTTTTTCGTGGCGCATCTCCAAGAAGGGGCTCAGCTCCGCGAGCAAAATGATGGCGGTGAGATATACGTCCTAAATGGACTCCTTCCTGGTACTGAGTCCGCCCACAAGACGCTCAATCTTAAGCCGGTACTCACTTCGGAGTCCCAGGTTCGGCTTTGGATCGACTTCTGCGAACGCGAAAGCTGGACTGGCGGAGCCGCCCTGCATGTCGACACCGGGATCAATCGACTCGGGTTCCACATGGAGGAGTTGGGTACTCTGACACATATGATCGAAGGTCGCCTACACTATTTCGACCTGATCATGAGCCACTTGGCCTGTGCCGACGATCCTTCCGACCCTCGCAACAGAGAGCAGGTTGATACCTTTTGGCAGGTCCGAAAGGAGTTCGGATCGCTCCGGCGGGCCTCGCTAGCCGGCTCAGCAGGGTGCTTCCTCGGTCGCAGGGCCCATTTTGAGATGGTTCGTCCGGGTATAGGTCTCTACGGCGGTAATCCGTTCGTAAGCCGCAGCAACCCGTTTCGACAAGTTGTCTCTATGCATGCGCGGCTCCTCCAGGTGAAGAGACTTCGTCACGGAGATTACGTTGGGTATGGAAGGGCTCACAGGCTAGAGAGGGACAGCCTTATCGGAGTCATTTCTTTGGGCTATGTGGACGGCTATCCGCGCTACACACGTCCTGCGGCTAATCGGGATCGGATTCGGGTCTATTATAAAGGCCGAGCGGCTGGCGTCATAGGCCGGGTTTCCATGGACACCTCGATTATTGATCTTAGTGCGGCGGCAGATTTAAAGCCATCGCTCGGCGATTTGGTCGAGGTCTGTGGGCCATCGCAATCGGTTGATGAGCTCGCCAAATCAATAGGTTGCATACCTAACGAAGTCATGACGGCGCTTGGCTCAAGATCGGTTCGATCGTACATCGGGGGTAGGGATCTCTCGGGGTTGCACCGTTAGCCGGCCGCCTGGAAGGCAAATTGTAGCGTGCCCGTACGCGTGATTCGACTGTTGTGGCGAAGCTGCGAGGGAGCGAGCGATGCGGCCGAAGGAACGGCACGAAAGCGGACAGACCGACCTGTTGCGATCCCGGCTCGACCAGATCCTCAACATGGATCATGCGCTGGTGAAAACTGGCCCGGTCGATCGACTGGCGCATGGCTGCCGACAGCATCGCACGCAACATCGGCGTTTGAGTCTTCCCGGCTGCGCGATCCGGCCAGACTCTCGCGCCGGATCTGGGCTGCAACGGTAACGCAAGCGGCATTTTCTGGTTCAACTCCTCGACGAGCCAGACAAGACAGCCTTCAAGTCTCTCTCGATGACAAACGCTCATTGTAAACACTGCATCGACCTGCCGTCCTTACGATGGACCCTCAGCGTGCTGTCTAGGGGTGCCAATCGGGTCAAGCACCGGAGATACCAAAAACATAGTAAGCGCTATTTTCGCTGCACGTTGACGCGGGGGCTTTCGACGGATGGCCTTCGAATCGGGAACGGTATCTGGTCTGATCAGGCTGCTGTTACTTTGGCGAAGTTGAAGGGCAGCAGATCCTCGATGGCTGCGTTCTCGGGGCGCTGAGGTAGTTCAGTGAGGACGTGGCGCAGCCACGCTAACGGCTCGACGCCACAGGCGCGGCAGGTCAACATCAGGCTGTAGATGACGGCGCTGGCCCTGGCTCCGTCGACGGTATCGCTGAACAGCCAACTTTTCCGGCCAGTGGCAAAGATTCTGATGTCACGCTCGAGAAGATTGTTGTCGATCGGCATGCTGCCGTCCTCGGTGTAACGAGTCAGATATCCCCATTGGTTCAGGGTGTAGGAGACGGCGTCGCCGAGCTTGCTGTCCGGCAAGACTTTTGGGGCGATGTCGTCGAGCCATGCCTTGAGAGCCTGGAGGATGGGGACACTATGTTGCTGGCGGAAGCGGCGAATGCAATCATCCCGCGTTTCGCCGTCATCGGGGATTTCGTTCCGCGCCTGCCTTTCAACCCGATAGAGCTGTTCGAAGAACCGGAGCGCCTGTTCCGGCGGGCCGCCGCCTTTCTTCCTCGCCCTTAGGGCATCGACGAAGCGCCGCCTCGAATGGGCCATGCAGCCAAGATGCGTTGCCCCTTCCAGCGTGCGCCAGGCGGAATAGCCATCACTCATCACGATGCCGCGGTAATCGCCCAAGAAGGTCTGCGGGTGTATCTGGCCGCGACCCGGCTGATAATCGAGCAGCACGATCGGCTCGTCACTGTCGTGGCCGCTCCGGTATGCCCACATGTACGAGGTGCTGGTGGCCTCTCTGTCCATTTCCTTCAGCACCTGGACCGTGGTCTCGTCGCCATGGATGAGGGGCTGCGATCTGAGCCGCAGCTTCAGCACGTCATAGATGCGGGCGAGATGCTTTTCGCTCGAGCCGATCACCCACTGACCCAGAGCGCCACGGCTGACAGGAACGCCCGCGCGCTCGAAGGCCTGCGCCAGGCGGTAGAGCGGTGTGCCGTCGACGTATTTGTGAACGAGCGCGAAGGCCAGCGTCGAAGCCGTGGCGATGCTGCCCGGCAAGGGTTGCGCGGGCATCGGCCCGGTCACGACCGGCGTGTTGATGCCGGTACGGTCGCAATGACGGCAGATCCCATGGGGAGTGGATCGTGGCCCGCACTCTGGCAGAGTGGGCCATCGCAACTCGCTCTTTGGAGGCCCTTTCATGCATTTTTCGACCACCGATCAATCCGAGCTACAAGCCGCTGTCCGCGTGGATCTTGGCGCAATCTTCGTCTCGCTGCAGCTGTCCAGATCGACCTGGCTAGTCACCTCGATTGTACCGGGCAGCGAGAAGATGTCACGCCACATGGTCGCCGGCGGTGACAGTGCCGGGCTGCTCGTCTGCCTCACCGGGCTGCGCAGCAAGGCCGAGGCGCGCACGGGCACGCTTTATCCGTTGGTGGTGATCCAGGAGGCGGGGCTGGACGGCTTCTGGATCGACCGGGTGCTGAACCGCGAGGACTGGATCGAAAGTCACATCGTCGATACGGCATCGATCGCGGTGTCGCGCCGCCACCGTCGCGCCAAGACGGATCGGCTTGATGGCGAGGCGCTGATCCGCGCCCTGCTGGCCGTCAAGCGGGGTGAGCCGCGCGTCTGCTCGATGGTCCGGGTGCCGACGCCCGAGAATGAGGATCGCCGCCGGACCAACCGCGAGCGCAAGGTGCTGGTCGCCGAACGGGTCGAGCACGTCAACCGCATCAAAGGCCTGCTCTTCAGCCAGGGCATCCGCGACTACGAGCCTTTGCGCCGCGACCGCCGCGATCGCCTGGAAGAACTGCGGACCGGCGATGGCCGCGCCCTGCCGGCCCGCATGAAGGCCCAGATCGGCCGCGAACTTGACCGTCTCGAATTGCTGCTCGGCCAGATCAAGGCGGTGGAGGCCGAGCGCGACGCGCTGCTCGCCGCGATGGCGGTGGACGCCTCGACGCCGGCGGCGATGTTGCTCAAGCTGAAGGGCATCGGGCCGGAATTCGCGACGATCCTCCACGCCGAAGGGCTGTTCCGGCATTTCAACAACCGCAGGCAGGTGGCCGCCTACGCGGGACTGGCACCTTCCCCATGGAAGAGCGGCACGATCGATCACGAACAAGGCGTGTCGAAGGCAGGCAATCCGCGGCTGCGAACGACGATGGTCGAGCTTGCCTGGCTGTGGCTGCGCCATCAGCCGGCCTCGGGCCTGGCCCGCTGGTTCAGCGAACGGGTGGCGCGCAACGGCGGCCGCCTCAAGAAGGCGATGATCGTCGCGCTCGCCCGCAAGCTGCTGGTGGCGCTGTGGAAATACGCGACCGCCGGCGTCATCATCCAGGGAGCGCTCATGAAAACCGCATGACCGCTTCCACCACCCTTTTCCTCCATTCCGCAAAGGCCTGATCAGCCTTTCGGATCCAGGTGGGCGAACCGAAAATATGCATGGCCTCAACAGCCGATCGGCAGAATGGTTTCGTCTTCCTGAGCCTGCGCCCGCCGCAAGCGGGATATTGGTGCTGCCGCCAGGAGCGGCGACCGCATGTGAGGTGGATGAGGCCCGGCGACCGGGCCGCGTCACGTGATCGGGCTCAGACCTTGGACCGAAACTGCGAAGGAGGAAAATCACACTTGACCATGTAATCCTATTTGAACCGCACATTCTGCAGGACCTTCGCCTTCACCTCGATATGAAGTTGCTCGGTAACGGCCTCGCCCATGCGATGCATCTGGTGACGGCAGCAAGGACAAGCCTTCTGATCGTCGGGAAGGTCATACTCGACGCGCTCGCGCGGCAGGTTTTCCGGCAAGGCCTTGCGGCCGCCGTCGCCCCTTCGCTCGCCGGCAAGCCCGTGTCCGGCAGGACAACGACGCCGCCATCTTCGTTGTCGGCGGCGTCCTCATCCGCGGCCTGTTCGGCTTCATTGAAGAGGCGGTCAATGTGCTTTTCACTGCGCGGCGCAAAACGATGCAGTCGTGCAAGCGCCAGCTCTTCTTCGAGTTTGACGACGCGTTCGGTGAGTTGACGGTTCTGCGCCTGCAGCGCAGCAATACGCGCCATCAACGCTTCAACAGTCGGTTCGCCGGGTCGATTCATCAGATTCTTGAATCGAAAGCATGCCGCCGCGTCAACCGCTCAATTCGAGAGCCCTCAACCCGCAACCTGATATTGCCGCACCGGATGGCGGACCATCGCATCGATGTCGATGCCATCGAGGATCCAGTGCAATTGCTCGGTCGTAAGCGTGACCACCGCTGCCTCCCGGCGCGGCCACCGGAACTTGTCCTCGGTCAGCCGCTTCAGGACCAGCACAAAGCCCGACCGATCGAAGAACAGGAGCTTCATCCGGTCGCGACGGCGATTGCAGAACGCAAAAACCGCCGGAGCAAACGGATCGAGCGCCATCGTCTCTTGGACCAGAACCGCAAGGCTGTTGATGCCGGCCCGGAAGTCGATTGGCTCGCGGTGCAGGTGACTTTCAGGTCAGCGCCCAGTCTGAACATGACCCAGTGCTCCGATGGTCGCCGTCAACGCATCCACATCACCGCATTCCAGCGTCAACTTCACGCCGTTCGGCAGCGACGCGCTCACCTTGGCTAGAGAGGAAAAAGGCGCTGTCCTTTTCGATGCCGACCTACGTGCCCCATCGCAAGTCCCCGGCAAATCCACCGCAGCCATGCTGCTCTGTCGCAGCAAGGCCCGATCGGAAGTGCTTTCAATCTGAACCGGGATGAACGCCGATGGTGGGGGCTGTGGGAGGGACTGGGTCTCCGCCCGCTTCTTTATCCACTTCCGAAGAAGGTTCGCATTGACCCCATGTTCGAGCGCAAGCCTCGATACCGACACGCCAGGCTCAAGACAGGCCGAGACAAGACGGTCCTTCGATGCCGGGTCGTATCGGCGTCGCCCGTCCCGACCGACAAGCCTCACCCGCAGTTTCTGCTCATCTTCTTCCATCACAAGGTGTCCACCTATTTTGGTGGACACCTTGTATGGGGATTTCGTTGTCAAGGGGCC
>NZ_JAMYLM010000061.1:0-6563 GCF_040317995.1 Mesorhizobium sp. M1334
GCCCGCCATCCCGCGGTTCAGTTCAATCAGGCTTCAATGTAGTCGCGACCCGTGCGAGCCCGTACCATCGCGCCCGCGACCACACAGAACCCTCCAGATTCAACCTTCATGCTGGGCAAGGAGGTCAGCATGGATGGGCAAGCCTTACTCGATGGATCTTCGCGAACGGGTTGTTGCGTCAGTTGAGCAGGGTGGCCTGTCGCGGCGGCAGGCGGCAGTGCGCTTTGAGGTTGGGATCAGCACCGTCATCAGATGGGTGAGCCGGTTGCGCGAAACGAACAGTCTTGCGCCCGGCAAGATGGGTGGGCACAGACCGAAGAAGATTGCCGGAGAGCATCGGGAGTGGCTGCTGCTGCGCTGCCGGGCTGCGGACTTCACGCTACGCGGTCTTGTGGCCGAACTTGGCGATCGCGGCCTGAAGGTCGATTACCGTTCGGTGTGGGAGTTCGTCCACGTCGAGAAGCTCAGCCACAAAAAAAGACGCTGATCGCGGCCGAGCAGGATCGCCCGGATGTAGCACGCCGGCGGGCACAGTGGGCAAAGTATCAGGATCGCATCGATGCTTCTCGTCTGGTGTTCATCGACGAGACCTGGACCAAAACCAACATGGCCCCGCTCAGGGGATGGGCGCCACGCGGCGAGAGGATCAAAGCCAAGGTGCCGCATGGCCATTGGAAAACCATGACCTTCCTGGCAGCGCTGCGCCACGACCGTGTCGAAGCGCCATGGCTGATCGACGGACCGATCAACGGCGAGCGCTTCCAGCTCTATGTCGATGAGGTTCTTGTCCCAATCCTCAAGCCCGGCGACATCGTCATCATGGACAATCTCGGCTCGCATAAGGGCAAGGCCGTGCGCCGCGCCATCCGCTCGGCCGGCGCCAGGCTGTTCTTGCTGCCCAAATACTCGCCCGACCTGAACCCCATCGAGAAGCTCTTCGCCAAGCTCAAGCATTGGCTGCGCAAGGCTGCAAGCCGAACGGTTGAGACCGTCTGTGACGCCATCGGCCAAATCCTCGGCACCGTCACTTCAACCGAATGCAGAAATTACTTCACTGAGGCCGGATATGCCCCAACCTAAATTCATCCCGCTCTAGGCCAAGCGAAGCGTCATTTGCCGATGTATAGTAGCAGCTATGCCCAATCCGCGGCCGTCTCGAGGCCACCGCCACGACATGCTGCAGAGCTTAGGGCCGTAGCCTGAGAGCACCGCTTACAATCGCAATTATCTGTAGGAGGGTCAGGCCCTCAGGTCACAAATCAATAATAACTAGCCACCGGCTCGCCAATAACATCCATACGAGGAATAATCCCTAGCCCCGGCAGATCGGGAGCAGTAATAAGACCATCGCGCACATCAAAGGGTCCATCAGCGGTCTTCACACCAACAAAATCCCGGGTGGCTAGTACGCACCGCAGGTTCTTTTGTGGTATTGTTTGGCCAAGGTGCACAATAGCCGCGATTGCTATGTCGGAAGCGGTCGTTTCTTGCACACTAATCGTATATCCGGCGGCGACGCAAATATCCCTATGACGTCGCCCTTTGGTAAGGCCGCCATTCTTCGAGATTTTGAGACCTATACCCTCTGCAGCGTCGTCCGCAATAAGCTGAATGATGTTGGGGTCGTCTATCGCCAGCTCATCAAAAAAGATTGGCACGGTTGAACGTCTTCGTACCGAAACGCATTCCCGCCATGTCGCACATGGGGCTTCCAACACGAAATCAAGGCCGGTTGGCAACAGTCGAAGCATGCGAAGTGCGGACTCCACAGTCATGCCACCGTTAGCGTCGACAATGAAAAATTCCCCCGGCCGCTTATCAGCCAACGAAGCCTCAATGCGAGCAGCGTCCAGTGCTGGATCGTCGCCGATTTTAACGGAATGTCCGCGATATCCTTTTGCTCGGTATTCGGCGACGCGGTGGCGCATTTCCTCGGGACTAGCTGCTCCCACTGACGAAATCACGGGCAATGCGAAGCTTGTGCGCCCTCCAAGCAGGTCACAAACGGGCAATCCGACAGATTTTCCAAAGATGTCCCAGCAAGCGACGTCTAACGGCGTCTTGGCGTGAGAATGCCCTACAAGTGAGGCGTCCATAATCTCATTGACACGATCGACCCTTCGTGGATCCAAACCAATGAGGCTGGGAGCGATCTCCTCAATGCCAGCACGCACACCTAAAGCGTGCGCAGCAATATAGGTCGGGCCAAATGGCGTGCTTTCACCCCACCCTTCAATGCCATCGTTGGTGGTGATCCTCACGAGCGTAGTGTCGAAGCTGCTATATTCCCTCCCGCCGGACAACGTGTAGACGCCACCTACGTAGGGCATATCCACCTTGAAAACATCGATGCGGTTGATCTTGAGCTCTATCATTCGATTACCCTTCACTCAGGAACTCTAAGAACTAGCTTGCCGCTAAAATTTTTCGCAAGGAAATCCTTTTGTGCAACAACTATATCTTTCAACGAATAAGACTTTGATACTAGTGGACGTATCTCGCCGCGCTCGATGTAAGACACGATGTTTTTTATCGCGACCTCATCTTGGAAAGTGCAACCAAACAATGTCAGATCCTTGAGGTAAACCGTCCGCACGTCAAGTTCGACGATAGGGCCAGCGATTGCACCCGCCACGGCATATCTGCCTCCCGGTTTCAGTACCTCGAGAAGTTCTCTAAAGTCCGGACCAGCAGTCACATCGAGAACTACGTCAATGCAATTCCGCCCGAGAGCGTCCACAATACTCTCACCGCGGGGATGCACCCGATTTGCCCCCAATTGCAGCATCACCTCAGACTTCGCTGAGGTCGCAACCGCAGTGATTGAAGCACCACGACGCTTCGCAAGCTGGATTGCAGCCGAACCGACGCCACCAGACGCTCCGGTTATGAGTACGTGGTCACCCGCCTGGACGTGGGCCCTTTGCAACATATTCTCGACCGTGGAGTATGCGCATGGCATTGATGCTAGTTCAACGTCCGACCAATCGCACTCAACTCGATAAGTCTCACGCGACGGCGCTTTGGTGTACTCCGCGAATGCGCCATCTACCTCGGAGCCAAATGTCCAGATCTCCCAAGGGCGATAGCCAACGTAGGACTGAAATACGTTTCGGACAATAACCCGCTCGCCAACCCTTCGCGAGTCCACTCCTTCGCCTACACCCACGATGTAACCGCAACAATCTCCGCCTTGAATCCGGGGGAACGACATGGGCGTGCCAGACCAGCTTGCGTCCGTGTCTTCGACGTAGGCAAAACCAGTAGTTCCACCTGTTGCTGTTTCGCTTTTTACCGATTTTGAATACCAGCCGATACGGGTGTTAATATCGGTGTTATTCACTCCCGCGGCGGCAACGCGAATCAAAACCTCCCCGACACCCGGCGTTGGCACGGGAAGGTCGTTCCGATACACAAGTTTGTCGAACCCGCCGTGTCCGGTGAGCAAGACTCCGGCCATTACCCTGGGCACTCTAGAAGCACTGGATACAGGGTCAGTTCGAGGTCGAGTCATCCTGATGTCCTGAAAGGCAAAACGCTCGGCAGCGGTGAGGCTTCCCGAGGGGCTGTCCAGCCGGGGAGCGCAAGTAGATCTCCTCCACTTACCCACCCCCGGCCCTGAGAAAGTCAGTGGCGACCGGCTGGCCGCTATTTAGCCGCGGCCTTTGCTTCGGTGATCCAGGCATCCCATTGCGCCCGGTGTTTCTGTCTCCAATCTTCGGCATTCTTGCGAATGTCTTCTGGGCTTCCGTGCCCTTCGTGTACCCGAAGACTGTTGGCGCTAATGTCTTCCAGAGGAATTTTAAGCAGTTCCAACCACTTCCGCGCTGCCGGATTTGAGTCCAGGAAAGCTGTATTGGCAATTACACGCTCAGAAAAGAAGGTAAATCCTAAGTTGCCAATTCCAGGAACAACAGTCTTAGCGCCTTCAAGTTCTTTCGGAAGAGCGGTATGGTCGACCGTCAACCAAACGACATTCTTGCCCGGGGTGAGAACCGTGCTCAACCACATCGGACTCCATGAATAGTATAACGTTGGCGTACCGGCTTTGATACGCTCGATAGCGTCGGCGATGATCGCTTCGTAGCTACCCTGAAGGTGTTGTACGTTATCGCGAAGGGCATAAGCATCTAGCTGATGCTCAATAACTCTCTCACATCCCCAACCCGTTTGGCATCCATAAAGTTCGGCTTTGCCATCTCCGTCGTTGTCAAACAGTTTTGCGATCTTAGGGTCTTTAAACTGGTTGATTGTCTTAATGTTGTATGCGTCGGCCGTCTTCTTGTCGATTAAGTAGCCTTGAAGGAAGTTTTCGGCCAATGTTCCGACCGGCTGAAGCTTTGCGCTCCCTCCAGCTTTCTCCCAAAAAGATGAGTGCAGGGGATCGTCATATGTAGCGTAAAAGGTTGCGTCCCCATTTCCAACTGAGAGTATGGCCGACTGAAGCTGCATGGAGGCAGACGGTTTTACGTCATAACCAAGATCCTCAAGTCCCATGCTAACGATATCTCTTTCAAACCATTCGTCAGCGTAATTCTGATCGGAGGGTTGCACAGAGATACCGGTACCTGGAAGTTTATCCGACGAGTTCGCGGTACCAATGAGGGCGCATGCTACCAGCAGCCCTCCAAAGGATCGTGCTATTGCTTTCACACTCATAATTCTTCTCCCATTCGCTAGATTTATAGTTATTGGCCTACTAATTGTCGGTTGACAGCAGCAACAGGCACCGGCACGCTTACGGCGGCTCCCCAGATGGCCTTCAGCGCCTCCGCTAAGGTCCGACAGCGATCGCTCTCATTGGCCTAAAACGCTAGCGGCCGGGGAAGCTCCAAATCAACCGTACAAATAGTCATGCACAGCACGAGCAAATGTTATCAGGGGGTGTTTGGTGTGGCTGATGCCGATAATCGGTGTGTCTGAAGTCTCCGACTCTGCAAGCGTATCGGGGGCTGACGCCGGAACGTATAGAAGCGGCAAGCCCGCGTTAGTGTTTGTCGGTCGAGCTGGGCTCTGGATATCGCGCGAGCGTACTCATGCTTCTTTTCGCCCAGACCCGGGCGGCTATCCAGGCTCGCAAGAAACTGGAAGCGGTACTAGCACTACTTTGGCAGATTTTTACCGGAGAGGGTTCTGCGGCAGTGGGGACAACGGATTGGGGGCGGCTGCGCGAGCGCGGTGAGGATGGCTTGCCTGACGGCGGGTAGGCTCGGTTGGGGCGGCGGGCCGAGGATTCTTTTTTCCCCCTCCCGCTTGTTTGAGGCGGCGAGATTGCAGGAAGGCGTAGGCGATCATCGTCATCAGCGCGTGCCGGTGCAGGCCCGTCCATGAGCGCCCCTCGAAGTGGTCGAGCCAAGTTCCTCCTTGAGCTGCTGATGCGCCTGTTCGCAGACCCAGCGCGCCTTGATGGCGCCTGCGATCTGCTTGAGCGGGGTGTCGGCGGGCAAGTTGGAGAGGTAGTATTTGCGCTCGCCGGTCGAGCGGTGCTCGCCGATCACCCAGACCTCCTCGCCGGGCAGATGCTGAGCGCCCATGTCGCGGATGCGCTGGGGTGGGCCATCTGCAACCCGGACACGGACAGCGGCGAAGCGCGCCGAGAGGCGGCCTTTGGTGCCACGCCGCCAACTGACCGTCCGCCATTGGGCTTTTTCCAGCATCGCCTGCGCGGTCATCGACTTCACATCGGGGATATGCCGGCGGCGCGGGCGGCCGCGTCCGGCAACCGGGAAGATCGCCACGTCGGCGGCATAGACCTTCTGCTTGAACGGGATACCGACGGCCCAGGTAAGGCCGCGCTCGGTGAGCGCCTGCCGGAAGGGGGCGCTCAAACCATATCCGGCATCGGCGAGCACGCAGCCAAAGCGTAAGCCGGCTGCGCGAGCCCGGTCGATCTCGGCCAGCGCGATTTCGGGCTTGGTCCTGTAGGCACGATGGTCCTCGGGCACACCGGCACGGTCGAGCCGGGCGGGATCGGAAGTCCAGCTCTCGGGCAGAAACAGCCGCAGCCCCACCATGACCGGCACTTCGCCAGAGGCCAGCGTCAGCGACACCAGCGTCTGGCAGTTGGCGTTCTTGCCAAGCGCCGAGGCATATTGCGGCGCGACGCCGACCGAGTGGCGCCCCTTCTTGGGGAGCGCGGTGTCGTCCACGATCAGCCACGCATCGTTCCCGCCAACTTGTCTGTCGGCCTCCGCGAGCAGCACCTTCTCCAGCGGCGCAGCATCCCACACGCCGCTCGCGATGAAGTGGTGCAGCTGGTCACAGTTGACGCCTGCATGGCGCGCCGCCATCGGTTGGACGCTCTTGCGATCCCCAGGGCCAATCAGGCCAGCAATATAGGCCGGACACATCCGCGCACGCGTCTTGTGCCTCAACGCCGAGACGAACGGCTCAAGCCACCGCTCCAGATCGAGTTGCCAATCCCTGTTCATGGCCGGCCCCTCCAACAGCCGACCTCTCATGAATCTGGAGGGTTCTGTGTGGTCGCGGGCGCGATGGTACGGGCTCGCACGGGTCGCGACTACATTGAAGCCTGATTGAACTGAACCGCGGGATGGCGGGCG
>NZ_JAMYLM010000062.1:0-4759 GCF_040317995.1 Mesorhizobium sp. M1334
CATCATCAACGGCCATCCGCAGAGCCAGATCGAGGAACTCATGCCCTGGCGATTCCGGAAAACGTCAAGCCCAAATCCATAGGCGGTCGGCAAGGCGCTTACGATGTCCGCAATAGGTCGTGGGCTGAAATTCAAACTGAGGCACCCCGATCCGGTAGTGTCTCAGTTGGATTTTTGAGAAGGCGGGCTAAACCACAAGCGCAAACATGTGAATGCGCAGGCCCCCGCAATCGCGCCAGCGTTACTGCCCGCATGCTCCTTGGTGAGCGCGAATCCGATGAGCGAACCAATGATCGATAGTGAAACGATGCCCATGACCCAGATTATCAAAACACGCATCTCGCCCTCTTCCCTTGTCTATTTGGCTGTCATCAACCGACAAGCAAGCTCGCGCTCATGCCACCGCGTGGCGAACGTGTCCGACACTTCGAACCAACTTCCATCGTTGCCCGCGCCATGGTTGACCCCCATGCATGAGCATTCGCACTCATGGCCGGTAGCATTCATGCAGGCCGGCGCGCATTTTTCTTGTTCGCGGTAGGGCTGGATCGCGTAGAGGCTTTTGTAGCGCACGAGTGCTTGATTAACGAAGTTGTTGAACCATGACTTTGGCAATTCCCAATACGATCCGCCGTGCATCCACACGGCGTAAGACTTCCCAAGGCTGTTGATCCACTTCCGGTTGTCACCGGCCTTTGGCAACCTTACCCTCAGTTTTTCGTGCCAGCCATCCCTACGCAAGATGACTGGAATTGCCTGCTGGTTCCAAATTTCATCTAGTCTTCCGGCATTCATTGTAGTCGCCTCCCTGCCTTCGCTAATTTGGTTCAAGCAGCGCTAAGGTGCAATGCAGGCGTGCATCAAAACGATGCATCCAGCATCGCGCGAGGGAAGAGTAGCTAATGATCCGGTTATGCGCCGGAAAACTGGTCCGGTTGCGATTTCCGAACTTCTGCTAAGCAGCTATTTTTATTTAATGAAAGAAGACTGGCTGGGGAACCTGGATTCGAACCAGGACTAACGGAGTCAGAGTCCGTGGGTCTACCGTTAACCTATTCCCCAGCAGGCGCGGCTGTTGAAAACCGCGCGGCAGGGCGACGATGTCGCCGCGCGGCCCTTGTAGCCGCCGCCGGAAAAGAGTCAACCCTGTGTCTGGGTTCAATCGTCGTCTTCCCGCGCCTTCAATTCTCGCTGCGGCTGTATTGCGAGTGCTCGAAATACAGCACCACGCCGAGCGCGATCAGCAGCGGGATGATCAGGTAGAACAGCCGGAACACCAGGAGCGCCGCCAGTACGCCGACCTGGTCCATATGTGACAAGCCCGCAAGGAACACCACCTCGAACACGCCGAGCCCGCCCGGCGCATGCGAGATCTGCGCGATCGAGAACGACACCAGGAAGACGCCGAGCACGACGAAATAGCCGGGATTGCCGGTGGCGGGCAGGGCGAAGAAGATGATCGCCGCCGCCGCCAGCAGCTCGATCGGGCCGACCAGCAATTGCCGCGCCACAATCGGCAGCGCCGGGTAGTGCAACTGGAAGCTGCCGATCCTGAGTGGTCTCAGATGCAGCCAGCTGCCGAAGACATAGGCCGCCACCACCAGCAGCATGGCAAGGCCGGCCGCCTGCGCCAGCCGGTGATGCGGCGTGCCGGAAAACCGGTCGATCACCTCAGGCTCGAGCAGCAGGACGATGCTTGAGACGAACAGTGTCGACAGCACGAAGGTGATCCAGCAGATCGCCACCAGAACGCCGACATCCTGGCCGGTCAGGCCCTTGGTGCCGTAGGCGCGGTAACGGATCACCGCGCCGGAAAACACCGATCCGCCGATATTGTGCGACAGCGCGTAGGTGGTGAACGAGCAGAAGGTGACGAAGAGCCACGACACTTTTTTGCCGATGTGCAGAAGCGCGATGTGGTCGTAGCCGGCGAGCGAGGCATAGGCGACGACCGAGCTCAGCGCCGCGAGCACCCAGCCGCGCGCCGGGATGGCGACTATGCCGTCCCAGACATCGTCGAGCGAGATGCCGCGCAATTCGTGCAGCAACAGCCACAGCGAGAACACCACCGCGGCGATCCCGATGACGGGCCAGAAATAGCGGCTCCAGTTCATTGCCTGACGATCATGCGTTGCAGCCCGTACCCGTTTTCCGGTTCGCAGCAGGAAAACCGCCCGCGGTCCCGAATGGTTCATTTCAGAAATGCCTCATTGAAGCCGGCTATTCAACCGGGAAGGCGCGCTGTGGCGCTGGCGTCTTTCCTTCTCCCACAAGAAGGGGAGAAGGGATCACCAACGTCGCCGCCCTTCATGCCGTCGGCAAAATTCGGCCCTTGCACTCTTGGTGATCCGGCCCGGCGCTGATAGTCTGGCCGCAACTTGAACATGTAAAAGCGCCTGCTGCGTCCGGTCTCCGGTTCGCGCGGCGCCGGAAGGAACGACAGTGGAAGACCACGAAGCCGGCGCTGGTGCGCCGGGAGTGGGCGTGTCCAGGGGTTCGCCGCCGCCATCCGGCCAGGCAAACCCAGCCGCCGGACGCTACGGCCGTCAGGTGCAGCCCCGGTCCGGCAATGGACAGGCTGGCGACACGTCCCACGATCACAAGGGTCAGAACGGCCCGCATCAGAACGGCAAACCCAAGAAGCGGCGCAAGCGGCGGCGCGGGCGCAAGGTTTTCGCACGCGACGAGGCTTGTCCGGTGATAACAGGCACTTCGGTGCCTGCCGCCGGCGGGGCCCCGGCCGCTCGCCAGCCCCAGCCAGCGGCTTCGATCGCGCCCCAGTCCTCGATCGCGCAATCGGCTTCAATCGCGCAATTGCCTCCAGCCTTGCCAAGGCCGGGGCAGGGTGCCCGCACGCCGCCACCGCTGCAGGAATTGCCGGTGTTTGCCGCGCTCGACCTCGGCACCAACAATTGCCGTCTGCTGGTCGCGGTGCCGACGCGCCATGGCCAGTTCCGCGTCATCGATGCGTTCTCGCGCATCGTCAGGCTGGGCGAGGGCCTTACCGCCAATGGCCGGCTTGGCGAAGCTGCAATGGACCGCGCGGTCGAGGCGCTGAAGATCTGCGGCGACAAATTGCGCAACCGCAAGGTCAGGAAGGCCAGGCTGATCGCTACCGAGGCCTGCCGCACCGCCGCCAACGGCGTCGAGTTCCTCGAACGCGTCGAGCGCGAGGCCGGCCTGAAGCTCGAGATCATCGACCGCCAGACCGAGGCGCGGCTGGCGGTGTCGGGCTGCGGCTCGCTGGTCGAGCGCGACACGCAAGGCGTCGTGCTGTTCGACATCGGCGGCGGCTCGTCCGAAATCGCGCTGATCGACCTTACCGGCCACCGCTCGCCAAGGCTCGCCAACCACATCGTGTCGTGGACGTCGCTGCCGGTCGGCGTCGTCTCGCTGGCCGAGCGTTTTGGCGGCCGCACAGTGACGCGCGAGATCTTTGGCGCCATGGTCGAGGATGTCGCAATGCGGCTGCGCGCCTTCGACGGGCGCGACCGGCTGAGCCACCTCCTGCCCAGCCCGAAATTCCATCTGCTCGGCACCTCGGGCACGGTGACGACGCTTGCCGGCGTCCACCTCGATCTCGAACGCTACGACCGCCGCCGCGTCGACGGGCTGTGGATGGATCGCGACAGCGTTGACCGCATGGTCGAAAAGCTGGTCGGCTGGGATTTCCAGCAGCGCGTCGCCAATCCCTGCATCGGCGCCGACCGCGCTGACCTGGTTCTGGCCGGCTGCGCCATATTGGAGGCGATCCGTGCCGTCTGGCCGTCCGAACGGCTGCGTGTCGCCGACCGCGGCTTGCGCGAGGGCATACTGAGCGAGTTGATGGCCGATGACGGCGTCTGGCGCAACAGCGGGCGGGGCAGAGCATGATCCCGAAAAGTGACTACCGGTTTTCGGACAAGATCATGCTCAAACAAGTAATCAAGCAATGACCAAGAAACCGGAAAGACCGAGCTCCGCCGGCATTCGCGTGCTGAAGACGAAGATCAAGAAGAAAAGCGGCCTCAAGGAATCGTCGCGCCGCTGGCTGCAGCGCCATATCAACGATCCCTATGTTCAGCGTTCGAAGGCCGACGGCTATCGTTCGCGCGCCGCCTACAAGCTGATCGAGATCGACGACAAGCACCATCTGCTCAAGCCCGGCATGAAGGTGATCGACCTTGGTGCGGCACCCGGCGGCTGGTGCCAGGTCGCCGCCGCACGTACCAAATCTACCGCGGAACACCCGAACGTCGTCGGCATCGATTACCTGGAGATGGACGCGGTGCCGGGCGCGCCGGTGCTGCTGATGGATTTCCTCGATCCGCAGGCGCCTGAGAAGCTGGCCGAGACGCTGGGCGGTCAGCCGGACATCGTGCTCTCCGACATGGCCGCACCCACCACCGGCCACAAGCGGACTGACCACATCCGCACCATGCATCTGTGCGAGGTGGCGGCCGATTTCGCGCTGTCGGTATTGAAGCCGGGCGGACATTTCCTCGCCAAGACGTTTCAGGGCGGCGCCGAGAACGAATTGCTGGCGAGACTCAAGCGGAATTTCCGCTCGGTCCATCACGTCAAGCCGCCGGCCTCGCGCGACGAATCGGTGGAGCTCTATCTCTTGGCGAAAGATTTTAAAGGCGGAAACGGCACGGCGTGAAAATCGCTCTGTAGCTGTCCTGCCGGACATCTCCCCCACGAGGGCAGGGCTATCGCATATGAGTGATGGCATTGATGAGATAGTCGTCGTTCCAGGCGCATTTCTTGATGCGATGGC
>NZ_JAMYLM010000063.1:0-4308 GCF_040317995.1 Mesorhizobium sp. M1334
AGACACATTCTCCACGGCGATCTCCTGTTGAGTGAGTGGTTCGATGCAGCCTCACCCTGACAGAGCGCCGGCCGCTGTTCACTCCTCATGGGATCTAAAGCCGCCGATACGGAGCGGATCGCCACAAGCGAACCCATGGCGCGCGAACAAGCGTTGAAGCAGCCGATCGATGACAGATTCTGGGCGGCGGTGAAGTTAGAAGATTGGAAGACGGCGCTCTGGGCGATCGAAGAGGGCATCGCCTTGATGCCCGACGACATCAATTTCCGCCTGGCTCATGCGCATCTGTTGCTTCACAAAATTCAAGACATGTGGACCGGCTTGCCCGTGATGCGCCAATTGGTTCGCGACGCGATCGACAAAAACTCCGAGGACTGGATGGTTTCGGCGCTAGACCAACTTTTCCATCCGGCCAATGACCATTCGCGCCTTCCCTCTGCTGAGCGCTTCGCGATGGGCAAGGAGCTGTCCGAACACATCCTGGCGCTGAATCCCCCGCAAGGCGACAGCCCTAAGTTCCGGTCCTATCCCGCGGTCGCCCGGTACTATCACGAGAACGGCAACAATGATCGCGCGATCGAGTTGGTCGAACTGGCACTGACGTCGCTGGACGGTCCGGAGCCTATCCCGGCCGAATTGAAAGAGCAGCATCTGCCGGATTTGCTGCAGGCCCTCGCCAAGTACAGGGGTGGGAAGGTTGGTTGCGGCGCTCTCTTTGCGGCTCCGCAAAACAATTTCCCGAAGGTGCCAAAGCGCGGTCGGCCGAGGAGGAAAAATAAAAAAGGGTAATTGGTCGAAATGGCTTACTGGCCAATTCGTCCATTTCCTTGGCGTGGCCGCAGCAAGGAGGGTCCATGCAGCACTTGGTCGATCGTTTGCAGCAGGATCGAGGCGCGAATCTTCATGACCTCCGGCCGCATTGCGGCGGAAGTGATGTTCCACGCGAACCAGCGTGGAGGACTTCGCAGTCGAGGAGGTGTTCAAGGTCGGCCACGGGGACATCAATTGCGTGGAATCGGCCGGCCCGAGCCGGGCGTCGGCTGCGCAAGTATGCCCGAAGTAGGCGTCCCCGAAAATAGACATCGTGCTTCGAGGAAGAGCACTGAAGGGAGGAGAAGGCGAAATGTCTGATGCCGCGGTCAGCCCTCCGGTCAACGAGGACGAGGCGGCCCTTGCCATGCCTTTTGTCAGATGCCTCGTGCGGCTGATCCGTGCTCGAGACTCCTGCGGCTCATGGGAAAGGCAAATCGGACTCCACGCGGCTGGCCGACTTCATCGTCACCAGAAAACACCGCCGTGCGATCCCGATCATCGGCGATCCCGATCCGGACGTGCTGTGGAGGCTCGACACGTTTTACACGGCCGTCGGGCCTACAACGAGGAGCGCTCCGGCCTGATGACATCGCCAACGATGGAGATGAAACCCAGGGGGGTTCGGACGATTGCTTTTCACGGCCGGGCAGTTGGTCGCTCTGTCGAGACATCCACCGGTTCGGCTTCGAGACGTTCAGGAAGCCCGCGGGGGCCGGTACGAAACTGGTCGACGAAGCGACTGCAGCCATTGAAGCCTATCCCGAGGTGGCAAGGGCGTGAAGAAACCGATTTCGAGGAAGGATTTATGTCAAAGCTAGATGAGATGGGGAAGAAATTCCGAAAGCTTCAGCTGCGCGCGGCAGTTGCCAAGATGAAATTGCGCGACCTTGCAGAGGATCTCCCGGGAAAATGGACGGAGATAGAGGAAGTTGCCGAGGAAACATCGGCCGTTTTTGCCGAGTTGGATGATGCCAAGAGAGAGCTCGCTGCAATGAAGAAGTTACGATGACGAGCACATTCACCACTCGCGACGGCTCCGGATGGGTGCCGGAATATCTCACCGGTATAGACGGCACGACCTGCATCGGCTGCGGCCGCTGTTTCAAGGTCTGCTCGCGCGAGGTCATGCATCTTTACGGCGTCGATGACGCGGGTGAAATCCTGGGCGCCTGCGACGGCGAGGACGACGACGACTTCGATGGCGAGCTCAATCGCATGATCATGGTCGTCGACCATGCCGGCCGCTGCGTCGGCTGCGGAGCCTGCGCCCGCGTCTGCCCGAAGAACTGCCAGACGCATGTTGCGGCCGATCAGGTCGCTGCATGATCTGAGGAGACAAAACCAGGAGACGGCGTTGCCCTTAAAAATCTTTTGTCGCGTCCTGGGGCTGGTCCTCTGCAGCAACGCTCTGATTGTCTACTTCGCTTCTCATTCCATCGGTCTAGCAGTCGTGATGACGCTGGGATGTTCGCTGCTGCTTCAGCTAGCCTATTTCGGTAGCGTGCTCTTTCTGATCTGGTGGTCCGGCTGCGCTAGCAGGGCTGGCCAAATGGCTGAGCATTTCGGCAGCTGCAAGGAAGTTGGAGCCCAGCTGCCAGACCATGATGAGGTGACGAATGAATCTACAGATTTACGCCAGCTCGATCAAATGCTAGCCATGTCGCTGCTGCTTCCTTGAGGCGCCGCCGAGACAAGATCAGAGCTCGATTCCCGCTACTTTCGATGAACCACAGACCTTGGGCTGATCGTTCAAGAACATTGCCCAACATACAGCCAAGCTCGTCCATCTCGGATGGAACTAGTCGAAGACGATGTGGTGTTGCTCGAGGAGTACGCGTACCCGTGTTATGGCATTCCGTCCGAGCAAACCAAGGTTGCAATCCGTCAGTTCGCGGGGCTTGAGGGTATGATTACCGATCCCGTCGATGAGGGCAAATCGATGCAAGGGATGATCGACCTTGTCCAGAAAGGCTTCTTTCCAGAGGGATCGAAGCTTCTCTATGCGCGTCTCGGCGGTGCGCCGGCGATCAACGGGTACGGTTACACCTTTCGCAACGGCTGACGCTCGACAGATTACGCCCGCCTTGTCAAAGAAAAGTATCTCGATCTTAACTGCTCAACGCAGACCTCTCGTCGATTCCCTTCGTATTCTTGGCGAGATTCATCCCACCGTTTATGGAGGGAAACCAGGTTATGGCACTACTAGAAATAGCGGGTTGCTAACCTAGCTACCACCATGGCTCTCTTCACGGTAGCATACAACACTTGGAGTGCCGACGCATGATGGTGCAGACGGTGACGGGGCCGATCCCGGTCGAGCGCTTGGGCCGCACACTGATGCACGAGCACCTGTTCATCGCCTTTCCCGGCGCCTGGTTCGATCCGCTCGCGAAATTCGACCGTGCGGAATTAATCGAAAGGGCAGTCCGGCAATTGATCCAACTGCGCACTGAGCATGGTGTGCGCACCTTCGTCGACCCCTGTCCGATCGAACTCGGTCGCGACGTCATGATAATGAAAGAGGTTTCCGAAAAATCCGGCATGCACATAGTTTGCACCACGGGATTTTACCACGAGGAAAAGGGGCTGCCGGTCTACTGGCGCGCCCGCACCGTCGATGAGATCGCCGAGCTTTACGTCCGCGAGATCACCTACGGCATCGCCGACACTGGTGTGAAGGCCGGCGCCATCAAGGTCTCAACGGGCGCGCCCGTTGTCACCGCTCATGAGAAGAGGTTCCTCGCGGCCGCTTGTGTCGCGCAGAAGGTGACCGGGGTGCCTATAATTACCCACACCGAGGACGGCTACGCAGGCCCTGAACAGCAGCAGCTGTTAGCGGCCGGCGGCGTTGCCGCCGATCGTTGCTTGATCGGCCATAGCTGCTGCAACCTAGATCCCGCCTATCATCGCCGCATTATAGATGCTGGCTCTTACATCGGATTCGATCAGATCGGGATGTTCCATCGGCCGGACAATTTCCGCGCCGACAATTTGGCGAAGCTCGTGCGCGACGGCTTTCGTGCGCAGGTCATGATTAGCATGGACCGCCTCTGCGGCATGCTCGGCAAGTTCAGTCGCCACCTCACCGCCGATGAGATCACATTGATCGAACACCTGAAGTCGCAGGAACTCTACCAAGCCCATACCTACATGTTCACGGATTTCATCCCAATGCTGCACGCCCGCGGTGTCACTCAGGCGGACATCGTCTCGATCCTGGAGGACAACCCGAGACGGTTCTTTGCCGGTGAGAGTCTGCCCGAAACGGCGACGCGCTAACTCTTATGACGTGCTCCCCTGAAATGTCCTCGGTTTGAGGTTAGCCTGTTCCTCGGATGAGGAGACAGGCAATGAAGCGATCGAGATTTTCTGACGAACAGATCATCGGCATTTTGAAGGAACACCAGGCTGGGCTTTCGGCGACGGATCTGTGCCGCAAATACGGTGTGAGCGACGCGACCTTCTATAAGTGGCGCTCGAAGTATGGCGGCATGG
>NZ_JAMYLM010000064.1:0-2873 GCF_040317995.1 Mesorhizobium sp. M1334
GCCACACGCTCGCCGCCGCCCATAGCATCTACAGCGCTATCGAGAGCGCGCTCGCGAGCGGCTTCGCTACCGCCGAGCTACACCACCTGTGGGGACGCGACCCCTCATAACATTTTTCTGGCCACACATAACTTTTCGTTCGGTTGTTTTGTGACAACTGTCTCGCTAGCATCACCGCACGATTCGCAGGTGAAGTAGACAACGAACGACAGTCGCCGGCAGCGAACCAGTGAATTTTTCGGGCGCCTCAGTCGTCGAGATACATAGCTGACGCCTGACGCGGAATGATCCTGCGATAAGCGTATTGATTGCGCAAACTCATCTTGCTGCAGACCGCGGACGGGGCAGTTTGAGGTCGTTGACGGCCGGGACCAGGCATTTTGCCGAGCTCGAAAGTTCTTTGGCAACCGGTCGCCAGCTCCCCTGAGGGCGAGTTCCGCAAGCCGCTGCTTCCCGACCTAGCTGACCGATTTTCAAGCGATGTGAAAGGTCAACATGTCCCACCCGTCGAGCTACGAATTTCCGGTCGCTGCAACCTTCACTGCCTATGACTGCCACTGTGAAGGCGACGTTGAGAAGGTTGTGGTTTCTGGGTTACCTGAATTACCCAAGGGCACTGCTTTCGAAAAAATGAAGTGTTTCCGACAGCACCACGACCACATCCGGCTATTCTTCCTCCGCGAGCCTCGTGGCAGCATGATCCAATCGGTTAACTTCATCGTGCCTTCGGAAAATCCCGAAGCAGTAGCTGCATACATTATTGCCGAGGCAGAAGAATATCCGGAGATGTCGGGCGGCAACACAATCAGTGTCGCAACCACAATGCTGAAGACTGGCATGATTCCCATAACAGGCCCGATTACCCGGTTCAAGCTTGAAGCGCCTGCGGGGCTAATCGGAATCGAGTGCGAAACCGCAGATGGAAAAGTCGGGCCGGTCAGGTTCATTAATCAACCAGCTTTCGCTTACTGCCTGAACCAAACAATCCAATTGCCTGGCTTCGGCGAATTGGTCGTGGATGTAGGCTATGGGGGCATGACCTACGCCATTGTGCATGCACAGCAGTTTGGCTTCGACTTGGTTGCCTCCGAGGGGCGCAGGCTTAGCGACCTCGGACAAGAAATCAAGGCGGCGGCGGCGGCGCAAATACCGGTGTCCCACCCGCTAAACCATGAGCTGCCGGGCATTACGATGTTCGTAACCCCGATTAAGCGCGCAAAGCAGGGTATAGAATCGAAGAACGCCGTCGTCGTTTCACCGGGGCGTATAGATCGTTGCCCTTGCGGCACGGGCACCTCTGCACGCCTTGCTGTGATGCACGCCAAGGGCGAGATTGACGAGGGCGAGCAGTTCACACACAAGTCGCTGATCGATTCTACGTTCACTGCAGAAATCGTCGCAACCACTACAGTAGGCCCCTACAGCGCTGTCGTTCCGTCAGTCGGCGGTCGTACGTGGATCACAGCAAAATGCTCTTACATTTTGGAGGAAGACGATCCCGACCCTACGGGTTATGCCATCTCGGACACTTGGCCAGAAATGAAGCTTTCAGTCGTGCAGGTGCGGAATCGCACATGAGGACATGAGCGCAAAAAATGAAGGCTGACGAGTAAAAACACGCACTAAATTTCGGGGCGGTGTGTAGTGATGCCTTGCCTGTGGCAAGCCCCTAGTTGTCAGCCTACGATCGTTACGGCAAGTTGACAGAAGTCCGAAACAGCTGGGAGGAATTCGAGATGCCACAAATCCCCATCACCCCACAAGAGGACTTACGCGGAGCTTATCTCAGACAGGCTATTCGTGCAGCAATGATGTCATTTGTTATATGCGCCACCCTATTCCTCCTCCTTATAACATTTAAGATTGGAGTCGTTCTGTGAACGTTCATCCCAATTAGCTTGCGCATGGCGGAGATCTCGCAGTCGCAAGGCGATCCGCGCGCTGCTTGAGGCGGCGTCGGGGGTGGGCGGAATCCAGGGTGACGTGCTCCCCTGAAATGTCCTCGGTTTGAGGTTAGCCTGTTCCTCGGATGAGGCGATAGGCAATGAAGCGATCGAGATTTTCTGACGAACAGATTATCGGCATTTTGAAGGAACACCAGGCTGGGCTCCCGGCGCCGGACTGTGCCGCAACTACGGTGTGAGCGACGCGACCTTTTATGAGTAGCGCTCGAAGTATGGCGGCATGGATGTGTCGGAGGCGAAGCGGCTGAAGAGCCTTGAGGAGGAGAATGGCAAGCTGAAGCATCTGCGGGCCGATGCCATGCTCGACGTCTCGACCTTGCGAATCAGATCGCCTGTGACATCCATTGAAAGGGAGCACTTCTTCTACACAAGGCAACGACACGACAGAAGTGTCCCCGTCACGAGCGCCCTCCTCCGGCTTGTGATCGGCCGCGCCCTTTATAAAAGCAGTAGACCTCGTCACGAAAACCAAATTCAGCGCCATCGGTAGCAGCGCCTGCAAGCGGTGCAAAGAGCCAAAATCACTACGGCGCAAGGTGTTGACGCGCCGATGGCCATCGTCCAACCAAATTAAGTCGGATCAGCTGCATTCTCAGCAGAGCTCTGCCCAATCAGTGAGAACAAGCCGGCTCCACAGATAAGGGCTGCTCCGAGGACGGTAGTGAACCGCGGCAAGGTAGTGATGGGGTGGACGCCCCCTCGACGGCATCGATGTGCCAGAATGGTGGTGTTTGACAGCCACCGTAAGAGAGGGAGCGTCCACAATGGAAGTTAACACGATCGGATTGGACCTAGCGAAGAATGTGTTTCAGGCGCATGGAGCCGATGCGGCGGGCGCCATTGTTTTCCGCAAGCAACTGCGACGCGACAAGGTGCTTGCGTTTCTCGCTGGGCAGCCGGCCTGCTTGG
>NZ_JAMYLM010000065.1:0-2623 GCF_040317995.1 Mesorhizobium sp. M1334
GACATGCCGCGATATTTGTCGGCCGAGCAGGTCAATCAGTTGATCGCCGCCTGTTATGGTGACACCAGTGCGCGTCGACGTGATCTCGCGATCTTGCTGTTGTTGGCCCGCCTCGGACTGCGGGCCGGCGACGTGGCGCAACTCCGTCTCACCGACATCGAGTGGCAGGCGGGCTCGCTCCGGGTCACAGGCAAGGCGCGCTACGAGGTCCGCCTGCCGCTCCCGCAAGACGTCGGGGATGCGATCGCCGCCTATCTCGAATGCCGTCCGTCCGCCTGTCGTAGCGATCGCGTGTTCCTGCGCACGATCGCGCCTTGCCGACCGTTCCGGAACGGCGATGGAATCTCGTCGGTGATGAAGCGCGTCATGAAGCGCGCCGGCATCGTGACGTCGGCAAAGGGGGCGCACGTCCTGCGGCACACCGCGGCGACCGAGATGCTGCGCTGCGGCGTTCCGCTCGAGAAGATCGGTCTGGTCCTCCGCCACCGAGGCATCGACACGACGGCCTACTACGCCAAGGCCGATGTCGCGCTCTTGAAGCAGGTCGCTCAGCCCTGGCCGGAGGCGCTGTGATGCTGGACGCGATCGAGACCTATCTCGCCCTGCGCCGCGCCACGGGCTTCGCGATGTCGAATGCGGAGTACCTGCTGAAGAGCTTTGCCGCCTTCGCGGCCGAGCGCGCGCAAACGCACGTTGAGACGCAAGCGGCGATCGAATGGGCCGCGCTCGGGCCATCCGTGGCGCAACGCGATGCACGACTCAGAGCCATCTGCCGCTTCGTGCGCCACACCCAAGTCGAGGACGCCGGGCATGAGCTGCCGCCCGCCAATCACTTCGGTGCTCGCAAGAGGCGCCGCACACCGCACATCTACTCGGCAGACGAGATCAATCGCCTGATCGAGGCTGCGCTGCGGCTTCGGCCCAAGGGCAGCTTGCGCCCGCTCACCTTTGCAGCCTTGATCGCGCTGCTCTCGGCCACCGGGTTGCGGATCTCAGAAGCTCTGAGGCTCACGGTTGCCGACGTGACCGGCGACGGCCTGCTGATCCGCGAGACCAAGTTCCGCAAGACGCGCCTGGTGCCACTGCACGACACGGCAGCAGCAGGCCTGGAACGCTATCTGGCGCATCGACGGCCGCGCTCGCACGATGATCCGGTGTTCATCGACAAGCGTGGTCGGGCACTCCGCTACATCGCGGTTAAAGAGCTCTTCGACAGGCTGGTGGACATAGCTGGCATCCGATCGAGGACGACGCGCCGTCCTCGGCTGCACGATCTGCGGCATACGTTCGCCGTGCGTGCGCTGCAGGGCAGCCCGGCCGGCCGAAGCCGATGCGGGGCGCATATGGCGGCGCTGGCCACCTACATGGGCCACGTCAACATCTATGCGACCTACTGGTATCTCGAAGCTACCGCTGAGCTCATGCGCGACGTCGCTGCGGCCGGCGAAGAGTTCCTGTCGGAGGGACGGCAGTCATGACGCCGATCGCTCCTCTCATTGAAGCGTTCCTGCGCGAGACGCTCTCCCGCCAGCGAGGCGTCAGTCGGCACACGCAGGACTCCTACGCCCTGAGCTTCCAGTTGCTGTTCGTGTTCGCCGCCGAAAAGCTCAAGGTCAAACCCTCCCTGCTAACGTTGGAGCAGATCGACGCTGGCTTGGTGAGCGCCTTCCTCGAGCATCTCGAGGACAACCGAAAGAACGCGGCTGTGACGCGCAACGTGCGACTGGCGGCGATCAAGTCGTTCTTCCGCTTCCTCGAGTACCGGCAACCGGCAGCACTGGATCAGATCCGCCGCGTCCTGGCGATCCCGTTCAAGAAGACGGATGCGCGCTTGGTTCCCTATCTACTGCGGGAGGAGTTACAAGCCGTGCTCGACGCGCCCGATCCCACGACGTGGGAGGGCATCCGCGACCGCGCCATGCTGCACCTGGCTGTCTGTGCGGGGCTGCGCGTATCCGAGCTGACCGGCCTGAAGATCGAGGACATCGACTTGCCGTCGATGAGCATCCGCGTTCTCGGCAAGGGGCGGAGGGAACGAACACTGCCGTTATGGAAGAGCACAGCCACAGCACTGCGCGCATGGCTTGCCATTCGCGGCCAGCCCGCCGTGCCCGAGGTGTTCGTCAACGCCCGGGGAGAGCCGCTGAGCCGATGGGGCTTCGCTTATCTGCTTAAACAGCACGCCGCGACCGCGGCTCGCAAGCAGCCCGGTCTCGCCAAGAAGCGCGTTTCGCCTCACGTCCTCAGGCACACCTGCGCAATGATCGTTCTGCAGGCGACGCATGACATCCGGAAAGTGTCGCTATGGCTGGGCCATGCCACGCTGACGACGACCGAGGTCTACACGCGTGGCGACCCGACTGAAAAGCTCGATGCGATGGAGGCGATCATTCCGCCGCATCTGCGACGGGGAGCCTTCCAGCCGTCCGACAGGCTGATAGCACTCCTCAAGCGCACCTCGTAATGGTGAGCCGGGCTGGCGGCGACTGTCGCAAGAGCGTGATCAAGTCGTCGCCGACTCCCCATTACTGGATCTGCCCATAAGGCAGGAGTTATAGGCTTGCCGCACGAGACCGCAGTCGGCGCAGTGTTCGGCGTGACCGCCCAGGGCCGCGGTCCGGCA
>NZ_JAMYLM010000066.1:0-2543 GCF_040317995.1 Mesorhizobium sp. M1334
GTAAGCGCCACGCCGCTCCCCTCGTGCGGCGCATGAGGTGAATGTGCGAAGAATCCCCCCGATCGCGAGAGACGGAGGGCCTACGTGGGAGCAGACGGCAAAATGGACGTCCATTTGGACGTCCCAACAGCTGGCTACGCAGGCCGGGTCGAGGTTCTGGACGGTCCAACGGGACGGCGGGTTCGCTCGGAGGCCGAGAGAGCCCGGATTGCGGCCGAGAGCCTGATGCCGGGGGTGCAGGTGGCGGCGGTCGCGCGCAAGCATGGCGCGACCCGCTGGCAGGTCTACGATTGGCGGCGTCGCCTTCGTCAGGGACAACTGGCACTGCCGGAAAGCATGGCTCCGATGTTCGCGCAGTTGATGGTGGACGACTCATCGGCGCCTCAGCGGAGGATGAGGCCATCGAAATCGACGCCGGCGAAGGTGGAAATCGTGATCGACGACATGGTGATCCGAACGGCGGTTGACCTCGAGCAGCTGTCGCAGGTGATCCGAGCGGTTCGGGCCTCGCGATGATTGCACCGGGCAACGATCTGAAGATCTACGTGGCGACCCGGCCGGTTGACTTCCGGCGCGGCATGGACGGATTGGCATTGGCTGTGCAGGAGATGCTAGGCCTCGACCCATACTGTGGGGCAGCCTTCGTCTTCCGGGCCAAAAGGGCTGACAGGATCAAGATTTTGGTGTGGGATCGCACCGGCCTTGTGCTCGTTCACAAGCGGCTCGAGGGCTCGAAGTTCGTCTGGCCGCAGGTTCGCGACGGAGTGATGCGCATGTCGCCGGCGATGTTCGCGGCCTTGTTCGAAGGGCTGGATTGGAGACTGGTTCGCCCCGAGCGGGCACGGCGTCCGCAGCTTGCCGGATGAGTGTGGCACAGTGACTCAGGTGCCTTGTCTCCAATGGCGTTATCGGCACTCATGTGCTTGATTTAGTGCATGAATCTGACGGTTCTCCAGGAAGAGAACGAGCGTTTGAAGGCGCTCCTGGCCCAGACGCAAGCGGCCCTGGCCGAGCACCAGGCTGCCTTAGCTGCATCCGAGGAGGCGCGCCGCCGGCTGGAGAGCGTCGTCAGCCAGCTCAATCACGAGAAGTTCGGCGCCAAGTCCGAGAAGCTGCATCCCGATCAATACCACCTGCCACTCGAAGACGTGGAGATCGCGCAGGGCGTGCTCGATGCCGCGCAGGAAAAGGCGCAACGGGTCATCCAGGGGCGTTCGGACGGCTCGTCCGGTTCGCGCCAGCGCAATCGTGGCCACTTGCCTGCCCATCTGCCGCGAGTGGAGCGGATCATCGAGCCCAAGAGCACGCTGTGTCCGTGCGGCTGCGGCGAGATGGCCAGGATCGGCGAGGATGTCAGCGAGCGGCTCGACGCAATCCCGGCGCAACTGCGCGTGCTGGTCACGCGCCGCCCGAAATACGCTTGCCGGCGCTGCTCGGGCGCCGTCGTGCAGGCGCATGCGCCCGAGCATATCGTGCCCGGCGGCCTGCCGACCGAGGCGCTGATCGCCCAGGTCATCGTCGCCAAGTTCGGTGATCATTTGCCGTTCTACCGGCAGGCCGAGATCTACGCCCGCCAGGGCATCCAGCTGGATCGGGCGACACTGGGCAACTGGGCAGGCCGGGCCTGCTTCCATCTCAAGCCCATAGCCGACCACATGCGCGGGCATCTGGCTGCGGCCGAGCGCCTGTTCATGGACGAGACCACGGCGCCGGTGCTCGATCCCGGACGCGGCAAGGTCAAGAAGGGCTTCTTCTGGGCAATCGCTTCCGATGACCGCGGCCATGGTGGCCAAGGCCCGCCCATCGTGCTGTTCCACTATGCGCCGGGACGCGGCGGCGAGCATGCCGAACGCTTCCTTCAAGGCTTCGCCGGACAGTTCCTGCAGGTTGACGCCTATGAGGGCTATGACCGGCTGACACGCTTGGAGCGGCCACAAGGACCATGGATGCTCGTCCATTGCTGGAGCCACCTGCGCCGACGTTTTGTGAAGCTGGCGCGCAACACCAAGTCCCCGATCGCCGAAGCCGCCGTGCGCCAGATCGCTACGCTCTACGCCGTCGAGGCGACGGTGCGCGGCATGACGCCACAAGCTCGGCTCGCCGCGCGACAGCAGTACTCCACCCCGATCATCGCCGCCTTGAAGCCGTGGTTTGAAAAGCAATTGTCGATGATCTCCTCGGGCTCAAAGCTGGCCGAAGACATCCGCTATGGTCTTGCCCATTGGCAAGGGCTCACGCGCTTCCTCGGCGACGGCCGGCTCGAGCTCGACACCAACCCAGTCGAAAACGCCATCCGACCACTATGCTTGACCAGAAAAAATGCCCTGTTTGCTGGCCATGAGGTCGGGGCCGAAAACTGGGCGCTGCTCTCATCCGTCGTGGCCACCTGCAGGCTCAACGACGTCAATCCCGTTGCCTACCTCGCCGAAACTCTCGACGCCATCATCAACGGCCATCCGCAGAGCCAGATCGAGGAACTCATGCCCTGGCGATTCCGGAAAACGTCAAGCCCAAATCCATAGGCGGTCGGCAAGGCGCTTACG
>NZ_JAMYLM010000067.1:0-2037 GCF_040317995.1 Mesorhizobium sp. M1334
GAAATGGCTCAGACTTTGGATACCGATGAAGCACCCTGAAAGGTTTCGCCATGGACAAATGAACTTGCCTTGACGCATCACTCCTCATGTGAGCTTTGAGAGCCGCGTGGCCCTCTTCGAGCTAAAAGCCGGCTTCCGTTGTCGGTTGAGCCTTCCGGTTGATTGGAAACTCGTCCAGCACTGCGAGCACATCCGCAATACGATGCCTATCGCTTTCTGTGAGTGTCAGATCGACTTTGACGGCCTGGCTCTCGACCTTGGCTGCGGGCGTTCTGGCAAATGCCTGCTCACACCGCACGACGACTGCAGGGTCCTTTGTGAAATCCGCCTTCTTGCCGGGCTTGCGGCCACGCTTCACATAGCCATTGCTCTGGCTGCCATCGGGAATGCCGAACATGTGGTTCGTCTGTCCGGTGCGCCGCGGCCCGCGCTGGCTGCGATGAAGCTCCCGGCCAGCCTGCATCTGGGCGACCAGGTCCAGGGCAGCATCAAGTCGCTTGTTCTCGACGATCTCTGATCTGTGAACTGAACGCAGCTTGTCGAAGGTTCTGTAGGGTAGGGCGATGCCGTCGTGCATGACCTCGAGGCGACCGTCGGGATAGTCGCAGACAACGACCTTTTTGCGGGCAAGCCGCTTCGCGGTATCGGTCGGATTGAGAATGAACAGCACCTTGTCGTAGCGCAGCGTCAAAGCCTGAGACAGCGTGCGAACCTCCTTTCGGCACATGGCGCCGTCCAGATTCTCATGCTCGGCGAGGGGCCGGTGCATGTTCTTCGGATTGCGGGGTTCCTTGCCGAAGCGTGCGTTGAAGTCCGCCATGAACTCGGGCGCATAGGCATTGGCAGCTTCGATCGTGCTGATGTCGCGCAGGCGCAGTTCCTTCACAAGCCGGTCCTGGAGCGTCTGGTTGGCGCGCTCGACGCGACCCTTGGCCTGTGGGGTGTTGGCACAGATGATATCGATGTTGAGCTCGTAGAGCGCACGGCCGAACTGCGTCAGGCCGGTGCTTCTATCCTTCTCGGAATCATGGGTCGCTCGGAAGACCCCATGCTTGTCGCTATAAAACGCAAGCGGCTTGCCCCATTCCCGCAGATACGCCTTTGCCGCATGAAAGTAGTCGAACGTGTTCTCGGAGCCAGCAAAGCGCAGATGAAGCAGCTTGCCGGTCGCATCGTCGATGAAGACGAGCAGGGCGCATTTGGGACCGCGGTTCTCGAACCACCAGTGATGCGAGCCGTCGATCTGCACCATCTCGCCCAGGCAGTCTCGTCGCCCGCGGGGCTGATGCAGCCGCTGCTTGCGTTCACGGCGCGACGTCCAGATTCCAGCTTCTGTCATCCACTTGCGCAGCGTCTCCTTGCTGACCGCGAGCTGATGCCGTTCGATCAGCTTCTCGCGGGCAAGCGTTGGACCGAAGTCGATGTAGTGTTCGCGGATCAGCTCCAGCACGAAGTCGCGAACACCATCGACAATGCGATTGTTGGAACGCCGGCCACGCGCCTTGTGCCGGAGAGCCGCAGCACCATCCGCTTGGAACGTCTTCAACAGACGCTGGACCTGACGAACAGAAACATCGAGCAGGTTTGCCGCCGCAACGCTTGTCATTCGCCGCTCAACAATCTTCGACAGAACCTCGATACGCCGCAGTTCGCGTTCGCTCATCAGAACCAGTCCCAATCTGCAATCTCCCACGCTCTCGAACGCGGGCAGATTGGCAAGGCAGGAGCGACATTCCTACTTTGCCAGATCCGGACATTTTAACTTAGCTGCTACAGCCCCTGTTGCAACCAAGTTCGAATGTCGCGCTCTCAGCAAAGTAGAAATGTCGCATCCACGTCGATGCGGCCCGGCCTAGCGCAGATCTGAGCGCCCGATCGGGCGTCAGCTGGTCGGGGTTGCGCAGCCCGATCGGGGGCGATCCAGTAGATCTCCGTCGGCTTTAGATCCCATGAGGAGTGAACAGCGGCCGGCGCTCTGTCAGGGTGAGGCTGCATCGAACCACTCACTCAACAGGAGATCGCCGTGGAGAATGTGTC
>NZ_JAMYLM010000068.1:0-1729 GCF_040317995.1 Mesorhizobium sp. M1334
TTGTATGGGCTAATCTTTGTCAAGGTGATCTTTCAGTCGTTCCGTCTCCTTGTTCAGCCGTGTGCGCCCATTTGTTCCTGCTTTGGCTCCGGGGTCCATTGGGGCGCCGCGCGCAGTGACGGTCAAGGGTGGGCCTTTGGCCATCGCGAAGCGACTTGCCCTTGATGGTCACGAGCACGGCGGCAGCGTTACATTGAGCCGGCAGGTGCTGTTTGTAGAGGTCTACAACTTCAAACCGAGGGGAGCTCGCCATCAGGCGCCCGTAAACGCGCCGCAAGCTTGTATGCGGTTGATCCTCGCGGATCAAAAACCATGATGCAGCCATACGCATCGGCGGCGAAGCTCCGGGCGGTGGGCCCATTCTACAGCGCGGCGTCGTAAGCCATGTGAGCGACCGGGATCACCACCACCTCGGATCGTTATTGGCAGACGCTATTGCAGCTGCCAAACTTCAATGCTCGTCCTGTCGAACGCTCCTCCATGCTTTATACCGGACGCAGGGCTACTCCCGTCGGGATCTCGCCGGTCGTGACAAGTCGCCAGAAGGCAATCAGTAGCTTGCGCGCCAAAGCCACGATCATTGTCTTGCGCGTACCGCCACGGCCATCGGCCGTTCTCGCGCAAAACCAGTGCGCCAGCGCGCTGTTCTTTTGGAATTGGAGGAACCGCCAAGCCAATAGGATCATGCCGTAGCGGACGCGAGCGTTGCCGGCCCGCGCAAGACCTTTCTCGCGCCTGCGTTGGCCGCTCTCATCCGGCGCCCCGGTAAGTCCGGCATAGCGGGCGACGGCTCGCCGATCACGCAGGCCGCGTGAGAGAATCTCATTCACCAGCATGTCCGCAGTCTCGATACCTACACCGATGATCCGCGCAAGAAGGCGAACCATCGCGAGCGGACCCTTCTCCGTGTCCGGAACCACCGAGAGCTGCCGCAACCGCTCCTGTTCGATCTCGTGAATTTGTTCATGCAACAGGTGAAGCCGTCCGAGATTACGGCGCAACTCGGCTCGGCTTCGTTCCGGTAGGGGCATACCTTCCGCCGTATGCAGAGCCTCCAGTTTCTCGGCAGCTTTGCGCAGATTGGGTTTGAAGGCGCGAATGCCGAAGCGAGCGAGGATTGCCTTGATGCGGTTGACGATCCGTGTACGTTCGCGGACGAGATTGTCTCGTTCACGGTTCGGACGGCGGGCCTCCTCCTCATTGATGGTTGGGATGGCTGCCATGCTGCAGTGGCGCTTCTCGCCCCGCAGCCAGCCAAGAAAGGCGCGCATCAGCAGTTCGGTATCGAGGCGATCGGTCTTGGCACGCCGATGTTCACGGGAAACCGCGACGCTCGATGGATGTATGACATAAGCTTCGACAGCGCGCGCCTGAAGCCAGCGCGCCAACCAAAAGCCGTCGCGTCCAGCCTCATAGGCGACAACGATGCGCCGGACTTCACGCCCGGCTTGGATGGCTTCGCTGCGCCAGCGGCGCAACAGCCTGAACACCGAATCCGGGTCGGCATCGAGCTTCTTGAGAGGATTACGTTCAAAGCCAGGGACCGTCGCAGCAATGAGCCACTTTGTCTGGCTCATCTCAATCACTGCGACCAACGTGCTGTCCTGATCAAGGGCAGTAAGGGATTTGCTTGCATCAAAGGATGGTGACATGGGGCGCTCCTTAGGTAGCTGCTCAACAGCGTCGAGGGTGCCACACGCTCGCCGCCGCCCATAGCATCTACAGCGCT
>NZ_JAMYLM010000069.1:0-1671 GCF_040317995.1 Mesorhizobium sp. M1334
CTGTTGAGTGCTCTGATGCATGAGAAGCTATGCGGGGGAGCGGCGAGGTGGCACCACGTCGTACGATCAACCCGAAGGATAGACTATCATGTCCAAAGTCGACGATCTCAGCCGATCAATCACTGTATTGGATCAAGCTCGCACTGTGCTCGTCGTTGTAGAAATGAGTCAAAATAACTGGCTGGTGGCCGGAATGCTTCCCGGCGTTCAGCGACACCCCCTCAAGAAACTCGATCCCGATCCCAATGCATTGCTCGGTTTGATCGCGCGTTGGCGATCGGAGGCGGAGGCTGCGGGCATGCCGATAGACCGGGTCGCGCTGGCCTTCGAGGCTGGGCGAGACGGCTTCTGGCTGGCCCGGTGGCTGCAGACGCGAGGCATAGACGCTCACGTCATCCATTCAACCAGCGTCGCCGTGAACCGTGAACACCGACGGGCGAAAACCGACAGGCTAGACACGGCCATGCTGATGCGCGTGTTCCTGGGTTGGCTGCGTGGCGAGCGTGGCCACTGCCGCATGGTGGCGATCCCATCACTGGCGGAAGAGGATGCCAAGCGGCCGAGCCGCGAGCGGGAGAACCTGGTCAGCGAGAAAACGCGGATAGTCAATCGCATGAAAGGGGCGCTGGCTCGGCTCGGCATCCGTGGCTTCAAGCCCGAGCTTCGCCGGGCGCCGAAGAAGTTGCCGGACCTGCGCACTTCGGAAGGACAGCCGCTTCCGCCGAATATGCTGGAAGAGATGCGGCGCGACATGGCTCGGCTTGCGGTGGTGCGCGATCAGATCACGACGATTGAAAAAGCCAGAGTTGCCCAGCTTGAGCAGGCGCCCGCGTCGGGGTATAATGCAATGGTTGTGCTATTGGCGCGCGTGATTGGTGTCGGGATTGAGACAGCCGACATGCTGGTCCACGAGGTGCTTAGCCGCAACCTCAGAGACCGGCGCGCGGTGGCGCGTTACGCCGGTCTGACAGGCTCCCCCGACGAGAGCGGATCTAAACGACGCGAAAAGGGGTTGGCCAAGGCAGGCAACGCCCGGGTGCGACGCGGGCTGATCCAATTGGCCTGGCGCTTCCTGAGATTCCAAAAGAATAGCGAACTGACGCAATGGTTCCAGGCACGAGCGGCACAGGGCGCCCGCAAGACGACGATGATCGTGGCGCTCGCACGCAAGTTACTCATCGCGCTCTGGCGATTGGTTACCGTCGGCGAAATCCCGATGGGCGTCACATTGCGCCCGATGAACTGAACACACTGCAGGGCGCCTGACGGATCAACCGCCGTAATGACGCCCGCGCGTATCGATTCGAGGTGGCGGTGTCCCGATGGACACCATGGCGTTATTTGCCGTCATGAGAATGGGCCCGCCGCCTCGGAGCCTTGCTGCTGAAGCCAATGACTGCTTCATGGTCCGGGTCTTTTGCAGACCCACCGAATACAAGGTTGCGGCGTAATGCGATGCGCCCAAAGGCAGGCTCCCCTCGAATTTGATGCTCGCGGACCAATGCACAAGGCAGTGACCAACCGTTCTGTTATGGCTATCCTGACCGCTTTACCGCGAAATCAGTGAAGGCCCCTTGACAACGAAATCCCCATACAAGGTGTCCACCAAAATAGGTGGACACCTTGTGATGGAAGAAGATGAGCAGAAACTGCGGGTGAGGCTTGTCGGTC
>NZ_JAMYLM010000070.1:0-1576 GCF_040317995.1 Mesorhizobium sp. M1334
TTTAGATCCCATGAGGAGTGAACAGCGGCCGGCGCTCTGTCAGGGTGAGGCTGCATCGAACCACTCACTCAACAGGAGATCGCCGTGGAGAATGTGTCTGCCCAACCTGGAGTCCCAAACGCTGTCCGTGTCGACCTTGGAGCAATCTTTGTCTCCCTGGAACTGAGCCGCTCAACCTGGCTGGTTACGTCGTTGTCGCCGGGCAGCGGCGACAAGATGTCGAAACGTGCTGTGGATGGCGGCGATATTGCCGGACTGATCAGCCTGTTCGAAGACCTCCGGAAGAAGGCGTTGTCACGGACAGGGCGATTGTTCCCTATCGTGACCATTCAGGAGGCTGGTCTGGACGGCTTTTGGATTCATCGAGTCCTGGAAGCCAATGGGTTCGAGAGTCACGTCGTCGACGCGGCTTCTATCGCAGCGTCCCGTCGTCGCCGGCGCGCGAAGACGGACAAGATCGACGGGGAGGCATTGGTTCGAGCACTTCTTGCCTTCAAGCGTGGCGAACCGCGCGTATGTGCAATGGTGAAGGCGCCAAGTCCGGATAACGAAGATCGGCGTCGCATTTGCAGGGAACGCAAGGTCCTAATTGCGGAAAGGGTGGAGCACGTCAATCGTATCAAGGGTCTGCTATTTGCCCAAGGCATCAGCGGTTACGAGCCGCTTCGGAAGGATCGGCGCAAACGACTCGACGGTCTGGTGACAGGCGATGGCCGCCAGTTGCCTCGGCACCTAAAGGCTCAAATAGATCGTGAACTTGATCGCCTTGAACTGTTGCTTCAGCATATCGCCGCTGTGGAACAGGAGCGCGATGCAATGATGTCCGCCACAAAGGATGCTCCACATACAGCGCCTGGACCTGCGGCCGTGCTGAGTGCTCTCAAAGGGATTGGATCGGAGTTCGCCGCTATCCTCTGGGCCGAAGGGTTCTCTCGCCATTTTGACAACCGACGCCAAGTCGCCGCCTACGCAGGATTGGCACCCACGCCGTGGCAAAGCGGAACCATTGATCGTGAGCAAGGCGTATCGAAAGCGGGCAATCCACGGCTGCGCACGACGATGATCCAGCTCGCGTGGTTGTGGCTGCGGAACCAGCCGCATTCGGCACTCAGCCGTTGGTTTGCTCAGCGGGTTCAATCAAATGGGGGTCGGCTGAAACGGAGCACGATCGTTGCCCTGGCGCGCAAGCTGCTGGTGGCGCTGTGGAAGTACGCGGCGTTCGGCATCCTGATCGAAGGGGCCGTCATGAAGAGCGCGTGACGGCCGACCGGAACCCAGAACAGCAATCTCCCAGGGCTGATCAACCCTGGCGGATCCAGGTGAGCGAACCGCCTCAAAGTTTGGCTTCAAATGCCGCGCTTTAGAATGGACTCGTTCTCCTGAGCCTTTGCCGCAACGCAAGCGGGATAGTGGTGCAGCCGAACGAGACGGCGACCGTATGTGAGTTTGAAACGGCAACGGAAACGTGCCGCGTCGAGCGAAATGGCTCAGACTTTGGATACCGATGAAGCACCCTGAAAGGTTTCGCCATGGACAAATGAACTTGCCTTGACGCATCACTCCTCATGTGAGCTTT
>NZ_JAMYLM010000071.1:0-1406 GCF_040317995.1 Mesorhizobium sp. M1334
GCAGGATCATTCATGAAATCCGTCCTGCGGCCCGGCTTCGTTCCGCGCTTCCTGTAAGCGATCTGTTCGCTGTTGGTCTTGATCTTCGGCGGAGGCCGCGCCTCGTCCTGCTGAGCCTTGATCCAGGTCAGCACTTCGCCGAGCCGCTTGTTCTCGGTGACCGCGGCGTGGGTGACGCGCTGCTCTTTGTCGAAGACAGTGTAGGGCAGGGAGCATGCCTTCCACCGAACATCCAGGCGACCGTCGGCGAACTCGTAAATGTCGACATATCTGCCGACTAGCCCGCATGAGATATCATTCTTCTCCAGCATGATCTGCTTGCGTTCATAGGAGAAAGACAATTGCTGGCCGACATAGCGCTGCTCGCGTTTGCATAGCAGGTCGCGGAGTCGATCAGCCGGCATGTTCAAGACACGGTGCAGATTGTCCGGCCGGGTAGGGATCTTCGCAAACTTGTCGTTGAAGCTGGTCGTGAATGCCGGCAGAAAAGCGTTGGCTTCTTCAATATCTGAGATGCCAGCAAGACGCAGTTCCTTCACAAGCCGGTCCTGCAGCGTGCGATTGACACGTTCGACCCGGCCCTTGGCCTGGCTCGAATTGGCGCACAGGATCTCGATGTTGAGTTCGGAAAGCGCTCGCCCGAATTGCGTCATGCCGCGGCCGGCGCTGGCCTCGGCCCTCGCCACCCGAAACACCGTGTGCTTGTCGGAATAGAACGCTATCGGGCAACCATGCGCCTTCAGATAAAGCTCCAGGGCCTCGAAGTAACTGAACGTGCTCTCCGACTTCACAAAGCGAAGCTGCTGGAGTTTGCCGGTCGCGTCATCGATGAAAACGAGCAGGGTGCATGGGTCGCCGCGCTCCTCGAACCAACGGTGATCACTGCCGTCGATCTGCACCAGCTCGCCATAAGATTCCCGGCGCAAACGCGGCTGATGGAATGTCCGGCGCTGCTTGCGCGACAGCCAAATCCCAGCCTCCGCCATCCATTTGCGCAATGTCTCGCGCGACACGACCAGGCCGTGGTTCGCGGCCAGCTTCTCGGCCGCCAAGGTCGGGCCGAAGTCGAGATAATGTTCTCGGACCAACTGGATCGCCAACTCGCCGACGCCGGCGAAATATCGATGGTTCGATGGTCGTCCTCGAGCCTTGTGCCGAAGTGCCGCAGCGCCTTCAGCCTGGAAGGTCTTCAACAGACGCTGAACTTGCCGAGCCGACAGTCCCAGCACCCGTGCGGCCGACACCATGGTCGTGCGCCGCTCCACAACTTTCGAAAGCACCTCAATGCGTTGCAGCTCGCGCTCGCTCATGAGGATCAATCCCATTCTGCCGTCTCCCTCGCTCGACAGCGAGCAGGGCGACATTCCTACTTTGCAGAATCAAGACATTTTAACTTTGCGCCAATA
>NZ_JAMYLM010000072.1:0-1369 GCF_040317995.1 Mesorhizobium sp. M1334
TCATCTACAACAACTCAACCGGAGCACTCTCTTTCGACAGCGACGGGATCGGTGGCGCAGCTCAAATACAGTTCGCCACGCTCTCTCCAGGTCTGTCGCTTGCAGCAGGTTCGTTTCTTGTGATCTGAACGACCCGGAACGGCGGACCTTCTGCTCGAGCCGGTCCGCCGCTCCGTCTTTGTTCAAGCACCGGATTTTTCCAAAGCGGGTGCCCAACCTTCGTCACCAGCGGGTTCGCTAGCAGGGTATCATTGAAGGGTGGCTTGAATCTGCCCGCCACCGAGTTTACTCGGCGCGGTTCGCGGCCGCTTCCGTGTCTTAAACGGACTTAGTGCATCTCAGTGAAAGAGAAGCTCATCGCACCGTGCATGACGACGAAGCAAAACGGCTTCGCGAGTAATCCGGTGTGCACTTTCTCGTCTCTTTACTCTTATTCGATTCTTGTCGGCAACGCACGGTCAGATCCCATCTGAGCCCGGTATCGAGTATCAGATCCCTGGGCCGCTATCAGATCCGCTGCGCAATAGCGGCCATGGCTTCACAAACCGCCCCTTCGCAGATCACGATCGATAAATCGGGACTGCCAATTACTTGAGCGCGAGAGCAGGAACCAGGCACCGCGAACCCGGCAGTCATTCCGCAGTTGTCGCTCGCTTGTAAACGTGGGCCGAACCGCTTTGATGTCGCTTAAGTCTTCCTCATGGGCGAGTGCGGCAGGCGCTCCAACTGGGAACCGCCCCTATTCTCACCTTGAGCGGCTTCCTACATTGACTTGATCTCGATCACGGAGATCTGCCGCCCGCTGAGCGCGCAGATGCCTACGAATTGTCCACAACTAATTGCTTGCGGCAGTGAGACCGCGGAGCGGCTTGGCTCTTGTGGCTAACGTCTGTCTGATTTTCATCTCGTAAGGTAAATTGATAAATCAAAAACAAACAAGAATGTAATTTGCCGTAATTTAAACGTCCTAAGTTGCGAAGCTACAGCTATTTCAAAATAAAGTCGCGATTCCGCCGGGATTGTGACCTAAGAAAAGCGATAAGTTTCTTGTGTACAACCCGTTTTTATGAAAATAAGCCACAATGCATGCAGCATTCCTACAAACGCTCAATGATTTTATCAACGGGTGTCTTTATGTGATTTGGCGCTAATATACACCCTCTAGTAGGTAGGCCTCGGGCGCTATCGAACGAGAAAAAGGATTACTGGATGGCAACTCTGCACTACACCTCGGGTGGTTCCGCCACCGAAATCGCAAACGCTGGCTTCAATCTGGCCGACGTTCAATATGTTAGCCAGGTCAACGCATTGCCGGATGGCATGAAGGGCCTGGTGTATCTGAATGAGCACGAGGGCGTAACCTCATCCT
>NZ_JAMYLM010000073.1:0-1315 GCF_040317995.1 Mesorhizobium sp. M1334
CGGCAGGCTGAGCTGCTGCCGGTCCCATACTTCCACGTGGTCTTCACCGTCCCGGCCCAGATCGCTGAGATCGCCTTCCAGAACAAGGCGGCGGTCTATACGATCCTGTTCAAGGCCGCATCCGAAGCCTTGAGGGTGGCGGCGGCCGATCCCAGGCATCTGGGCGCCGAGATCGGCATGGTGGCCGTGCTTCATACTTGGGGTCAAAATCTCCACCATCATCCGCATGTCCACTGCGTCGTGCCGGGCGGCGGCCTGTCGCTCGAGCCTGCCACGGCGAAGGCCGGGGACCAGCGATGGATCGCCTGCCGGCCGGGATTTTTCCTGCCCGTGCGGGTTCTGTCGCGCCTGTTCAGGCGGCTATTCCTGGAGCGCCTGCAGGACGCCTTCGACGCCGGCCAGCTTCGCTTCTTCAGCGATCTCGCCAGCCTGGCCGACCCTGCCACTTTCTGCGCCCAACTGGCTGGACTGAAGCGGATCGAATGGGTCGTCTACGCCAAGCCCCCGTTCGGCGGTCCCGAACAGGTTCTCGCCTATCTGGGCCGCTACACCCATCGCGTCGCCATCGCCAACAGCCGCCTCGTGAGCCTGGACCAGGGAAAGGTCAGCTTCCGCTGGAAGGACTATCGCCACCACGACAAGTCCAAGCACAAGCTCATGACCTTAAGCGCCGACGAGTTCATCCGGCGCTTCCTGCTGCACGCTCTTCCAGACGGATTCCATCGCATCCGCCATTACGGCCTCCTCGCCAACGGCCACCGCGTCGCCAAGCTCGCCCAGTGCCGTCTTCTTCTGGCGGCGCCCACGCCGCTGACGCCGGACCCGACCGCCGACTATCGCCAGCGTTACCGCTGTCTCACAGGGCGCTCCCTGAACATCTGTCCGGGCTGCGGCGGCGCCATGGCCTCGCTCGGCCCGATCCCGCGCAAGGCCCCGACCTGGCCAGACACCTCATGACACGCTACGCACCGACACGCTCGCACCGTCCATCCCGGCGTCTGCTACAGTCGCCGAAGGGCCTTTGCGCGCCGCTAGTCAAAGTCGCAGCCTGGCTGTCGCCAGCAACGCTGCACCTCAGCGTCAACGACCCAATGGCGCCGTCTCGCGCGTCGCAGATGGTCCTGCATCGCGACGACGGGCGACCGCCAAGAGCGATCGGCGAGCCCGCTCCGGCGCCTCGGACACATGTCGAGCCCTAAATCCCCATAGCCCCGCCCGCCATCCCGCGGTTCAGTTCAATCAGGCTTCAATGTAGTCGCGACCCGTGCGAGCCCGTACCATCGCGCCCGCGACCACACAGAACCCTCCAGATTCA
>NZ_JAMYLM010000074.1:0-1257 GCF_040317995.1 Mesorhizobium sp. M1334
TGCCGGGCCAGCGCTTCGATACGGTCGGTGTCGAACCGCTCATCCAAGGCCTCTCCTTCGGCGCTCTGATCGCCGACAAGGCCTTCGACAGCAACACCATCATCGCCGATCTGAACGAGCGTGGCGCCAAGATCGTCATTTCCCAGCATCCGCGCCGAACAAAGCCGATCCCGCTCGATGCCGAGATGTACAAATGGGGTCATCTGATCGAGAATTTCTTCTGGAAACTCAAAGAGTTCAAACGCATCGCCATGCGCGCGCCGACAAAACCGACCAGAGCTTCAATGCCATCATTCATCTTGCCGTCATCAACTCCAAATGAATCTCAACAAGCCCTAGACCAGGTCACTTGCCTTATGGGCAAAGATGAGGCTGGAAAGAGTGCCACTCTGCTTGCTCTCGCAGCCTTAAATCCTCACCAATCGACGCCAGCAATGCAGGGACGATTGCTCGTGGATACAGAATTCCCTGCACCGCGTAGATACGCCTTTTTCTAAGCGAACCGCCGCCCGTGGGATGTAGAGCGGCCGAAGCCGTTCGCCGGTTTCTGGCGCTGTTTTGACAGGGCGCGCATTGGTCATTCGGCCCATCGCGCTTTTCTGCGGCCCGCGGTTTCGCCCGACATCAGGGAACGATATCGCCCCCCATGTATTAGAAATCTATGGACACTATGAACCCCACGGCCACGGGTGCCGCCGATCTTTTGACATCGGAAGTTGCCAATGCCAGGCAGCGCATCCACCGGACTGAGCTCGCGCTTCAACGCACTGAAGAAATGCTGGCCGAAAATCTCGCGCTGTGCAGCAGGATACGAACTGCGGTTGAGGCCGCAAACCGCTTGGTGAAGATCGATCCCCCCAGCTTTGAAGGACGTCGCGCGGGTTGAACTGGGCCGGCGTTTCATTCGTCGCGACCTTTAGGCCACCGGCGCCACCACGCGCTCAAGCACGGCGGCAACCAGGTCGACAGACGGCGACCGCGGCTCATCGTGCGCGGCCTGGTGCTCGGCGAGGAACTGTAATCGGGCATGCGCTCCACTGCCTCGGCGACATGTGCGAGCGACTGGTCGATCAAGCGGCGGCGGAACGAAATGCCATCGCGCGTGCGACGTTAGCGTTAACCGAAGGAAGACGTGGGGGGGGGGGGGCCCCCCCCCCCCCCACCAAAACCGGGGGGGGCGGGTATTTAACGGCCCCCCCAGCAACGGGCCAAAAAAATTTTGTTTGTTTTTATAAAAAAACCCACCCCCCCCCCCAC
>NZ_JAMYLM010000075.1:0-1106 GCF_040317995.1 Mesorhizobium sp. M1334
GAGCCCCTTTTTAAGGAGGCTGGCGGCAGTGCGATGCGCTTTGAGATGGGTGGCATCGATCATCAGATTGTCCGTTTCGCCGCCCTGCGCGGCCAGTTCCGCCCATGATTTCCGCGGCGCCACGCGGCAGATGTGGCCGTTCTGAAATGCAATGCCTTGCCCCGGTGCCCCAATCGGCCGAATGTGCCGGCGACGGATCCGTTGAAACAGAGACAGTCGTGACCGACTTCCGGCTTCGCGTGACAGCCAGTGACCGCCGGCTTTCGCACTGTTGCCGGCCGCCACACGACGCTTCCCCGACGCCCGCCTTGTTCGCGGCCGCACCGATGGTATCGGCTGGTCTGGGGTCGCGCTGGTTACGGGCCGGTTTCCTGGACAAAACGCAGCAAGCTGATGGTGCTGCCGTTCAAGCCCCGCTAGCGCTCGATATCGTACTGATAAGGAGCACCACGTTGCCGCAGCTTTGGGCGCGACTTTGCCCGCGATATCCAAGCTAGTCGACGATCTGGGCCGCGCCAAGCCAGAACCAACTGATCGCAGTCGCTGATCTTGAAGCCATACGACCCGGTTGGACCAATTTCAGCGTATTCCCGTTGAACCCAACGCCCCCCGAGGCTGACAGCACGTCGGCAATGACTTACGAAGCGTGTCCGTCGACGCGCTCGCCTGCGTTCGTTCCAACGCCTGGGACCGGGCGATTTCGCCCGGCCCCAAAAGATAGTATCTGATCAGTCGTTAGGCCGGCAACGCGCCGGATCTCTTGGCCGTCCAGCTGGCGATATAGTCCATCAGCCCGGGATTGAGGCAATCATAAGGTTCGAGCCCGATCGACTTCAGCTGTGACCTTATGCCGTCCATGCGGCTCGGATCGACACCGGATTCAATGATCGACGAGACAAAGGCGGTGAAGCCCGGAGGCGACCAGCCATCCTCCTGGAAGCGTTCCGGATGGATGAAGGACAGCCCCTTGAAAGCGTGGTCGCGCTCGACCGGGCCGTGCATATGGACGCCGCAGCCGGTGCAGGCATGGCGCAGGATCAGCGCGCCCGGATCGACCACCTTCAGCTTGTCGCCGTTTTCGGTCACCGTCACGTCGTTTGTACCGG
>NZ_JAMYLM010000076.1:0-1078 GCF_040317995.1 Mesorhizobium sp. M1334
GTGATGGCATTGATGAGATAGTCGTCGTTCCAGGCGCATTTCTTGATGCGATGGCTGATGGGGACTTTGGCAGCATCGGCGGTCTGAAGGATGTTTCTGGCGAGGCGATTGAGAAGGGCTGTGTTGGCGGGAGCATTATCCTTGCGGGCACGGCTGAGATCCTCATCGAGATGGACATCAAGCATCCAATGCAGGCCGTTCTCGATGTGCCAATGAGCTCTAGTGAGGTCGAGCGCCCGCTGCGGCGACATGAGCGTGGAGGCCATGAACAGGCGCATCAACGGCCTGGCCTGATCGCGTCGGCTGGTGATGCGGATGAAGGCCAGGTGGCCGGGCATCAGCGGCTCGGCCGCCGCCACGATCTCGGCCTGCCGCCACTCGTTGCGGCCGTGGCTGGTCTCGGTCCGCTCGGCAATGGAAGGGGTGGCGTCGGCCAGTTGCAGGTTGGCACGGCGCAGCCAATGACGACGGTTGCCCTTCAGCGCAAGCAGGTAATCGCCACCTCTTTGGGTAATGGCCGCAGCCATGCGGGTGTGGCAGTGGAGCGCATCGGCAGTGACCAATCTGCCTGTAAGATCAATGAGTTCGACGACTTTGAGCGCGGCCTCGACTTCGTTCTCACCAGCGCTCGGTGAGACTGCCGCCAGGCACAGCCGGGTCTCGGCGGCGAAGGCCGACACCGTCAACGGCGGACTGGCTGCCAAGCCCTTCTCGTAGGCCCGCCGCAAAGCCTTGCCGTCAAGCGACACCACCTCGAGCGTCTCTCGGCTGGCTCGGGCGAAAGCTGCGGCAAAGGCAGCAAAGGCGCGACCAAAGGCCTCCGGGTCGAGCAGACGCAGCAGCCGCGAGAAGGTGTCGTGGCTGGGAGCTGCGTCATAGTCGATCAGCCGCGACAGCGCCTGCTTGCGCTCCTGCGCGAACAGGGCGAACTCCGTCGCATTGCTGGCACCACACAGGCTTGCCGCGATCATCATCACGATCAGGTCGCCAAGCCGGTGCGTGGCGTTGGGCGCGCGTGGATCAGGCACCGCGCCAAAGTAGCTCTCAAGGCAGGAAATGGCAGTCGCTCCTTCGCTCA
>NZ_JAMYLM010000077.1:0-959 GCF_040317995.1 Mesorhizobium sp. M1334
CGTGATCTCCATGCGGAGTTGGTCAAAAGGACTGGCAGTCCGGCCGATCACAGCCGTTGAGACCTGGGCGTATAGTGTCGTCGTCGCCAGGCTGCGATGGCCCAGCAGCACCTGAATGATCCTTATGTCCGTGCCGGCTTCCAAAAGGTGGGTGGCGAAGCTGTGGCGAAGGGTGTGCACCGTCACCCGCTTCTCAACGCCCAGGAACTCGCAGGCTGCTCGACAGGCGATCCCTAAGGTCTGTGGGTGGATCGGGCCGCGGCCATCGCGCCGAGGAAATAGCCATCGCCCCGGCTTGGTCAACCGCCAATAGACGCGCAAAATCTCCAGCAGCTGCGGCGACAGCATCACATAGCGGTCCTTGCCGCCCTTGCCCTGCTCGATGCGAATGATCATCCGGCTGCTATCGATGTCCGTCACCTGCAGACGCGCCGCCTCCGCGGCGCGTAAGCCCACCGCATAGGTGGTCATCAGAGCGACCCGGTTCCTCGTCCCCTTCACGGCCTGCAGAAAGCCGACCACCTCATCGGCGCTCAGCACGATCGGCAACTTGCGCGGCGTCCGGGCGTAAGCGATCCGCTCAGGCAGATCAGATCGACCCAGCGTCACGCCGTAGAAGAAACGCAAGGCGCAAACGGTCTGGTTCAACGCACCCCACGAGACCCTTCGGCCCACCAAGTGGGCCTGATAGGCGCGCACCTCTTCGTATCCCAGTTGATCGGGTGATCGTCCAAAAAATCGACTGAACTTCGCCACGTGATGCACGTAGGATCGCTGGGTCTCCGGTGACAAATTGCGGATCGTCAGATCTTCAATCATCCGCTGACGCAGAGGGCTTATCTGGGCCATCTGGGGTTCTCCTGTCTGGAAGGTTGGCTCAACACCAAATCTTCTCAGACGGGGGCCTCCTCAGGCCAGACCCGCGCATCAGCTACCGCGGCAGCGGTTTAGTTCAATCA
>NZ_JAMYLM010000078.1:0-842 GCF_040317995.1 Mesorhizobium sp. M1334
ATCTCGACCCGCTCGGTCGACGACCTGGTCAAGGCCATGGGCATGAGCGGCATCTCCAAAAGCCAGGTCAGCCGGCTGTGCGAAGAGATCGACGGCAAGGTCAAAGCGTTCCTTGAAAGACCCATCGAGGGCGACTGGCCATATCTGTGGATCGACGCCACCTACCTGAAGGTGCGCCGCGGCGGCCGCATCGTCTCGGTCGCCATCATCATCGCTGTCGGCGTCAATGCGGACGGCCGACGCGAGGTGCTGGGCATGGAGGTCGGCACGTCTGAGGCCGAGCCGATCTGGACGGAGTTCCTGCGCAAGCTGACCCGCCGTGGCCTGCGCGGCGTCAAGCTTGTCGTCTCCGATGCCCATGAAGGCATCAAAGCGGCCGTCACCAAGGTGCTGTGCGCGACATGGCAGAGGTGCCGCGTCCACTTCATGAGGAACGTGCTGGCCCATGCCGGCAAGAGCGGGCGCCGCGTCGTCTCCGCTTTCATCGCCACCGCCTTCGCCCAGGAAACGCCCGGGGCCGCAAGCACGCAATGGCGCGCCGTCGCCGACCAGATCCGGCCGAAGGTGCCGAAGCTGGCGACAATCATGGACGACGCCGAGCCCGACGTGCTTGCCTACATGACTTTCCCTAAGGAGCACCGCGCCAAGCTGCACTCGACCAACCCGATCGAGCGCCTCAACGGCGAGATCAAGCGGCGCACCGAGGTCGTCGGCATCTTCCCAAATGATGACGCCATCGTCCGCCTGGTTGGCGCGATCCTGCTCGAACAGAACGACGAATGGGCCGTGCAGCGCGCCAGATACATGACGCTGGAAACCATCAGCCAAATGAGCGATGATCC
>NZ_JAMYLM010000079.1:0-810 GCF_040317995.1 Mesorhizobium sp. M1334
CCTGCCTTATGGGCAGATCCAGTAATGGGGAGTCGGCGTGGCGTCGCTGACATTTTCTGTGAATCTCGGCGCTTCTTGTCTCCATAACTGGGTGTGCTCGCGGCCCCATCGACTTGGCCACTGATGGCCGGTCACAAACGGGGACGAACATGTTGGAGACCTACTTCTCGGCATCGAAGATTCTGGGGCATCTGCGGAGCGGGCCAAGCGGGCCATACCTCGACGGCTTCGCAGCATCACTCGAACGGCAAGGCTACAGCCCAGACACGGCCGTGCGCTATTTGCGGGCGGCAGCCCATGCCGGCCACATCATGATCGAGCGCGGCGTGAGCCTGGGAGACATCGATCTGGCGGCCTTCAGCGAGCACCTGCGCAGCTGCAGGTGTCCGCGCGTCAGAGGCGGCCGGCGGAACCACCACACCATCTACGGCGCCCGGCTCTTTCGACGGCACCTTATCGAGGTCGGCGTCTGCCGATCCGCGGCCGTGGTAACGGCGCCCGCCGAGCCCAAGTTGGTCACCGACTTCAAGGCCTGGCTGCGCAAGCATCGCGGGGCATCCGATGCCACCATCAGGCTCTACGCTCGCGACGCTGCCGGCATAGTGATAGCGCTCGGATCCGCCCCGACTGGCTGGAGTCCGGCCGATGTTCGCGGCTACTTCATGGAACACGCGAGCAAGTGCGGCAGCGGCACGATCGAGAAGATGACGACGAGCCTACGGGCATTCCTGCGATACCTTGCAGTCGAAGGCTGCTGTCAGGCGGGTCTCGACAACGCCGTTCCAGCTTACGCCCATTGGCAGCTTGCCG
>NZ_JAMYLM010000080.1:0-737 GCF_040317995.1 Mesorhizobium sp. M1334
CGGATGCCGACGATCTCCAGCTCCTCGCCGACCTTGACGACGCCGCGCTCGACGCGGCCGGTCACCACCGTGCCACGGCCCGAGATCGAGAACACGTCCTCGATCGGCATCAGGAACGGCTTGTCGAGCGGACGAACCGGCGTCGGGATATAGGCGTCGACCTGAGCCATCAGTTCGCGGATGGCGTCCTCGCCGATCTTCTTGTCGCTGTCTTCAAGGGCGGCAAGCGCCGAACCCTTGACGATCGGAATGTCGTCGCCGGGGAACTCGTTCTTGGTCAAAAGCTCGCGCACCTCGAGCTCGACCAGCTCGAGCAGCTCGGCGTCGTCGACCTGGTCGACCTTGTTCAAAAACACCACGATCGAGGGCACGCCGACCTGGCGGGCCAAAAGGATGTGCTCGCGGGTCTGCGGCATCGGACCGTCGGCGGCCGACACCACCAGGATCGCGCCGTCCATCTGCGCGGCACCGGTGATCATGTTCTTCACATAGTCGGCGTGGCCGGGGCAATCGACATGGGCATAGTGGCGGTTGGCGGTCTCGTATTCGACATGCGCCGTCGAAATGGTGATGCCGCGCGCCTTCTCTTCGGGCGCCGCATCGATCTGGTCATAGCGCTTGTATTCGCCAAAATACTTGGTGATCGCCGCCGTCAGCGACGTCTTGCCATGGTCGACGTGACCAATCGTGCCAATGTTCACATGAGGCTTAGTGCGCTCGAATTTACCTTTTGCCAT
>NZ_JAMYLM010000081.1:0-692 GCF_040317995.1 Mesorhizobium sp. M1334
CCGGTGGTAGCGAGGTTGTGCTCCCGGAAAACGGCTTGCAATTCGGAGGAGCTTTCAAGCGCGGTGTCGCCGTTCTGCGTTCCCCATTTGTAGGTGTAGTCGAAGCCGGGCGTCGGAACCAATGCGGCCCAATGATCGATCATGGTTTGCATCTGTTCGGGGGTGGGCATGACATGTCTTCCGCCATCGGAAGTCTCCCAGTTACCGCCGCCAAAGGCCTGATATACCGGAACGATGTTGTTAGCCGGGATGCCCGACTTCACCGCTGCAGCCACGGCTCGATCGATCATGTCGTAATCGACCGTGTCCGTTCCCGTGCGCACCGGATAGGGGTCTATTCCGAAATAGTCGATATGCGTGTTGGCCGGATTGTAGGTGTTCGTAAAATCCGGATTGGTCGGGGATCCCATATTCATCATGGTGATGAAGGTCTTGGCGCCCGGAAAATGCTCATGGATCCAGTCGGATTCCGCCTTCAGGTTCTCAGCGGTTGCGTAGGTGCCCCACCTGCCGGTGGGATCGGGCTCGTCAACAAGATAGAATCCGAACACGTTCGGATTGCCGAGGAAGGGGGTCATTTTCTCGATGAAGGATGAGGTTACGCCCTCGTGCTCATTCAGATACACCAGGCCCTTCATGCCATCCGGCAATGCGTTGACCTGGCTAACATATTGAACGTCGGCCAGATTGAA
>NZ_JAMYLM010000082.1:0-683 GCF_040317995.1 Mesorhizobium sp. M1334
ATGGCCGACCACGAAGAGATCATCCTTTCCGAGCTTTCCGACGAGGAACTTGTGCAGCAGATGCACGACGACCTTTATGACGGGCTGAAGGAAGAGATCGAGCAAGGCACGCATATTCTTCTCGAGCGCGGCTGGCAGCCCTACGCCGTGCTCACCGAGGCGCTGGTTGAAGGTATGCGCATCGTCGGCGAGGATTTCCGCGACGGCATCCTGTTCGTGCCGGAAGTGCTGTTGTCCGCCAACGCCATGAAGGCTGGCATGTTCATCCTGCGACCGCTGCTTATCGCCACCGGCGCGCCGAAGCAGGGCAAGATGGTCATCGGCACCGTCAAGGGCGACATCCACGACATCGGCAAGAACCTTGTCGGGATGATGATGGAAGGCGCCGGCTTCGACGTGATTGACCTCGGCATCAACAATGCGGTCGAGAAGTATATGGCAGCGATTGAGGAGCACCAGCCCGACATCATCGGCCTGTCAGCCCTGCTGACCACGACCATGCCTTACATGAAGGTCGTCATCGACACGATGAAGGAAAAGGGCATCCGCGACGACTATATCGTGCTGGTTGGCGGCGCGCCGCTGAATGAGGAATTCGGCAAGGCCGTCGGTGCCGACGCCTATTGCCGCGACGCAGCCGTGGCGGTCGAGACCGCCAAGGACTTCATGAAGCGCAGGCATAA
>NZ_JAMYLM010000083.1:0-618 GCF_040317995.1 Mesorhizobium sp. M1334
TCGACTACACCTACAAATGGGGAACGCAGAACGGCGACACCGCGCTTGAAAGCTCCTCCGAATTGCAAGCCGTTTTCCGGGAGCACAACCTCGCTACCACCGGAACCACCCCGCCTCCCGTCGACACAAGCGACACCTTATATGGCACCAGTGGCGACGATGTATTCCACGGAGCCGGCGGCCACACGATGATCGGCTATGGCGGCAATGATACCTATTATGTCGACGATGTCCGCGATAAGGAGATTGAGGCTGCGGGCGGCGGTACCGATAAAGCATTCGCCTCCGTAAGTCATGCGCTTGCGGCCGGATCGGAGATCGAACTTCTCGCCACCAACAGCCCGTCCGGCACCACGGCGATCAACCTGACCGGCAATGCGTTCGCCCAGACTATCCAGGGCAATGCCGGCGCCAATGTCATCAACGGCGGGGGTGGGGCCGATACCATGACCGGCTATGGCGGCAACGACACGTACTATGTAGACAATGCCGGCGACAGGGTGTTCGAGGCGGTGGGCGGTGGTATCGACAAGGTGCTCGCCTCAGCAAGCTTTGCGCTTGTGCACTCGGCAGCCTCGCAGGTCGAACTTCTTGCTACCACGAATCCCTCCGGCACGG
>NZ_JAMYLM010000084.1:0-613 GCF_040317995.1 Mesorhizobium sp. M1334
TGGACCCCGGAGCCAAAGCAGGAACAAATGGGCGCACACGGCTGAACAAGGAGACGGAACGACTGAAAGATCACCTTGACAAAGATTAGCCCATACAAGCGAGCGAGCGGCTTTGCGGTGGTCATCGACGGTTCGCCGGTAAGGTCGGGTTGCTGACTCCAACCTGATTCGAAGGAACCATCGATGACCGACGACATGATGAACCTGCGCGCGCTCGTGGAGAAGACTCCGGATTCCGATCTCTTGCGCGAGATGATCGGCTTTGCCGCCGAGCGGCTGATGGAGCTGGAGGTTGGGGCCGCCACCGGCGCCGCCTATGGCGAGAAGAACCCATTGCGCACGGCCCAGCGCAACGGCTATCGCGAGCGCGACTGGGAGACGCGGGCCGGCACCGTCGAGCTGCGCATCCCCAAGCTCAGGAAGGGCTCCTACTTCCCCGGTTTTCTCGAACCGCGCCGCATGGCCGAGAAGGCGCTAACCGCTGTCATCCAGGAGGCCTACGTCCAGGGTATCTCGACCCGCTCGGTCGACGACCTGGTCAAGGCCATGGGCATGAGCGGCATCTCCAAAAGCCAGGTCAGCCGGCTGTGCGAAGAGATCGACGGCAAGGTCA
>NZ_JAMYLM010000085.1:0-583 GCF_040317995.1 Mesorhizobium sp. M1334
AATGGGCGCACACGGCTGAACAAGGAGACGGAACGACTGAAAGATCACCTTGACAAAGATTAGCCCATACAAGCGAGCGAGCGGCTTTGCGGTGGTCATCGACAGTTCGCCGGTAAGGTCGGGTTGCTGACACCAACCTGATTCGAAGGAACCATCGATGACCGACGACATGATGAACCTGCGCGCGCTCGTGGAGAAGACTCCTGATTCCGATCTCTTGCGCGAGATGATTGGCTTTGCCGCCGAGCGGCTGATGGAACTGGAGGTTGGGGCCGCCACCGGCGCCGCCTATGGCGAGAAGAGCCCGTTGCGCACGGCCCAGCGCAACGGCTATCGCGAGCGCGACTGGGAGACGCGCGCGGGCACCGTCGAGCTGCGCATCCCCAAGCTCAGGAAGGGCTCCTATTTCCCCGGTTTCCTAGAACCGCGCCGCATGGCCGAGAAGGCGCTGACCGCCGTCAGGAGGCCTACGTCCAGGGGATCTCGACCCGCTCGGTCGACGACCTGGTCAAGGCCATGGGCATGAGCGGCATCTCCAAAAGCCAGGTCAGCCGGCTGTGCGAAGAGATCGACGGCAAGGTCA
>NZ_JAMYLM010000086.1:0-581 GCF_040317995.1 Mesorhizobium sp. M1334
GGCGGTGGTATCGACAAGGTGCTCGCCTCAGCAAGCTTTGCGCTTGTGCACTCGGCAGCCTCGCAGGTCGAACTTCTTGCTACCACGAATCCCTCCGGCACGGCAGCAATCAATCTCGTTGGCAACGAGTTCGCCCAGACGATCCAAGGCAATGCCGGTGCTAATTACATCAACGGTATGGGTGGCGCCGACACGCTGACAGGCTATGGCGGCAATGACACTTACGTCGTCGACAATGCTGGCGACAGGGTGATTGAAGCGGCCGGCGGCGGCGGCGACAGGGTATTTTCCACGGTGAGCTATGCTCTTTCGGCCGGCTCCCAAGTTGAGCTTCTTGCCACCACAAATCCTTCCGGCACGGGAGCAATCAATCTCACTGGCAACGAGTTTAACCAAGCCATCCAGGGCAACGCCGGCGCGAACATCATCAACGGCGCACGAGGTGCCGACATCTTGACCGGTAACGGAGGCAATGATGCCTTCGTGTTCAACAGCGCTCTTGGAGCCGGTAATATCGACAGGATCACCGACTTCAACAAGCTCCAGGACAAGATCCAGCTCGACGACGCGGTTTTTGCCGG
>NZ_JAMYLM010000087.1:0-577 GCF_040317995.1 Mesorhizobium sp. M1334
GGCTCTGGTTGCACTGGCGCCTTGCGCCGCAATCTTCCGAAAGGGGCGCGACTTCGCCGCTTGGCTGGGCCTGACGCCGCTGCAACGCTCAACCGGCGGTAAACAGAAGCTCGGTGCAACATCGAAGATGGGCGAGCGTACATTGCGGCGCCTGCTTATCATCGGAGCGAGCGCTGTCGTGCGTCATGCTCGTCGGCGAGGCATTCGGGAAGGATCGTGGCTTGGGCGCATGCTCGCCCGCAAGCCGCCAATGCTTGTGGTCGTCGCTCTTGCCAACAAGATGGCCCGCATCGTCTGGGCGCTCATGGCAAGAGGTGGGACCTACAGGGCTCCGGCCGTGGCAGCATAGCAGCTCGGTCTGAGGTCGTCGCAGGTGTAGGAAGGTCACACGGAGAGGTATGGCGCGACAGTCGATGAGAGACGGATCGGAAAAACCAGTTCAGCACAGAGCGCTTCGAGCGCGCGGTAGTGATATGGATCCGATCGGCGAACTCCCATACGGGCCGGCGGCAAATGGAAGGCCGCATCAGAGGCCGGACAGATGTCAGCACCCGACTACGCGCCGCTATACTGCCTT
>NZ_JAMYLM010000088.1:0-536 GCF_040317995.1 Mesorhizobium sp. M1334
GTCGACTTTGGACATGATAGTCTATCCTTCGGGTTGATCGTACGACGTGGTGCCACCTCGCCGCTCCCCCGCATAGCTTCTCATGCATCAGAGCACTCAACAGCAAAAGGTGCGGGGAAATTCGCGCTTACGAAACATACGCCATTCATTTTCGAGGAGGCCCGCCACCAACGGCGATCACTCCTTTCCAAATGCGTCATCGCCCGGTTGGGGGCAGGGGCAATACCCAACTCTTCCAAAGCGTTTCTGCTTGATTCGTTCCCAGTTCCCCTGACTTCGACACCTCGCAGTGAAGCTTGCAGGCCGAGGACGAATGACCCCCACTCTATTCGTTCGCTTCAATTAATGATGCAATCGGTTGGCACTAATTGCGCTGTCGACCACGGCTTGAGAGCAAAAGATCATGAAGTCGAAACCCGATCCTGTGCGACTGGACGCCTGGGATGTCCGGATTCTCTCAGAGATCCAGTCAGATGGTCGGATTTCGAAAAGCGAGCTCGCAAAGCGTGTCCACCTTTCGGCGTCGGCCTGTTCGG
>NZ_JAMYLM010000089.1:0-535 GCF_040317995.1 Mesorhizobium sp. M1334
CTTTATCGGTACCGCCGCCCGCAGCCTCAATCTCCTTATCGCGGACATCGTCGACATAATAGGTATCATTGCCGCCATAGCCGATCATCGTGTGGCCGCCGGCCCCGTGAAACACATCGTCGCCGCTGGTGCCATACAAGATGTCGCTTGTGTCGACGGGAGGCGGGGTGGTTCCGGTGGTAGCGAGGTTGTGCTCCCGGAAAACGGCTTGCAGTTCCGGGGAGCTTTCAAGCGCGGTGTCGCCGTTCTGCGTTCCCCATTTGTAGGTGTAGTCGAAGGCAGGTGACGGCACCAGTGCGGCCCAATGATCGATCATGGTTTGCATCTGTTCGGGGGTGGGCATGACCTGTCTTCCGCCATCGGAAGTCTCCCAGTTACCGCCGCCAAAGGCCTGGTAGACCGGAAACGATGTTGCTAACCGGGATGCCCGATTTCACCGCTGCAGCCACGGCTCGATCGATCATGTCGTAATCGACCGTGTCCGTTCCCGTGCGCACCGGATAGGGGTCTATTCCGAAATAGTCGATATGCGTGT